>CAJMLQ010000041.1 GCA_905214265.1 uncultured bacterium
GCACAACCTGGACGAAGTACACATTACTGCCAACAAGAACACCGTTCCCGGTGAGAGAGCGACCGGCTCATCCGGTGCGACGGCGAACGCCACATGCGGGTCAGCCTGGCCTCCCGGAAATGGCTGGACAAGGCGGGAGAGCTTCTCCGGACCTTCTGCGAAGAGGTATGGGACACGCCGGAGGGCCGCCAGGTCATTGGAATCCAAGTAGCCTGCGGCATTTACGGAGAATGGCATCAGTGGGGTCCTGACTGCTCCCGGCCCATGACGGAGCGGTTCCGGCGGATGCTATGGGAACAGTATGGCAGCGACGAAGCTCTGCAGAAAGCCTGGGGGCGGTCCGATGTGACCATCGACTCCGCCCCCTTCTGCCCGGACACTGACCGGCCCGGGGATGACGGGCTTTTCCGGGATCCGGTAACGGCCCGGGACACCATGCACGCCCAACGGTGCCTGCAGATCACGCCGCCGGAGGCCATTCTGCACTTCTGCCGCATCATCAAGAAAAGCTGGGGCCGTCCGGTGCTGACCGGGAGCTTTTTTGGCTACTTTCTGGGGGCGGGCGGGAGCAATGCGGTCATCGGAGGGCATCTGATGGTGGATCTGCTCTACCGGGAACGGGAAACCATCGACTTTTTGTGCGGACCCTTCCCCTACATGCAGAACCGCCGGGCGGACGGCGTCCCCATGTCCCGGGGGCTGCTGGAATCTACCCGCCTTCACGGGATGCTGTGGCTGACGGAAATGGACCAGCATCCCGTGGGGACGGAGAGCTTTGTTGGCGGCGACCCCGCTCACCAGGACGAAACCATCGCCCAGCTTCGCCGGAATATTCTGCTGCCGGTGCTGGCGGGCATGGGGTGCTGGTACTACGACCACCGCATTATTCCAAGCCTCATCCAGCCTAGGAGCCAGAATTCCTCAGCCGGAAGCATCTATCGCAAAAAGGGCTGGTGGGATCAGCCGGACCTGCTCCGGGAAGTAGGACGGCTGCAAAAGCTGGCAGAAACTTACGCCCTCCGGCCCTACCGGCCCGCGGCGGATGTGCTGCTGGTCTACGACACCGAGTCCTATTTCGCCCAGTGCCGGATCGCCGACGAGGAGTACGCCCTCCATGAGGCGGTAAGCCGCACGGGAGCCGCCTATGACTGCATCTATCTGAAAGACCTGGAGCTGGCAGAGATGGAACGGTACCGCTGCGTCATTTTCGCCAACGCCTACCTGCTTACGCCGGAGCAGCGGGAGATCATCCGCCGGACAACAATGGGCCGGGAAGTCGTCTGGCTATATGCGCCCGGTTTTTCTGACAGCCGGACGCTCAGCGAAGAGCACATCCGGGAGACCACAGGTATCGCTGTGAAGCGTATCGGCCCTGAGACCGGGTACCAGACCCTGAACGGTGTTCTGCCGCCGTGCAGAGTGGAACTGGACAGCGCCAAATTCGACCCAGTGTTCGCGGCAGAGGATCCGGAAGCGGAGCCACTGGCTTTTTATAAGGAAAGCGGAGCCTGCGCCGCCGCACGGAAGGGCCACCAGTGGTACTTTGCCCTGCCCTTCCTGCAGAAAGAGACCACCCGGGCAATTTTTCGCGAAGCGGGCGTTCACTGCTACTGCGATACAGGAGATCCGGTGCTGGCCGGAGCCGGGCTGGTGGCGCTCAACTCGGCCCAGGGCGGAAAACGGACGGTGGTTTTCCGCAGCGGAAAGCAGACGGAGTGCGAGCTTACGCCGTTTACCACCGCTGTATTCGACGCGGAAACCGGGGAGCGGCTGCTGTAAGGACAGAAAAAGAGCGGCGCACCGCTCTTTGCTGCCCCGGAGTCTTGCTCAATAGGCGCCGATGCACTTGACCGCCTGGACGATCTCCCGAAAGTTCTCCAGGCTCACGGAATTGGGAATGGAATGGTCTGAAGCAAAAATATAGCCGCCGTTTTCCTTGACGATGGGCAGGGTATGCGCGATTTCGGCAAGGATTGCTTCCTTGTTGTCCCAGAGGACGGCGTTGATGCCGCCGTGGAGGACCAGACGGCTGCCATAGTCCCGCTTCAGGGCCTCGATATCCATACCGGCCTTGATTTCAATGGGGTTCAGGGCGTCGATGCCCGTTTCCATCACGTCCGGCATCAGGGGCATAATATCGCCGCAAGAGTGCAGGCGCGCCTTGATGCCCTTATTGTGGGCCCACTCTACGGCGCGGCGGTGGAAGGGCTGGAGAAGCTCCCGGTAGACGGTGTTGGAGAAAAAGGGAGTGTTCTTGTAGCCCATGTCGTCGTACCACATGATGCTGTCGAAGCGGTAGCCCGCATCCCAGATCATGTCAAAGTGGGCGATGCAGCGCTCCAGATAGGTGCTGAACATGTCTTTGACCCATTCCGGCTCTTCCAGAAGGGCGATGAGGATGGTTTCGGTCCCGGCCATCCAGGAATGCGTGACGTCAAAGCCGAACCAGAAGGTTCCCTCGATCCACTGGCCCTCGGCCTGCCAGCGGCCGTAATTCTGCTTCAGGTTCTCCCAGTCGACCCGATCCCGATCAACGGTCATCCGTTCCTTGGCCTTTTCCCAGGCCTCCGGAGTCGTAACGGTGAAATCCAGGAACTCCGGGGTGGAATCGGCATCCTTAAACTGCTTCATGGTGACGCCCCAGGGGGAGGTATAGATGATGTAGTGGCTGGTTTCCTCCAGGACCTTGTATTCATAGCGGGGCGTGATATCCACGCCGATAGACGCTACCTTGTCCACACCGAAATAGTCCCGCCAGTCGGCGCCTTCCGGCATGCCCTCCCGGGTCCAGCGGGCGATGGTACCGGCCCATGGACTGTCAAAAATCGGGACGCGGTCAGCCTCCCGGTGCTCATACATACGGGTAAAGCGTTCTTTTGTTGTCATCTGGCTCATAAGCGGTCTCCTTTTTGGTTTCTATCCAGCGGCCGGCGGCAAACGCCGTTCCGGTTGGGACTATTTTGCGGTGTAGACGATTTTCCGGATGGTCTCATAGGAAAGGGCATATTCGTCTGAAAGCTGTTCCATGGACGCGCCGCGAGAATAACGATACCGGATCTCCTCGTTGCGCTGTTCGTAGAAGACTCGCGCGCCGGAGCCGGAGCCCCAGGTCTTGCGCTTTCCGTCCGACGGGATATAGAGGGTCTCTCCGGCCGCGTACTTTTGGATCCGTTTGAGCAGCTCATCCGGCAGCACTTCCGATGCATTCCGATATTTCATAAGCTGCACCCTTCCTCAGGTGCGGGCGAAAAAGTCGCCGACGCTCTCGTATTGCCTGATCGGGACGCCGGCGTTTTCGAGAGTGGAAATGATCTGCCGCTCCAGCTCCACGCTGCGCTCCCGCAGAGGGACAAGGTCCCGGCTGTCGTAGCTGCCCAGCAGATCCAGCTCGCCCAGGGAAAACTCCTCCCCCACCACCAAAAGCTCGGACTGGAGATAGCAGGCGTGCCAAAGGGCCAGCTCTGAATTTTGGACGCCGCAGTAATACCGGAGCCGACGCCAGGTCAAGGACATTTCCTGGTACCAGTCTGCCAGGCCAGCGAGACTGGGTGCTGAGAGCTTCTCCTGCCCTTCCGGCGCTTTTTGAAATGCAAAGGCCCGCACCGTTTGCAGCATCCGGTAAGCGAGACAGCGGATTTCTTCTGGAGAGGCCTGCTCCATGGTCACAACGGCCTGGCAGGCTTCCAGGTAGGAAGCCGGCAGCTCACGGAGCCGCTTCAGCTGGGCCAGGTTCCCGGCGCGCCAGTCGTCCAGATAGGTCCCGTTGAGATAGGCCACTGCAGTGCTCAGGCGTTCGGACAGATAGAACAGCCCCAGCCGCAGCTTGAAGAGCGCGTCCTCAAATAGCATAGTGCGGTAAAAATCCATGGCCGCGTCGATCTTTTCCAAGGCCCGGCGGTACAGAAATCCCGGATTTTCCAGGTTTTCCGCAAGCCGCTCCCGCAGCGCCCAAAAGCGCGCCTCATCCTCTGGCGTCCGGCTGTATACGATCCGGGCTTTCCAGAGGGTGTCGGTGGCGCTGTCCTCCAAATTGGCCGTCCGCTCCACCCGCTCCCAGGAACGGGGGTAGAGGTCGTGGCCCACGCCGCCGATGATGAAGGTCTGCGCCAATTCGTTTCCGCGGGCTGTGGCGGGAACAAAATAGTCGAAGCACTCGCCGTGTCCGTCATCGTCCACCGCATTCTCCCCCACCGCCACCAAAAGCGCGACGTCTCCGGGGTATTCGGTCTGTATTTTACGGATCGCCCACTCTGTGAGCTGTTTCGTTGCATTTTCCATTGCAGCATTCCTCCTGACGATGTAAGCGGTGGCCGCCTGCTTCTACTTTATTATAACGGCCGGAAGAGAAAGATACAATGCCGAGAATCGTTCGAACTTTTTTCGGGGATCTCAGCTTCATTCTATCACACTGCTGTGGCTTTTGCCATAGGAAAATCCGAAATTGCGTAAGGAAATGCGAAATTGCGGGAGAATTCTTTACGGATGATGCAAAGTATGCTATGATAAAGACAAAAATAGTCCTGCATGGAAAGCCCCAAACAGAAAGGAGCAAAAAATATGGCACGCAATGTCACCATCAGCCTTCTTGGGCCGGCCCCTTACCGCCTCCCCTACCAGGAGGATCTGGATAGTCTGGTAACGGAAATGGAACGGCATTGGGAAAAGGAACTGTCCCAAGTGCTTTGCAGCAAGCCGGACCTGATCGTTGTGCCGGAGGCCTGCGACCGGTACCCGAATTTCACCATGGAGGAGCGAATGCGCTACTATGAGGCCCGCGAGAACCGCATCCGGGACTTTTTTGCAGAAATCTGCCGCCGGAATCATTGCAATATCGCCTATTCCGCGGCCCGGCGGCTGCCGGACGGCAGCTACCGCAACTCCACCCAGCTGCTGGACCGCCAGGGGAATATTGCCGGTATCTATAACAAGAACCATCTGGTCGTCACAGAGGTCAGCGAAGGCAAAATGCTCTGTGGCCGGGAAGCGCCGGTTTTCCAGCTGGACATCGGGCGGGTAGCCTGCGCGATCTGTTTCGATCTGAATTTTGACGAGCTGCGCCGGAAATACGAGGAACAAAAACCGGAACTGATCCTCTTTTCTTCCATGTATCACGGCGGACTGGTCCAAAATGAATGGGCCTATCACTGCCGCAGCTATTTTGCGGGAGCCGTCGCCGGCCTGCCCTGTACGGTCATCAATCCGCTGGGAGAGGTTGTTGCACACTCCACCAATTACTACCCCTTTGTCACGACAAAAATCAATCTGGACTATCAGATGCTCCATCTGGACTTCAACTGGGAAAAGATCCAGGCGGCAAAGGACAAATACGGCTCTGCCATCGAGGTCCGCGACCCTGGCTTCGTCGGCGCGGTGATGCTGACCAGCGAATCGAAGGAGTTCTCTGCGGAGGATGTGGTCCGGGAATTCGGCATGGAGCGGCTGGATGAGTATTTTGCCCGCTCGCGGCAATGCCGGCTGGAAAATACAGAATGACGGCAGGAAAATCCTGCATCAAGCGAGGAAGGCTGGAACTGGTGTAAAGTTGCGGTCATTGGGGCGGGCGGCATTGCGAACAGCGTTCATCTGCCGAGCCTTTCGGAAATCCCGAATTGCGAAATCGCGGCTATCTGCGACCTGAGGGAGGAGAAGGCCGCTGCGGCGGCCCGGAAGTACGGCGTTCCCCACACCTATACCCTGATGAGCGAGATGTTTGCAGCGGCAAAAGCATTTACTCCATCTCCGCGGCCGGTATCGACCAGCAGCAGATCAATGTGGTCGACGGCAAAAAAATCGCCAGCGGAGAGGCCTATCATCCGTATTACGGCACAAGCAGGAGGATATCAGCTTTATCGAAGCGCTCAGGAACGGAACCGCTCCGGCCTGCAGCATCGAGGACGCGGCCAAGAGTATGCGGATGGTGGAATTTTTGCTGGAAAACCGCATTTAATGCAGTCTTTTCATATAAAAAAGCAGGCAGACGGAAACGTCTGCCTGCTTTTCGCTGAATTTTGGGCTTGATGGTGTTCATCTTAAGCTCTTGACAAAAACTGCATCGTCATTTTGGATGGAAATATCGTGATTTCTTCGGTATCCATGACGGATGTAAAAGCTCCCCGCAGTATCCGTAGTCAGGATTGCTTTGTATACGCCCTGACTGACAAAGTATTCTTCCGCGCAGCGAAGCAGTCTCGTTCCATGGCCGCAGCCGCGATATTTATCTGCTACCCAAAATTCTCGGATAAAGTCCCTTTTCGTTTCAAAAAGCCAACTTGAAAACGAGATTACGGTGAATTGTATGAACCCAACCACAGCGTTCTCTTCCGTCAGACGCAAATAGGCATAATTTTCACCAGCTTCATTCATTACCTGAAATAATTTGTTCCTATTGCTGACTCACACACCCAATTCAGCAAAATAACGCTTGAAAGCTGTTTGGAATGCTGGATTCATAAAGTCCGCAAGCATTTGATTTGAAATTTTATATTTTTCCCCTATGAATGTAGGCCTCTAATGCCGTGTTGATCATTGCAAAATAATTTTCCCAAGGCACGTATTCCGGTATGCTATTACCTGATCCTAGAGCATAGCCGCCTGTGGCGCTAGTCAGTTCCAACAATGCCGCGCAACGTGCACGAATTTCATCCGGTGTAGCGCGAGTTATAAAATTAAGATCCACACCGCCTAAAATAGCAATTCGTCCGCCCCAACGACGGTAACTGTCCTCAACGGGCAGAATATTATCCTCATAGGAATGTTTACCATCAAAGCACATATTCTCGATAATATCTTCCATTACCTCACCCATATAACCGCAGGAATGCAATAGAGCTGGTTTTCCTTGCTTGTGAGCTGCCTGTACGATTCGTTTGTGCCAAGGGAAAACATATTTACGCATGTCCTCTAAAGATAAGAACGTCTGCGTATTAAAACCCCAGTCATCGTTTGCCATCAGAACACCTACGCTGTCATAAGCTGCTACTCGTTCATAATAACGCACTAGCCGGGATCCCACCGCATCAAAAATAGCACGCACAAGATTAGGATCGTCATACAACATATAACATAAATTTTCATAGCCAACCAAGCTAATGGTGTTTTCCAGTACTCCCCCCGGCCCCACAGCCATTAATTTCATTCCTTGTGGCAAAAAAGGAACGATCTTTTCTAGGCGAGAATAGTCAAAGTCATCCGGATCAGGCCAATCATAGGTATCAAACGAAGCACGGTCAGTAATGACGAATCCTTCATTCAACGAAATGGTCTGTAAATGCGCAGCTGCTTTGGTTGGAAACGAAAAAGCACTTCCATAGACCTGAGCATAGTCATAGCCTCCCCGGGCAAATGCATCCACTACCATGCGCAAATGTGCCAATTCGCTATCGTCCTCTGGCCCATGTCCGGCCAACTTACGGTAAAGAGGCTCATTCATAAACGCTTCAAACAACACAGGCCGATCAGTGGGTTCACAACGCAGCATTTTCAAAAAACGTTCAAAGTTGGGTTCCTTTTGTGCAAATTTCATACTAATCACTATCCTATCATTATAAGATCAGTTACAATTGCGTCCAAGGATTATTACTGCCCTGTTGAAGCATTCAATAAAGCCATTGGTCTGAGGAACTTTATCTTGGTTCTGCGGTTCTCAATGCTGTTTAAGGCAGAGGAATCCAAGCCCGATATTCCGTCTCTTAACCCGCACGAACTGTGGCACACTTGTGGAACGTTACTTTACGAGCAGATTCACAACATTCGGACGGTATCCCATTTTCTTGAACATGCCAACATAAATATTGCATCTTCGATTTATGTACATGATAACGTAGACAATTTACGAAAATCCCTTGGCTTATAACGGAACGAGTGTCGCAGTAGACTTTCTAGTCAAAAAATAAAAGCCCACGGACATAGTGTCTATGGGCTTTTCTGGTGAGCCACCGGGGATTCGAACCCCGGACCCTTTGATTAAAAGTCAAATGCTCTGCCAACTGAGCTAGTGGCTCGTATGCAAGCGCTGATTTTCTCAACGCTTGTCTATTATAGCAAATCCATGCGGACTTGTCAACAGAATTCTCGAATTTTGTAGAACTTTCCAACCATCGGAAAATGATGCGCACAAAATTATCCATTCTGCTCCAAACTAAATATCGTTTCGCGTCAGATCCTCCAGATTTTCGCCCCGGACGATGATGCGGGAAGCGCCATCCTTCACCATCACCACCGGCGGAACCGGAACCCGGTTATACCGGGATGCCATGGAGTAGTTGTACGCGCCGGTGGCAAACACCGCCAGCAGATCTCCCGGACGGGCCGGGGCCAACGGGACATTTTCACCCACCAGATCGCCGCTTTCGCAGCAGCGTCCTGCCACGGTGACGACCTCCGAAGCCGGTTCGTCCGCGCGGTTTGCAAGGATCATATCGTATTTGGATTGATAGAGAATATAGCGGGGATTGTCCCCCATACCGCCGTCCACGGATACGTAGGTGCGGATTCCCGGAATCTCCTTGACGGAGCCGACCGTGTACAGCGTCGTCCCCGCCTCGCCCACAATGGAACGGCCCGGTTCGATGATGACGAAGGGCTGGGCAAGGCCAAATTTCTCTGCCGACGCCTTTACCGCCGCCGAAACCGGCTCCATGTAACCGCCAAAGGGCACCGGAGCGTCCTCGTCCGTATACAGGATGCCGAATCCGCCGCCCAGATTCAGCTCCTCCAGCTCCACGCCGGTCTCTGCCTTGACCTGGCCCATAAAGCCCACCATGACCTCCGCCGCATGGACGAAAGGATCCACCGAAAAAATCTGAGAGCCGATGTGACAGTGAACGCCGTGGAGGCGAACATTCCCAGCAGCCAAGGCCTCCCGTACGCCGGCCATCGCCTCGCCAGTCTCCAGGGCCAGCCCGAATTTGGAATCGATCTGCCCCGTCCGGATGAAGCTGTGGGTGTGGGCGTCGATGCCCGGTTTGATCCGCAGCAGGATGTTCGCCGTTCTGCCCATTTCTGCCGCCAGGGCGCTCAGAGCCGCAAGCTCGGTGAGATTGTCCACCACGATGCGTCCAACGCCCCATTCCAGAGCCGCTTCCAGCTCCCGGCGGGATTTATTGTTCCCGTGAAAACAGATCTTATCCATAGGAAACCCGACGCTGTGGGCGGTGTGCAGTTCCCCCAGGGAAACCACGTCCGCACCCAGGCCCTCCTCCATAGCGATTCGATAAATCTCCTTACAGGAAAACGCCTTGGATGCATAGCAGACCAAGCCCTTTCCGCCGTAATACTGTTCCATGGAAGAACGGAACGCCCGCATGCTGCCGCGGATCACACCCTCGTCCATCACATAAAGAGGGGTGCCGTACTCTCGGGCCAGCGCCTTCGCGCCTACCCCTCCCAGCATCAGTTCCCCGTTTTCCACTTGAATCTGCCGTCTCAAATCTGCTTCACGCCTTTCTTAGAGTTTCCGCCTAGTTCGCTTCTTCCATTTCCGGAGCGGCAAGTTCATCCAGAATGCCGCGCAAGACCTCCACACCCTCCCCGGTCTCCGAGGAAAAGGGAAGGATCGTCAGTTCCTCCCCGCAGGGCAACTCGTCTGCAATGGAGGCCAGCCGCTGGGCACGCTCGGTTTTGTTCAGCTTGTCCGCCTTGGTCAGCACAACAAGGAAGGGTTTCTCTGTCTCAATCAGATAATTCGCCATATCCACGTCCAGCCTGGTGGCCGGATGGCGCATGTCCACCAGCAGCACGACCAGGGCAAGATCCCGCTCTTCGTCGTTCAGATACCCCTCGATCAGTTCAGCCCAACGCCCTTTTTCCGACTTGGCCACCTTGGCGTAGCCGTAACCAGGCAGATCCACCAGATGAATCGTCTGGTCGAGGTCATAAAAGTTGACCGTCGCCGTCTTTCCCGGCACCGCGCTGACGCGGGCCAGCGCTTTCCGCCCCAGCAGTTTGTTGATCAGGGAGGACTTCCCCACATTGGACCGCCCGGCGAAGGCCACCTCCATCCGCTGGGAGGGAGGCAGCTGCCGAGATAGGCCGTAGGACGCCAAAAACGATACGTTATGATAATTCATATGGAACCTTTCCCGGAAAACCCGGCTTATTGGATGGCGATATGTTCCTGCTTACCGTCCCCCATCGCGGGCAGCGGCTGCGGTGCCGTCTGAGGCTTGACCGCCGCCTCCGGGAGGTGAATCAGTGCGCCGCGCAGGACCTCGCTGACATGGGAGACCGGCACAAACGCGATATGTTCTTTTACCACCGGGTCTACCTCCTCCAGGTCCTTGCGGTTATCCTGGGGAATGAAAACGGTTTTGATCCCCATCCGGTAAGCGGCCATGGATTTCTCACGGAGACCGCCGATGGGAAGCACCCGGCCCCGAAGGGTCACCTCGCCGGTCATGGCCACGTCCCGACGGACCGGGATGCCGCTAAGAGCAGAGACCACGGCCGTGACCATCGTCACGCCCGCAGACGGTCCGTCCTTAGGAACAGCTCCCTCCGGCGCATGGATATGGATGTCTTTGTTCTTATAAAAATCCGGGGCGATTCCGTAGCTCTCGGCGATGCTCCGCACATAGCTGACCGCAATCTGGGCAGATTCCGTCATCACCTCGCCCAGCTGGCCGGTGATCTGTACCTTGCCAGTTCCGGGGAGGGCAATGGTTTCGATGTCCATAGTCTCGCCGCCCACGGAAGTCCAGGCCAGCCCGGTCACAACGCCGACTTCATCACTGCGGCGCATTCCTTCGTCCAGATACCGCGGCACGCCCATTAACTCCCCGATGGTCTTCGCGGAAACAGTGAAGGAAGACACTTCCCCGCTGACCACCTTTTTCGCTGTCTTACGGCAGATGGAGGCGATTTCCCGCTCCAGATTCCGGACGCCGGCCTCCCGGGTGTAGCTGTCGATCAGGGCGTAGATACCGTCCTTCGCAAACTTCAGCTCCTTGGCCGTGAGGCCGTGCCGCTTGACCTGCTTGGGGATCAAATGCCTCCGGGCGATATTCCACTTTTCCTCGCGGGTGTAGCTGCCCATTTCAATGACTTCCATCCGGTCCAACAGCGGCTGGGGAATGGTGGAGGTAGTGTTGGCCGTGGTGACGAAGAGCACTTCACTTAAATCAAAGGGTACCTCGATATAGTGGTCACGGAAAGCGTTGTTCTGCTCGCTGTCCAGCACCTCCAGCAAAGCCGCCGAAGGGTCGCCCTTGAAGTCCGCGCCCATCTTGTCCACCTCATCCAGCAAAAGGAGAGGATTCCGGGAACCCGCCTGCTTCATGGCGGTCATGATCCGGCCGGGCATGGAGCCCAGGTAGGTCTTACGGTGTCCGCGGATGTCTGCCTCGTCCCGGACGCCGCCCAGGGAAATGCGGACATATTTCCGCCCCAGCGCCTTGGCAATGGACTTGGCGATGGAGGTCTTGCCCACACCGGGAGGCCCCACCAGGCAGATGATCTGTCCCTTGATGTCCGGGGCCAGCTTCCGTACGGCAATGAGCTCCAGGATGCGGTCCTTGACTTTTTTCATGCCGTAGTGATCCCGCTCCAGGACATGGGAAGCCCGTTCCACGTCGGCGTGATCCTTGGTTGTCTTGTCCCAGGGCAGTTCCAGGCAGGTCTCGATATAGGTGCGGACGATCTGGGCCTCCTGAGACTGAGGCGGCATTTTATACAAGCGGTCGCATTCTTTGTATAGTTTTTCCCGGGTTTCCTCGGGCATATTCTTGAAGGAGGCGATCACGTCCATGTATTCCATGGACTCCTCCTGGGGATTGTCACCTTCGCCCAGCTCGTTGGAGATGACCCGCAGCTGTTCCCGCAGGAAATAATCACGCTGGTTTTTGTCCATCTGATCCTTGACCTGGCTGTAAATATCCTGCTCCAGGGAGAGGATGGAGGTCTCCTTTTCCAGGACCTCTACCAACATCTGCATCCGTTTTAGGAGGTTCCGCTCCTCCAGCAACGCCTGCTTATCCTCTACCTGGAAGAACAGGTTTTGGACGATCTTGTCAAAAAGGCCCTGCAAAGTCTTCTGGGACATCACGCTGGCCGCAATCTCCCGGGGCATCTTGGGGACCATGCTGCAGTAATTCTCAAAACTGCTGATCACCGCCCGGAACAGCGCCTGTTCCACATCCGGAGAAATCTCTCCGATCTTCTGGTCGGCAGAGGGCCGCACCTCGCACATCATGCAGGGGCCGTCCAAATCCGCCTCCAAAAGCACGGCACGGTAAAGTCCCTCCACCATGATCCGGACAGACTCCTTGTCCGAATTCAGAAGCTGGACGATCTTGGCGACTACGCCCACCTTATAGAGATCCTCCCGCTTGGGCTCCTCTACGGTATAGTCCTTCTGCGCCACCAGAAAGAGCTGGCGGTCGCCTTCCATAGCCTTTTTGATCGCAAGAATGGATTTTTCACGGCCTACATCAAAATGCAGCAGCATCGACGGGAACATCACGATCCCCCGCATGGTAACTGCCGGCAATGTAACGGAAGCTGCCGCCCGGACAGCAATCGGTTTGTTTTCAGCGCTCATCCTGACACGCTCCTTTATCATATTTTTGAGTTCGAAAAGCGGGTTCAATGCCCCGCGTTACTATTATACGGGGAGACCGGCGGCGTTTCAAGTCCCATTTTATGAATTTTGCAGGATTTTCACTCACAGCCGGGTCTCCTTTCGCATAAGATAGGGTGTCAGGCGGCAGGCAACCAATCCGCAGGCGGACCGTGTCTGACTGCTTGAAATAGAGGAAACCCGCCGGGGTCAACGCTCCGGCGGGCTTTTCCATTGCATTAAAGGACCTTGACACTCCATCCAAAGGGATCCGGCTTGGTTCCCCACTGGATCCCGGTCAGTTCGTCGTAGAGCTTCTGGGAAAGAGGCCCGATCTTACCATCGGACAGCTCCATGTCCATATTCTGGTAGCGGAGCAGGCCCACGGGGGAAATGACCGCCGCAGTACCGCTGCCGAACATCTCGGTAAAGCGGCCCTCCCGGTAGGCGTCCTCCAGTTCATCGATGGACAAGCGGCGCTCGGAAACCTTCATTCCCCAGCTTTTCAGCAGCTCAATGACAGATTTCCGGGTGATGCCGGGGAGGATGCTCCCCTGCAGCGCGGGGGTGACCACCTCATCGCCCAGGACGAAAAAGACGTTCATTGCGCCGACTTCTTCAATGTATTTCCGCTCTACGCCGTCGAGCCACAGGACCTGGGAGAAGCCCTCCTCCGCAGCCACGTCCTGGGCCTTCATGGATGCCGCGTAGTTTCCGCCGGTTTTGGCAAAGCCCATACCGCCCCGGACCGCACGAACATAGTTGTCTTCCACGTAGATCTTTACAGGATTCAGCCCACTGGCATAGTAGGCCCCCACAGGGCTGAGGATGATGAGGAACTGATACTGGGTGGAGGTATGGGCGCCCAGGGAAGGCTCTGTCGCAATGACGAAGGGCCGGATGTAAAGAGAGGTACCCGGTTTATGGGGAACCCAGTCGGCGTCCAGCTCAATCAGGGTCTTCAGGGCTTTCAGAGCAAAATCCACATCAATCTGCGGCATAGACAAACGTTCATTGGAGTTGTTCAGCCGCTTGAAGTTCTCTTCCGGCCGAAAGAGACGGATAGACCCGTCGGGGCTGCGGTAGGCCTTCAGGCCTTCAAAGGTCTCCTGTCCGTAATGCAGACAGTTACAGGCGGGGCTCAAAGTCAGGGGACCATAGGGGACGATACGGGGGTCATGCCAGCCTTCTTCCTTGTTCCAGTCCATCATAAACATGTGATCCGTGAATTCATGGCCGAAAACCAGATGATTTTCGTCCGGTTTCTGCTTCGGCGCAGGGTTGCGCTCAATTCGGATCTCTTCCATTTTTCTCATCCTTCCATCCATATCTGCCAAATCCAGCGGCGGCGCGCTTTTTTTCTGCAGGTACCGTATTTTTTATTAGGATTAGTATAACATACCCCCTATCGGATGTCAACAAAATCCAGCCCGCTTTCCGGCATCAGAATTCACAAACTTTTCGTTTTTCGAAGCATTGGTTTCATGCATATTCTTCTTAATAAAGAAAATCCGGCAAAATTTTCTGCGTTTCAGTCCCGATTTCCTGGAATTATTTTCGAACTTTTTCTTCCGTTGAATTCTCGCCGCTCTTTCATCCTACAGCATTATTCCAAAAGGCTCCGATACCATAATCTGCCTATATTTTTTGATGCGTTTTGTGCAATCATACAAAAATGCTAAAAAAATCAAAATACCCCTTGATTTTTCTGAATTTCCGGATAAAATAGATAGTGTTAGCACTCGACAAATAAGAGTGCTAAGAGTTTGAGAAAACAAAACAGACATATAAGGAGGAACCATCTATGAACATCAAACCGTTAGCGGACCGTGTTGTTGTCCAGATGCAGGAGGCTGAGGAAACCACCAAGAGCGGAATTATCCTCAGCGCTGCTTCCCAGGAAAAACCCTCCGTTGCGAAGGTTGTCGCAGTCGGCAAGGGCGGCGTGGTCGACGGCCATGAAGTCGTTATGGAGCTGAAGGTCGGCGACAAGGTACTGCTGAGCAAATACGCCGGCACGGAAGTCAAGCTGGACGGCGAGGAATACACCATCGTCCGCCAGAGCGACGTGCTCGCCATCGTGGAATAAGCAAGCGTTCACCAAACTGGAAACAAAATTAGGAGGAACCAGATATGGCTAAACAGATCATTTACGGCGAGGAAGCCAGAAAAGCGCTCCAGACCGGCATCGACAAACTCGCGGATACCGTTAAAATCACCTTGGGCCCCAAAGGCCGTAATGTTGTCCTGGACAAGAAGTTCGGCGCTCCCCTCATCACCAACGACGGTGTGACCATCGCCAAAGAAGTCGAACTCCCCGAAGCCTTTGAAAATATGGGCGCCCAGCTGGTCAAGGAAGTTGCTACCAAGACCAACGACGCAGCCGGCGACGGCACCACCACCGCCACCCTGCTGGCCCAGGCTCTGGTCCGTGAGGGTATGAAGAACGTCGCGGCCGGCGCCAACCCTATGGTCGTCAAACGCGGCATCCAGAAAGCGGTAGACGCAGCCATCAAAGCCATCGTCGAGCATTCTCAGAAGGTCTCCGGCTCCGATGACATCACCCGGGTCGGCACCGTTTCCTCCGGCAGCGAAGAAGTCGGCAAGCTCATCGCCGAGGCCATGGAGAAGGTCTCCGCCGACGGCGTCATCACCTTGGAAGAATCCAAGACCGCTGAAACCTACAGCGAAGTCGTCGAAGGCATGCAGTTCGACCGCGGCTACATCTCCCCCTATATGTGCACCGACACTGAGAAGATGGAAGCCGTTATGGATGACGCCTACATTCTGATCACCGATAAGAAGATCTCCAACATCCAGGAGGTCCTGCCCCTTCTGGAGCAGATCGTCCAGAGCGGCAAGAAGCTGGTCATCATCGCTGAGGATGTCGAAGGCGAGGCTCTGACCACCCTGATCCTGAATAAGCTCCGTGGCACCTTCAACTGCGTTGCTGTCAAAGCCCCCGGCTTCGGCGACCGCCGCAAAGAGATGCTGCAGGATATCGCCATCCTCACCGGCGGCCAGGTCATCACCTCTGAGCTCGGCCTGGAGCTGAAGGATACCACCATCAACCAGCTGGGCCGCGCCCGTCAGGTCAAAGTCCAGAAGGAAAACACCATCATCGTCGATGGTGCCGGCGACAGCAAGGCCATCAAGGATCGGACCCATCAGATCAAATCCCAGATCGAGACCACCACTTCTGACTTCGACCGTGAGAAGCTCCAGGAGCGCCTGGCCAAGTTGGCAGGCGGCGTAGCGGTTATCAAAGTCGGCGCAGCCACCGAGGTCGAGATGAAGGAAAAGAAACTCCGCATCGAGGACGCTCTCTCCGCCACCAAGGCTGCTGTTGAAGAAGGCATCGTTGCCGGCGGTGGCACCGCTTTCATCAACGCCATCCCCGCCGTCAAGGCTCTCATGGAAAGCGCCTCCGGCGATGAAAAGACCGGTATGTCTATTGTTCTGAAGGCTCTTGAGGAGCCCGTCCGCCAGATCGCCCTCAACAGCGGCCTGGAAGGCTCTGTCATCATCGACAAGATCATCAGCTCCGGCAAGACCGGCTACGGTTTCGACGCGGCCCGCGAAGAGTACGGCGATATGATCTCCTTGGGCATCGTCGACCCCACCAAGGTCACCCGCAGCGCTCTGGAGAATGCCGCTTCTGTCGCCGCTATGGTTCTCACTACCGAGTCCCTGGTCGCCGACATCAAGGAGCCCACTCCCCCCGCGGCTCCCGCTGCACCCGATATGGGCGGCATGTATTAATCGACTCCATAGATTGCAAAACCTGCGCGAATGGGAATCCGTTCGCGCAGGTTTTTTATTTCATATTTCAGAAGAAAGCTTTAAGTTCCTGCAATTCTTTAAAAATCGAATAGAACTTTTGTTTGTAATCCATACAACATTTCTTTTATAATAGTTTTTCAATAAGTTTGGAACGGCGCAGCCGAAGCTGCGCCGTTCCAAAAAAATACAAGACCCCCAAAAAGCTGTCTGTTTATGCCCGAATCTCCACGGTATCCCGGAGCGTCTTGGCCAGGTGGAAGTCCGCCACATTCTGTCCGTTAACCGCTACATTGTAATCACCGAAGTATCCTTGAAACTCCACCTCGCCGTTTTCATCGGTGCAGAGCTCTGCGCGGGTGTGCCACTCGTTCTGAATGAGCTCCCGGAGTGCCTGATATACCGGCTTTTCCGACAGATCATACCGGAGCATTCCACCGGAATAGTAATTCTCGCCCTCATGGGTGTTGCGGGGCGCCCCATAGGCATATCCATCCACCAGGTTCCACCAGACGATGGCGTCCATGGCCGGATGGCTGAACCAAGTCCGATAAAGTTCCTTGGTCAGTTCCATCTGAACGGCCTCTTCCTCCGGCCCGCATTCATAAGCCGGGATGGTGATCTCCGAGACGTGGAGCGGCTTTCCGAACCGTCCATAGCAATCCATGACCTCATAGAGCTTCACCGGGTCAAAGGGCAGCGAATCCTTCGTTAACTCGTTCTCACGGCGGATAAACTGATGGAACTGCATTCCGATGGCGTCGACGCGCTTTCCTCCGGTCAGCAGCCGGTCAATCTGCATATAGTAGGGGCTGCGGATCCCCATGAAGCCGTTGTAGCCGTTCTCAATCCAGATAAAAGCCGCCTCGTTGATGAACAGCCGGTTTCCACCGGTAAAGGCCCGGTCGGCCTGGGTGAAACACCACTCCAGATAGTCCGGCTCCTCATAAGTTCGGAATTTGTCGCAGCGGTAAGAACAGAGATTCTCGTTTTCCACGTCCCAGTCCTGGATGCGTCCGGCATATCGTTCGGCGACTTCCCGGAGATGCGCTTCGGTGAGCCGCTTCTGGGTGGGCACGTCCTTGGGCATCCATTCTGGCGTAAAGGCGTGATAGATCAGGCAGTGTCCTTTGCGGCGAAGCCCGTTTTCATCGCAGTAATCCAGTACCAGATCCGGCGCCGGCCGGCGGTAGACCTTGGGGCTGTCTGCAGCGTAGCGGGGCTTTCCCTGCTCCGGTTCCAGGTCGCTCCAATAAAACGGCACGACGGCGTAGTTAAAAAGCTCCTTGAATTTTTCCCGGTAAAGGGCGTTCTTTTCTTCCGATTCCATCTCGTCGAGCATAAAGATGTTGCAACCGAAATTAAAATCGTGGCTGCGTTGATCCACTGCGACAACCGCGCCGGAAACGGCCTTCCCTTCGGCATCCGTGACGCGCAGGCGGACGCGTCCCATGCGGTACGCCTCAATATTCCGTTTTACGGTATTTTCCATGAAAAAGCGGTTTTCATCGAACCATTTCAACAGCTCGTCTCTGCGTTTTGGCATACTATCATCCTCCGTCTTCTCCCCGGCTGCGGCCGGGGGACTGACTTCATCATACCGCAAGACGCGAAGAGGTTCCTCAACTTTCTACCTTGATTTATAAACAATCTTATGAATTTCCGCTCAATTCTTCACGGTAGCAGATCATTCAGAGCTTTGCAACAGATCCGCCTCCCGTATATGCCTCTGCTGCGGACCCTTCCCTTTTTCGCCGGAAATAACCGGGGATTTCCATTGCGAAAAGTTCAAAAATCCGCTATACTGGTAGTATCCCCATCAAAAGGAGCTGACCGCTGTGAACCGTTTTGCGCGCTTTTTCAAGGATCACCTGGGCATCCACCTCACCCTGCTGATCTCCGCCGGGATCATCGGGCTGTACTTTCTGTTCCGTCCTTTCAAACAGGTGATGAATTTTCTCATCGCCTGGGTCACGACGCCCTATAAACGCGCCATGGCAGCGGTGCTCTCCTTCCTTCCCTTTTCCTTTGCGGAGCTGATCTGGGCTGTTGGAATTCTGGCCGCCCTGATTTTTCTGCCTCAGACGGTCTACCGCCTGATCCGACCCAAGGGCCGCCGCCGGGGCATCATCGTTTACCGGCGCCTGATGAGCCTTGCTGCGGCGGGCCTGACGGTTTATGCCGGCTTCTGCCTGCTCTGGGGCGTCAACTATTACGGCGACAGCTTTTCTGATAAGAGCGGCATCGAGGCGGAGCCCGTCAGCGCCGCCCAGCTGGAAGCCACGGCCCGAAAATTTGCCCTTCTGGCCAACGAATATAGCTCCCAGGTCGCGCGGGATGACACCGGCCTGTTCTCTGTAAGCCGGGACGAAATTTTCGACTGCTGCGGGAACATCTATGACGCGATCGGAGAAAAGTACTCCTTCCTGGCCGGCAGTCTCCCCCAGCCGAAAAAGATTTTCTTCTCCAAGATCATGAGCCTCATCGACTTCACCGGCTTTTTCTTTCCCTTTACCGGAGAGGCGAACCTCAACGTAGACAGCCCTGCCTGTATGCTTCCCGCCACCATCACCCACGAACTGGCTCACCAGAAAAACATTGCCCCGGAACAGGAAGCGAATTTTGTGGCGGTCCTCGCCGCCCTGGAAAGCGGGAATCCCGTCTACTGCTACTCTGCCGCCCTGCTGGGTTACATCCACCTGGGGAACGCCCTCTATGAGGCGGACCGGGATGCCTGGCGGGAAGTCTCCGGCAGCCTCAACGACTTTGTCCGCGCCGACCTGGCCGATAACAACGCCTACTGGGCCAAATTTGACACCCCAGTCAATCAGGCGACGCAAACTGTCTATAATAGCTTTCTCCAAAGCTACGGCCAGGAGCTGGGCCTTAAAAGCTACGGCGCCTGCGTGGACCTGCTGGTGGCCTACTATGGCCAGGAGGACTGACGCAACAAAGGGTTGCTTGCATTCTTGCCACAAATTCCGTACAATAAAAGCAGAATGGAGGATGCAGAATATGAAACCAAAAGAAGTTTTAGCCGGGTTGCGGCGGAAGCACGGCCTCAGCCAGGAGGAGCTGGCGGAGCGCCTCTTCCTCACCCGACAGGCGGTCTCCCGCTGGGAGACTGGCGAGACCCTTCCCAACCCGGAAACCCTCAAGCAGCTGTCCGCCCTGTACGGCGTCTCCATCAACACCCTGCTGGGCTCTCCCCGGAAACTTGTCTGCCAGTGCTGCGGAATGCCCCTGGACGACAGCTCCATCAGCCGGGAGCCGGACGGCAGCTTTCAGGAGGACTACTGCAAGTGGTGCTACACCGATGGGAAGTTTGTCTATTCCTCCCTGGAGGAACTGATTGAATTTCTGGCCGGACACCTCTCCTCTCCCCAGTGGCCGGAGCAGGAGGTTCGGCGCTACCTTTCCGAACAGCTTCCCCAGTTGGACCACTGGAAAAATCATCCATAGAAAAAGCGCAGAAGTACGCCGGTTCCGGCCTCTTCTGCGCCTTTCTCTTTATCCGTTTTCCAGCTGCTGAAGTTTCTGTGCGAAAAAATCCCGGTGCATCTCTTCATCAAGAATCACTCGTTCCAGACAGGCGCAGACCTTCTTATCCTGAATCATTGCGGCCTGTCTGCGGTAGCGGAGAATGGTCTGTTCCTCCCCCCGGAGGTTTGCCCGCAGAGCCTCCCGCAATCCGCGGCCGTAGAAGGGGGCGGAGCCGTTCCAGAAGGCCGGACGGTCTCCGGTAATCACCCGGAACTGGGGATTCCCGCCCAGCAGGACAGTCAGTTCGCCAAAAAGGTCCATGTGGCGCATCTCCACCATGGCGATTCCCCGGATTGCGGCGGCAAAATCCCCGTCGGTTTCCGCAAAGATCCAGTGCTGGTACAGATATTGGGAGATTGCCGTCAATTCCCCCTGAGAGGATGCAAAATTAGCGTTCATGAGGTGGGCATACTGTGGATTCCGCTCCGTCACGCTGGTTTCCGGATAAGGGGAGGCATGGGCGTAGAGCGGCGTGCGGGATGGCGATGTCTGTGGTTGTCTCATAGCGGCACTTCCTTTCCCTACATCCTATGCGCACCCCGCCAAAACCATCACAAAAATACAAAACCCCGCCGGAATGGGCGGTGACTTAAGAAAACATTGAAGCAAAAGACGGTTTAGCTTGACGGCTATGCCGTCTTTTGCTGTTTTTGAGTTGAATTGTGGGCTTCTTGTGCCGCCTGCGAGAAGTCAAA
The DNA here is from genome assembly GCA_905214265.1 of uncultured bacterium. Lineage (GTDB taxonomy): Bacteria > Bacillota > Clostridia > Oscillospirales > Ruminococcaceae > Merdivicinus. The sequence goes on from CAJMLQ010000041.1 coordinate 20,572, forward strand.
TGCACCGATAAAGTTATAAACGATTGTGATTGCCTGCTGCTTGGTTTTTCTGTCTGCCAGCGATACCTCAATGCGATCGATAAATTCGCGGAGAACAGTTGCGTCAAGTTTTTGCATATCCGTATATTTTTTTACGACTGCAATAAAGGCCTTGACATTGGTTTTCTGCTGCTCCTGCTGTTTCAGCTCCTTGCGCAAAACCTCTGCCATAGATTTAAGGTTGCTCTGTTCCAGCTCGTAGTCATGGGACATTTTGATAAATCTGTCATCGGACAGCTTACCCATTACATTGTCCTCATACAATCTGGAAATGATACGGTCAAGCTCTGCAATGCGCTTATCAGCTTTTGCCAGCGTATCACGCTTACGCGCAAATTCTGCGTCACGATCACGTATACTGATGTCTGCTGCTTCCTGCATAAACTCGGCTTCGTGCAGGCTCACATACTGTATGGCTTCGCGCAGGTTTTTCAGCACGATTTCATGTAATACCGTATTACGGATGGTATGTGTGGTACACAGGCTGCGGTCTTTGCGATAGGTAGCACACAGATAGTAGGCTTGCTCCGGCTTTTCGTTGGCACGGCAAAGATACATCTTATTGCCGCAGTCAGCACAAAACACAAGCCCAGAGAAGATGCCCATGTCCCCCATACGGGTAGGACGGCGGCGGGATTTACGGATATTCTGGACAATAATAAATACGCTTTCCTCAATGATCGGGGACTGGGTGTTTTCAAAGATTACCCAATCCGCAGGATCGTTCCAGAGCTTCTTTTTGCTCTTGTAGGATTGCTTCGTTGTCTTGAAGTTTACCGTGTGTCCCAAATAGTCCACGCGCTCCAAAATACGGCAAACGGTTTCATTTGTCCACTTATACGGATCAGCCGTAGGCTTGTTACTGGCGGGTAACCCTTTGGAATGAGCATATGCTTTGATTATCAGGCAGGCGGTTGATGTCGTATCGCATCAATAAAAAACAGAGTCAGTCCGATATATCCGGTGAGAACCAGCACGATCAGAGACAACAGCACAAGACAAATGATGCGCAGTTTCGGCTTTTTTCGCAAATATCGAAAGGCCAGCACAATGCCTGCCACAGCCAGCACCAGCAGCAAATCGGCGTCCCACAGCGTCATACGTTTGTCTCCTTCTTATAAAGGTTATCCTCTACGCGCAGCGTGTCGACGATATTGGTGAACCAGCGCAGCTCACCCAAAAACTTCTGCCGCAGTTCTCCCACATTGACATTATCCTTCCCAAGTTCAAAAAAATCGCGCCCGGTCTTGACTGCAACGTGCATCTTTCCGTTCCGCAGGAAAGACATATAGATAGTGGCGCCGCTCTGGTCTGCCATGGAGGTAATGTATTCCATCATGTGCGGTGTAAGGATGTAGTACGCTTCCTCCGGATTATCCGCTCTGACACAGAAGCGTTTGCTGAACTCCTCGTTATCCATCGTGACGTTGCTTTTCATCTTTCTGCGGTCTTTTTTGGTCCACTCGGAGATGTATACTTCGCCGGCAAGCTCCTTGCCGAAGTCGCAGATAAGCCACTGCCCTTTCAGGTACGAATCTGTGTGCTGATGCGTGTTTCCGTCTTCGTCGGTGTCCTCTGTCACATTGAGCAGCTCGATGTCGCCCAATTCAATGTTCAGCCCATTGTAATTTGCCTTAATATGGTCGCTGCCGCTCACCTGGTTATAAGCGAACGGGAACACCAT
>CAJMLQ010000042.1 GCA_905214265.1 uncultured bacterium
CAGTGTTCTTCTGCCAACAGTGCTTTGGCGCGCTCAATTCTCAGGTGGATGATAATTTCTTTGTAGGGCATGCCGGTAATCTTCCTTGGCGCAGCAAAAGCTGTGCCAAGGCTTTATAAGTGATCCGGAGTGACAATGGGGCTCCGTTCGCCGCAAACTGCAACCCTTTGGGGCTCACCAAACTAAGTGCATGGTAGATTTATCTAAGAACACTCTCTGACCATACAGACCCCGGCACACCCACACAAAACAGTTCTCACAAACGAATACCTGCAGACCTCAGTTGGGAAATTCAAGGGAAAATTGTAGGCGGCGTAGAAACAAATCCGAAAGCAATTGATGCCTGAGCGGAAGAATACAACTTTGTGCACCCCACGAAACTATTGGAACGATGACTCCATCGGAAGATTGCTGTTAGTGGCTTGCTTTACTCGATACTTAAAACTAGCAGGGTTCCTCCACTGGCAGAGCCGGTGGTTTCCATAAAAAAAGTCCATCGTTCAAAGAACGATGGACTTTTTGGTGCCGCCGACCGGACTTGAACCGGTACGGAATTGCTTCCGAAGGATTTTAAGTCCTTTGTGTCTGCCGATTTCACCACGGCGGCAAATCTGTGTTTATTATAGTATACTTTTCCTAGCTTGTCAAGAAGCCGCATCAAAAATCAGCATTTCAGCTGCCGGAAAGAACGAGTTCTTCCAGCCCTTGACATTGGCTGGAAAACGGGGTACAATAAACTGTAAAACCAATTCCCGCAGACCGGATTTGACGGGATTGGATCAATTAAATGGAGGGATTTTGGAATGGATTTCAAGAAAGTCCGCACCCGGTTCGCGCCCAGTCCTACCGGCTATATGCATATCGGCAATCTGCGCACCGCGCTGTACACCTACCTGATGGCCAAAAAGTATAACGGCACCTTTATCCTCCGCATCGAGGATACCGACCAGACTCGCTACGTGGAAGGCGCTGTGGACATCATCTACAACACCCTGCGAAAAACCGGCCTCATCTGGGACGAAGGCCCCGACATCGGCGGCCCCGTCGGCCCCTATATTCAGAGCCAGCGCATGGGCATGTTCAAGGAATACGCCCTGAAGCTTGTGGAGAGCGGACATGCCTACTACTGCTTCTGCGACAAGGACCGCTTGGAGGAACTGCATAAGATCCAGCAGGCCTCCGGCATGCCCACCAAGTACGACGGCCACTGCCGCAACCTCACCCCCGAAGAGGTCCAGGAGAAGCTGGATGCCGGCATCCCCTACGTCATCCGTCAGAAATGCCCCACCGAGGGTACGACCACCTTCCACGACGAGGTCTTCGGCGACATTACCGTCGAAAATTCCGTCCTGGATGACCAGATCCTGATCAAGGCCGACGGCATGCCCACCTATAATTTCGCCAACGTCGTGGATGACCATACCATGGGCATCACCCACGTTATTCGCGGCAACGAGTACCTTTCCTCCACCCCCAAATACAACCTCCTTTACGAAGCTTTCGGCTGGGAGATTCCTATCTACATCCACGTCTCCCCCGTCATGAAAAACGCCACAGAAAAGCTCTCCAAGCGCAACGGCGACGCTTCTTTCGAGGATCTGGTGGCCAAAGGCTACCTGGAAGAGGCCGTCATTAACTACATCGCGCTTCTAGGCTGGGCGCCCAAGGGCGAAAACGAGATCTTCACCCTCCAGGAGCTGATCCAGGAGTTCGACGTCAGCGGCATTTCCAAGTCCCCCGCGATTTTTGACCCGGCCAAGCTCAAAGCCATCAACGGTGCGTATATCCGCAAGATGCCCCGTGAAGACTTTATCAAGGCCGCTCTCCCCTATATCCGTCAGGCAACAAAACGAGAGGATCTGAACCTGAACCTCCTGGCCGAGCTGCTCCAGCCCCGTACGGAGATCTTCACCGAAATTCCGGAGCAGATCGACTTCATCGACGTTCTTCCGGACTATGACATTGCCATGTATACCCACAAAAAGATGAAAACCACCTCTGAAACCGCCCTGGCTGCCCTAAAGGAAATCCTGCCGGCCCTGAAGAGCGTGGAACCCTGGACGCTGGAAGCGATTAACACCGCCATGTTCGCCTTGGTGGAGAAGCTGGGTGTCAAAAACGGTACGATTCTCTGGCCTCTCCGGGTCGCCGTTTCGGGCAAGCAGTTCACTCCCGGAGGAGGAACCGAGATTGCCGAGCTCCTCGGAAAAGAGGAAACTCTTCGCCGCGTCCAGATCGGAATCGACAAATTGTCCGTGTAAAATTTCGTTCAGACACCCGCCTGTAACAAAAACAGGCGGGTGTTTTTCCATAAAATAGAAAATGGCCTTTGATTTTCGCCAATTATATACAAATTTATGAAATTTGGCGAAACCGTATCCGGAAGTTTATGAAGTATTTTTACGGTTCCTCTCTTGTTATTTTTCCAATTCGGTTATATAATAGTACTATCAGAAGTCATATTTTTGTATATTGTGGAGATGGTCATGCTCATTACCTTTTGTCTGGCCCTGCTAATGGCCAAGTTCTTTCATTACCGTGTTGGTGTGCTGTTCCGCTCCTGGACAATCTACCCGCTGTTTGCGGCGGAAGCCGTACATATTTTTTTTCAAATTCATACATATTTTGGAGATTATCAATTCATCCCCTATGCCTCCGCGTTGAAAACGACGTATATGCTGCTTTTTTTGATCCCCATGTTTGTTTATCGACTTTATTGGCCTGGCATCGCCGGTTCCGTCCTGGTTCTGGTGGGGACAGGCTTAAATCGTTTTGTGATCTGGCAAAACGGCGGAAAAATGCCGGTATTCCCTTCCCTTTCCTACTGGACCGGCTACGCCCGTCCAGAGGCCTTTCAGGGAATCAGCCCCCTTCACGTGTTGGGCGATGACACCACAAAATTCTGGTTTCTGACGGATTTTATCGACGTGGGCTACAGTATCCTCAGCGTTGGCGACATTCTGATCCGCGGCTACGCCTTTCTGATTCTCTTTTTTACTATCCGGGAGCTGAACCGCCGGATGAATCCCGTCCCGCAAGCGCCGCTGCCTGCGGAATCCAAATAAAGGAGAATTGCAATGCTGACAATATCTCTGCTTCAGCTCGGGTGCAAGGGAATTCCAGAGGGAATCGCTTATGTCATCGGCATGTACGCCTTGACCGGGCTCCGAATTGAATGGAAAAAGCTTTTCGGAATGTCGGCCATCCTGATTCTGGCGACCTATTTGATTCGCCTCCTCCCGATTCGATTCGGTATTCATACGATGCTGATCCTCTTTACGATGATCTTCATTTATATGGCAGTGACCAAAACGCCTGTCATCCGCAACATCAAAGCAGCTCTGATCATCCTTGCATTTCTGATCATCTCAGAGATGATTAATCTCGGATTTCTCCAGTTTCTTTACGGCTCTGAACACGTGAAGGAAATCATGGACGATAACGTGCAGAAGACACTATACAGCATCCCGTCCACCATCATCTTTGTTCTGCTGACAATCCTCGCGTATTATCTGTGTGTTGTTCGAAAGAGGGAAAAAATTGGAAAAAATTGCACACCACCTGGCTGAAAAAATTGCCGTTTCCCTTGAATATGATGCGGAAAAGCAAGCGGTCATCGCCTATGGCCTTACTGGTCTGCTGCAGCTGCTCGTCTTGGCGGCGGTCTTTTCCCTGCTGGGGATCTTGTTCTCCATATTCTGGGAGCTTGCCATTCTTTACATCGCGGTTGCCCTCTACCGGAAATACAGCGGCGGCGGCCATGCCTCCTCGATGGAGGCATGTACATTATTCAGTATCTTTATTTGCCTGCTCCTGGCCTTTGCCGCCAAAGGCTTGACCCAGATTTTTTCCGGAGTTCCGGCTTTGCTCATCTCCGTTGCGGGGACATTCGTGTTCGCCGGCGTTATAACCTGGCGACGCGCCCCGGTAGACAGCCCCAACAAGCCGATCCGCACGAAAGAAAAGAAACAGCGTATGCGTCTAGGTTCCTTTGTCTTTCTGGCGGCTGCGTTTTGTGCTTCGCTTTTGCTGTTTTGGGGAGCACGCTGGTATCCGCTTTGCAGAAGCTGCGGTTTCGCCCTTTTGTTGGCTGTCTGCTGGCAGGCTTTTACACTGACCCCCTTAGGTATTGCTTTCATCCGCCTTGCCGACCGCCTGCTTCTCCGTTTTTTTCCAACTGGAACGCAGACAGACCGCTCCTCTTGATTTATTGGCGTTATACGCTAATAGATAAATTCATTTTGAAAGGGGTTCTCTCCATGAAAAAAGTCAACGTCAAGGTTCTTGGGGCGATTGCTGCGGCGGCGTCTGTTTTCGCAGCGCTGATTGCCTCCTCGGCTTGCTTCTTCTTCATTTATCAGCCGGAAGAACCAAAGTCTCTGCGGGATGAGTAATTGCCCCACAGGGAATCAGCCCACCTTTTTAAGGCGGGCTGATTCCCTTTATAGAAAGGATATCTTCTCATGATTGCCTATGTGGACAATAGGAACAGCAAAATTCGTGAGCTACTGTCGGTATTGAAGCTGTTTTTTATGTTGTTTGCTGCGATTGCATTTTTTCAATTTTGCTTTGAGGAGCAGCGATTTTTGAAACTGATGGAAAACAGTTCGATTATTGTCTTACTCATGGCGCTGGGCTGCGGGGTCATGTATGCCGGCTGGATCTTCCTGACTTCCAAAAAAACCACAGACAGCTCCCTGGTAAAGTGGGGCAGCCTTGCCATTATGCTCCTTCTGTCTACCTGTTGCGTCTGGATGACGGGAGTGCAAAACAGCAACTATGAATTTCTATACCTGATGGCTGTCATCATCGCCACCATCGAATATGGAAAAAAAGAGGGCATTCTCCTCTCCCTGGCCTCCTCCATACTGATTCTGGCCACCGACCTGATCGTGATCCGAGACGTCGTTGTCAACGACAGCTTTGAAGACGACATCGTCCTGTGCAGCGTTTTCGTTATCATCGCATACACCCTCGGCTACTACGTAGAATGTGAAAAGAACCATATCAATCGCCTGGAGCATCTGGTACATATGGATGCACTGACAGAACTTTACAACTACCGCTACTTCCGGGATATGCTTACTCATCAGGTTGAGGTCAGCGCCAGCCGGGGGACCAGCCTGGCTCTGATCCTGATCGATATCGACCATTTTAAACAGTATAACGATATGTTCGGCCATCAGATGGGTGACACGGTTCTTCAGCAGCTGGGCATCCTGCTGAAAAAGGAGGCGGGGACCTCCTATACTGCCGCCCGGTACGGCGGCGCGTCCTTTTCCCTGCTGATGCCGGACACCGATGAGCGCAGCGCCCTGGAAAAAGCGGAGAAGATCCGCCATGATTTTGAACAGCTCCACATCGACCGGGAAGAGTACCTCCCCGGCGGCAAGCTGACCATCTCCCTGGGGGTCTCTGTGTTCCCGGAGAAGGCCGCCAGCGAACTCCAGCTTTTTGACAGCGCCGACGAAGCACTTTACCGCGCAAAATTTCTTCAGCGCAACCGCGTGGAATCCTATTATTCCGTTCTCGACGCAGTCCAGCGCTCCCTGAAAGGGGAACACCGGGATACGGTGGCTTCGATCAAGACCCTGATCGCTGTCATCAACTCCCGGGATAACTACACCTTCACCCACGTTGAACGGGTCGTGACCTACTGCAAGCTCTACGCTGAGGCGACCCATATGAGCGAGGAGGACAAGCAGACACTGGTATACGGCGCCTATATGCATGATATCGGCAAGATCAACATCGACAAAAGCCTGTTAATGAAAACCGGCAAGCTCACCGACGAGGAATGGGAGGTCCTTAAGCGCCACCCCGTGGACGGCGCCAAGGTCATCCAGAATATCGATTCCCTTCAGGCTGTGCTCCCGTTGATTCTTCAGCACCACGAACGCTACGACGGCACCGGATACCCCTACGGATTCTCCGGCAGCGGCATCAACTTTCTGGCCCGGATTCTGTCCGTGGCGGACAGCTTCGACGCAATGACCTCAAACCGCCCCTATCAGCCCCGGAAAACCTACGAAGAGGCTTACGCAGAACTCCGCCGCTGCTCGGGGACTCAGTTTGATCCGGAAATCGCCATCTCTTTTATCAATATCATTCAAAACTACCTGCTCCACTCCCCCGTGATTCCCAGCGCGCCGGAGCGCATTCAGGATTCAGAATCCAAAAACGAACAAAAAAGATGACTTGCGCTGAATGGAAAAGTCCTGCTGGTGGACGGGAGATACTCACGGTAACACTCTCCAGCCACATATTCCTTTTCCTCAGTGTTGACTCTATGCGGCGCGGCATCACTACCAACACCTGGATTTCTTAGATCCGCTTCATCGACAGCATGGGCTACGCCGTCGCAAAAGCGGGCAAAAAGTGCGCGTGCTTTACAATTGGTAGAAACCTCGGGCCCTAACCCGCCTCGGCACCTGAACATCAAAGGTATGCTCCTACCATCGCAGCCCTAACGGGCTGCCCCGCTGATTGGAAGGGCTGCAGCTTTTTGTAAAAACATCCAAAAACCGCAGCGGCGGGAGAAACGTATCGATACGTTTCTCCCGCCGCTGCAACTTTTCCTCTGCCGCATGGACTTACCCGAAAACCCGCTCCATCCGCAGCAGACAAATTTCTCCTTCCGCCGCCGGGACTGTCTGCTCCACCCGGATCTCCCGCACCGCCTCGCCGGGATACGGATCCTCCACCAGGAAAGTAAAGCTGGTGGTGCCGTCTGCCTCCCGCTGGGGCAGGGTGGTAAAGCTGACCTCAATGAGCAGATTGTCCACCTGGAAAATGTCAAAGGCCCCATCCAGACTGCGGTCCCAGAACCTGTCCCGATTGGTGATGTTCACCCCGTAAACCAGCGGGATCTCCAGTGTTTTTCCGCTTTCATACTCAATGACGTACTTCCCGATGGGCGACGGCGGCACCGGCATGCTGGTAATGTAGACCCACGGTCTGAGGATCGTAGTATTGTGGGTAATGGCAAAATGCGGCTTTTTCCGCAGGCCCCGGTATTTGTAATCGAACAGCTCCTGGAACAGCACTGGCAACAGCTCGGTGTATTCCTCATCCCGGAACCGTGGTCCCCAATAAAGCCGGCACCCGAATACCAGGTCCATTAGCACCGCATCCCGCTGAAGGCTGTCCTCCGTGGAGAAGGTCCAACTGGATGTAGCGCCGCCCCGCACTCCGGCCGCGATCCGTTCCTCCCAGTGGGGCATCTTCTGCGGAGAAAAGTTCCCGAAGGTCACCGGGAACCCCCGCTTCAGAAATTCCTGCTCCAGCTCCTCCCGCAGTTCCCAGTACCAGTGGTGGCACCAGATTTCCCGTGGAATTCGGTCAATGGCAGGCCACGTGGCTTCCATGACCGTGACACGGCTGCCGTTGTCGTTGAAAATGTGCCGCTCCGCACCGCCAAAGGTCTGCCCTGTCTTATCCCGCACATCCAGCAGCTTTTCCGGCCAAATCATCGTCCCGATCCCCCGCTCCCCCAAATATCCGGCGATCTTCTTGACGTCCTCCGCGTAAATGTCCGCCGGTTCCCGTTTCCGGCAGCGCTCACAAATGCCGTAGCTGTAATATTCGTCGTGGCCGATGTGGACCAGATCCGGCTGGAAAACCTCAAGAATCTCATCCAACACATCGAATACCAGCTCGTACACCGCCGGGTTGGAAGGGCAGTAGGCATCCGGGAAGGGGTCGCAGGCCCGCTCCGCCAGCTCCGGATGCCGGGTCAGCAGATAGTCGCTGTGGCTCAGGGTCGGCACCTCCGGAATCACCCGGAGTCCCCGGTCCCGGCAGTAATCTGCCAGTCCTCTCACGGTTTCCTGGGATAGGAACTGCCCGCCGCCATTCTCAAAATGGATGGAATTTTTCTCCCACCGGAACATGTGCTGGATCTCGTCCGCCCGCTGGGGATACCGGGCCATCTCCCGGCAGTACTCGATCCATCCCTCGTTAATTTCCGGATGGCGCTTATACTCCATCGCCCCTCCGATCTCCAAAATGATCGTATTGTGTCGGTAGTAGCACGCCATGTCGATGATCCTTTTGAACTCTTCGATCCCATCCGGGGCGGGCAGGTACAGCTTAAGCCCCCGGAAGCTGCATTTGGGCACACTGTATTGAAGCCCGCAGGGGATCCCCTCCCCGTCCGCCTGCTGGATGAGGGCATACGCGCCATACAGCCGCCCGCAGCGGGTCTCCGCATAAATGGTTGCCGTTTCTCCTTCCGCCGCGATCACAAAGGCGTCCGAACCGCTGGCATAGTCCGCGCCCAGTTCTTCCCGGACCCGTTCCCGGACCGTTTCCGGAATTTCCTCCTCCAGCGTAATCCGCCGGAATCCATCCGGACCGCTTGGCAATCCCTCTAAAATTTTCCGCATCACCGAATCATCCGGCAGCTCCGCCTGAAAAGCAAGGGGCTTCCTCCCCGACAGCTTTGCGGCTGTATATAGTTTCTCCATCATCGTTGCATTCCGCCTTTCCGCCGGCTGATTGTCCGGTCACTTTCCATGATACGGAACCCGCGCCCAGAATGCAACTGCACAAAACAGAAACCTTCTGCACAATTTTCACTGTTTTTTTGTTTCTCTAAACATTTTTCTCCGTACCCTCACATAAATTCCAGCCATCGCTCCCGGCATCCGCCCCTCTCAGGATACCGAGAGCGCCTTTTTTTCAGGGTTTGGCAGCTTATCTTAATAAATATGCAAAATATCCAGATAAAATTGTGCAGAAGCTTTAAAATATGTGAAGTTGTTTTTCATAATGCCCCATGCTATTATGAGTGCATCGGAAAGAGATGACAAATCCCAGCCATTTCCGCACGATATTCACTGGAAAGGAGCGTGCTGGACTTTGAACGTCCTCAAGGAACGAACAGTCCCCGCCGCCCGCAAGGGCTTGAGCCGGAACGCGAAAGAAAACATTGAGCTGTACCTCATCATGCTGCCAACCATCCTCTTAATCATTATTTTTATGTACATTCCTCTTTATGGGGTGGTCATTGCCTTCCAGGATTACGTCCCCGGCGCGCCTTTCTTCGGCCCGGGCACCCATTGGGTCGGCTTAAAGCATTTTCAGAACTTCATCTCCTCCTACTACTTTACCCGAATCGTCAAAAACACTCTGATCCTCAACCTGATGAATCTGGGAATGGGCTTCTGGGTACCCATCGCTTTCGCCCTCCTGCTCAACGAACTGAAGGACAACTTCTTTAAAAAATTTGTCCAGACCGCCAGCTACCTCCCCTACTTCATCTCTTCTGTGGTCGTGGCCGGAATGGTCCTCTCCTTCACTGCCACCGACGGCATCATCAACAAGTTCGTCGCCGCTATGGGAGGCACGGTCCAGGCCTGGAACACCAAGGCGTCCGCCTTCCCCTGGATCTACACCCTGACCTGCGTGTGGCAGTCCTTCGGCTGGGGAAGCATCCTCTATCTCTCCTCCATCTCCTCCATCGACCCCAATCTCTATGAGGCGGCGGACCTGGATGGCGCAGGACGGCTCAAAAAAATCTGGTACGTCACCCTTCCCTTTATGCTGCCCCTGATCATCATCCAGCTGATCTTCGCCATCGGCGGCCTGATGTCCATCGGCACGGAGATGATCCTCCTGATGTACAATCCTTCCACCTACGCCACCGCCGACGTCATCGGCACCTACGTCTACCGGGAGGGCTTGCTTGGCGGAAATTTCAGCCCCGGTGCCGCGTCCGGCCTCTTTATGTCGGTCATCAACCTGATCCTGACTTTTGGGGCCAACACCCTGTCCCGCAAATTCACCGACTACTCGCTCTGGTAAAGGAGGCCTTTTATGACAACCACCGCACCTGCTCCCCGCCGGCGCAGAAAATTTGACCCGGCACAGCCCTTCCTGATCGTGCTGTGCATCCTGGTCTGCTTTATTACGATCTATCCCATGTACTACGTCTTTATCATGTCCATCTCCGACCCGGCCGAGGTCGCCCGAGGAGCTGTCACCTTCTGGCCCAAGGGCTTCTACCTTGGCAGCTACCAGACCATCTTCCGGGACGGGAAGCTCTGGCGTGCCTATGGAAACACGATTTTCTACGCCGCCGCTTCCACCCTCCTGATGCTCGCCACCACCGTCCTCATGGCCTACCCGCTGACCCGCCCCAACCTGAAATTTCGCAAGGCCGTCGTCTTTTTCCTCTTGGTACCCATGTACTTCGGCGGCGGCCTGATCCCCTACTTTCTTCTGATCTATAAACTGGGGATCTACAACACCGTCTGGGCGATGATCCTCCCCAGCGTCAGCATCTGGAACATCATCCTCTGCCGCACCTTTTTCATGTCCATTCCCGGCGAGGTGGCGGAGTCGGCCACCATCGACGGCGCCAACCATTTTCAGACCCTCTGGCGAATCTACCTTCCCCTTTCCAAGCCAGTGATGGCCGTTATCGCCATCTACACCATTGTCGGCGTTTGGAATTCCTGGTTCAACGCCATGGTCTACCTCCCCAATGAGGATCTGCATCCTCTCCAGATGTACCTCCAGCGCATTCTTATCGCCCAGACTGTAGACCTGAAAAAGATTATGACCATGAGCGAGATGCAGGATGCGGTCAAACAGATGCTCTCCTCCCAGCAGCTGAAATACAGCATGATTTTTTTCATCTCAGCCCCCATCATGCTCATCTATCCCTGCTTCCAGAAATATTTTATCAAGGGCGTTATGCTTGGTTCGCTGAAAGGATAGGGTTTCCCTTTTCTTTTCTATATGTTATACTTTAATTTAGGAGGCAATCATATGAACATCCAGAAAAGCATCCAAAAATCGACTGCATGGATCCTTTCCGGTATCCTTGCAGCCGCGGCCCTGACAGGCTGCGGCGGGAACAGCGGCGGTTCCTCTTCCGCCGGATCTTCCACCCCCTCCTCCGGCGGGAACTCCCAGACTTCTTCGGAAAGCGGCGCCGCCCAGCACACCATCACCGTTCTCGGCAAGGACCGGCGCTTCGACTGCGCTCCCTTCTCCGACCGCGACCAGTACCCCGCCTGGCAGGCCGTTGAAAAACTGTTGAGCGACGCCGGCGTCACCTGCGAATTCGAACTGGTTCCCAAGGAGCAGTACCCCACCGTCATCAAGACCCGTATGGCCGCCGCCAGCGACCTGCCCGACGTGGTCAACCTCTCTGACCTGTCGGACCAGGAGGTTCTGGATATGGGCGCTCAGGGCTTGCTCGTGGACATCAAGTCGGCCATTGACCAGTACTCCAACGGCAACACCCTCTCCATGTGGAAAAAATACTGGCCCAACGCCGTCAAGCAGCTCTCCACTCCGGAGGGCAAGATTTACTGGTATCCCGGCCTCTCCTACCGCAAGCTCAACGGCGCGGACACCCGCGGCACCGGCTTCGCCATCCAGTATCGGAAGGACTGGCTCGACGCTTTGAATCTCACTGCCCCGACGACAGTAGACGAGCTGTACACCGTTCTCAAGGCCTTCCGTGACAGCGATGCCAACGGTAACGGCACACCGGACGAGATCGCCCTTTTTGCTGTCGACAACTTTAACAACGGCATCGCTCAGTCTTTCGGCCTTGCACCTGGTCTCTTTGACATTGAGAACAGTACCGACAAAGCCGTCACGCCCTGGCTCCAGCCCGGCATCAAGCCCTATCTGGAGTACATGAAGAAGCTCGTGGCCGACGGCATCATCGACGCCTCCCTCATCGGTGCAACCAACGAGGTCAGCGACCAGAAGGTCACGGAGAATAAAGCAGGCGCCCTGTGCAGCTATGTCCAGCAAAACTGGCTGGAGTCCATGGCCGCCGTAGACGGTGCGGAATACGCGCCCATTATGCCTACCGCCGTGGACGGCATCAACCCCGTCTTCCGCCGTGAGCCTTCCGCCCTGGTCTATCAGCGCTTCGGCGTAACCAAAAACTGCAAGGATCTGGAAGGCGCCGTTGCCCTCTTTGATGTCCTTTACACCGAAGAATATGCCGAACTGAGCATGTGGGGCGTGGAAGGTGTCTCTTTCAAATGGGACGGCGACCGCAAGGTACTGATTCATCCGGATTATACCGATGAGCAGCGCGCAGAATCCAAGGAATCCGTCGGCAACCACCTCTGCGGGAATACTGTATTTCCTGTTGTGAATATTCAGGAAGAATGGGCAGACGTGCTCCTCAAATCGGGTGTCTCCCAGGCCAAGCAGGACTTCGAGAGCGCCATGCAGTCCTACGACTATGACTTCTTCACCTCCATGGCCATCGCGATGCCCACGGAAGAGGAAAGCGCCGCCATTGACCAGTACTTCACCACTCTCGACACCTACTCGAAAGAGCTTCTGGTCAACATCATCCTTGGCAATAAGCCCCTGGAAGAGCTGGATGCCGCTATTGAAGAAATGAAGAGTATGGGCTTGGAGGAAGTTCTGGCCGCCTGCCAGTCCCGCCACGACCGCTTCATGGCTTCCTGACCCCACTTCTGAAACATACGGCAGCTGCCGCCCGGTGAAAATTCGCCGGGCGTACTGCTGTTTTTCCGCTGCAAATTTCATAAAGGAGCGCGTTCTATGAATTCTCCCCGACAATCACCCCACCGCCATTATACCAGCCGCACCTTCTGGACCTTTTTCTTTTCCTACGTGGTCCTTCTCACCACGCTGATCACGATCATGGCGGCTTTCTCTTGGTACGGCACGGTCCAGCGGGTCAAGCGGGAGACGGCGCTGAAAACCTTGGAGGATTCCCGCAGCGTCAGCTGCCAGCTCAACGAGGAACTGCAAAAGCTGGTGACAAACACGCAGCAGCTCCGGCAGGTCTCCTGGGTACACAAGCTCTACTCCGGCGCAGCCGCCTTTGACAGCTATTTCGATGCCAACCGCCGTCGGGAAATCCTCCTGGAGATGCCCTTCTATCTGGGCAACTCCAGTATCGTCATGGATATGGCCCTCCTCTTTCCGGAGCGGAACGTCTGTGTCTCCACCAAGGGGTGGCTCTCTCTGGACGAGTATCTGCGGCTTCTCAGAATCCCAGAGGCACAGCAGGCGGTGGTCCTCACAGATATCCGTTCCGCCTCCTCCCTGCGGGAATGCCCCGTCCTGGAAGAGTCGCTTTCTTCCAATGCCCTGGTTCTGACCGCGCCCTTGGAGAACATTCCCCGGCCTCGAGCCTATATCTGCTACCTGGTCAGTCTCCGCTCGCTCCAGGAAACCTCTGCCCGCATGATGCCGGATTCCATGCTGTCCCTGCGCATCAGCCGGTCGGACGGCAGCCCGATCCTGACCTCCGGCGCTTCCTTTTCCGACCTGCCGGAAGACGCCGTCCAGACGTCCTATCCGGGTGCCCTCCTCGGCTGGAAGTATCAGTATGTTTTCTCTCCCAGCGCCTCCGCTATTCCTGCCGAGGAGTTTTTCACGCTGCTCGGGCTGTATATTGCCTTCTTTTTGGCGGGGATCTTCCTCTCCTACCTGCTTTCCATCCTCACCTATCGCCCCCTGGGCCGGGTGCTCAGCCGGATCTCTCAGCACAACAGCACCCCACCCTCCGATCCCCATCTTTCCGATTACCGCATCATCGAGCATTCCTTCGAGACCCTGGAGGAGGAAAATCTTCGGATGAAGGCCAGCGCGGAGCAGTACGAAAAGATGGTCCGCACAGACGTGGTCAAACAGCTTTTGAAGGGCTACTTCGACCAAAACGCCATCCAGCAGGACCTCGTCCGCTACCGCATCCCCTTCTCCGCCGCCGGTTTCTATCAGGTGCTCGTCCTTTCCGGTGCCGGCTCCGACAGCGCCCGCATGGAGCCATATACGGCAGTGGAACTGATGAACGGCCTCCACAGCCGCTTGGATTCCCTCAATGGCTGCCAGCATGAGCTTGTCGAAAGCATGGACGGGGACCTGATCGCCATCCTCTCTTTCTCTGAGCAGGAATCCTCCTCCCAGGTCAACACGGCCTTTGTGCGGGAGTTGATCTCCCTCTGCACCCCCTACTTTTCCCAGCGTCCCCTCATCAGCGTCGGTGGGCTCCACGAGGGCTTCATCGGAATCAGCGTCTCCTATCATTTTGCCGTAGACCAGCGGACCCACCTTCCCCGCAGCTGGGAGTTCGCCTTCAGCGACGATTCCGACTCCAGCCAGTACTACTACCCACTGGAGTGGGAGACCCAGCTGATCTCCAGCCTGAAGGCCGGAAACCACGCCTCTGCAGACCGTATCCTGGAGGAGCTGCGCCGGGAAAACCGCCGCCTGAAGCCCTCCGAAAGCGATGGCAGCTCCTCCAAGGCCGGGGTGAAGCTGATCTCCATGATCCTGGAAACCCTTCTCCGGGTCACATCAGAGCTGTCCATCAACGACCGCCTTTTCATGGACGACTTGGACGTAGTCTTCACCAACGAACCCTTCGACTGCAAGTGGGAGTGCCTGCATTCCATCAGCACCCAGATCTGTTTCCTGGCCGCCCGCGAAAAGGAGGTCCCCGCCGGCAGCCTCGGCCAGGATCTGATTGCCTACGTGGACGAACATTTCCGTGACAGCGACCTTTGCCTCAAAACCCTGGGCGACCGGTTCAGCCTGTCCATCCAAAGCATCTCCAAGCTTTTCAAAGCGGCGGCGGACGACACTTTCTATAACTACCTCTACCACAAACGGATGGAATACGCCTGCGAACTGCTCCGCACCACCAGCGGTACCATGCAGAATATCGCAAAGCAGATCGGCTACGAAAACGAATTCTCCTTCAAGCGGGCCTTCATTCGCTATACCGGTACCCGCCCCAAGGATTACATGGAGAATAACCGCCAGCTGTAAGCCGAAAGACCGCCAAAGGGGCGGCGTTCCCACAAAAATGGGACGCCGTCCTTTTTCCTCCCTTGATTCCCCCCGCAGAATTGGTTATAATGGAAAAAAGGAAGGAGGAAGCAGCATGGCAGAACAAACGCCCTATTTTCCACTCTTTATCCCTCTGGAGGGCCAGCGGATCGTCCTCATCGGCGCGGGAAAAATTGCCGCGCGACGGACGGCGGCGCTGCTGCCCTTCGGCGGCAGCATCACCGTCATCGCCCCGGATGCCTGCCCGGAGCTGGAAGCCCTGGCCGCAGAGGGGAAAATTGCCCTCCTCCGTCGGGAATACCGCCCTGGGGACATGGCGGGAGCCCGCCTTGCCATCGCTGCCTCCGACTGCCGGGAAGCAAACCGCGCAGCCGGTGAGGAGTGCCGCCGCTTGGGGATCCCGGTCAGCGTCGCGGACTGCCGGGAAGAGTGCACTTTCTATTTTCCGGCCATCGCAGCGGAGGGCGGCGTCGTCGCCGGACTCACCGCCAGCGGGGAGGGTCACGGGCTGGTAAAACGGCTGGCAGCGCGGCTGCGGGTTCTTCTTCCGCGGCTGGTGCTGGAGGAATCCGCTGTTCGGGAAGGAAATGTCCATGGCAAATGATGCGCTGAAGGATTTGAGCAAAGAGCAGCTTCTGGAGCTCATCGACCTCTATTCCAAAAACTGGCTGGCCCTGGCACTGGCATTCCGCTTCTACGGCAATTTAAACCGCCAGGAGACCGTATTCGACGGGAACCGGATGCTCTACCGGAATCTGGACTGCCGGGTGCAGACCGCCCGAAAACGAAAAGGCCTGCCCTTCCACCCCTGCAAATCGGTCGGCATCATTGAATACAGTGAATTCGCCCGGGTTCTGGACAACCGGATCCGCTGCCGCCGCATCAGCTGCTATCCTGATGCCGTTGACTCTGCCGGCTGCGCCTGGGAATTCACACTGGAGGACGAAGAATGACTATTGCAATTGAAAAGGAAATCCGGAAAAGCTCCCCGCTTCGGAATGGCTTTTTCGGCCTGGCCCGAAGCATATTCGGCCTGGACTTCGAAAAATGGTACCAGGCCGGAGACTGGACGGACCGCTATCTCCCCTATGCGGCGGTCGTAGACGGCACGGTGGCTGCAAACGTCTCCGCCAATATCATCGACACCTCCTTCCGCGGAGAAAAGCGGCGCTATATTCAGATCGGCACCGTGATGACCGCCCCTGATTACCGGGGCCGAGGGCTCTCCCGGAAGCTCCTGGAGGAGCTTCTTTCCGACTGGAAGGACCGCTGCGACGGCGTCTATCTTTACGCCAACGACTCTGTGCTGGATTTTTATCCGAAGTTCGGCTTCCGTCCAGCGGAGGAATACCAGCATACCCTCCCCCTGATCCCCCAAGAAGGTGACTTCATAAGGCTGGACATGGACCGGGCAGACAGCCGCGCGCTTCTCCTCCGGTGTTACCAGGAGGGAAATCCCTTTTCTGAGCTCCCCATGCTGGACAACGCCGGGCTGCTGATGTTCTATTGCGGCGGCCCTCTGCGGGACAGCGTCTGGTACTCCCCTAAGCACGACACCGTGTGCATCGCCGAATTCTCAGGGGGAATTTTGGAGTGCTTCGACCTTTTCGGAAGGCCGGGTGGAGATCTGCCCGCCGTTTTGAGCGAATTGGCCCAGAACCCGGTCCGCCAGGCTCGCCTTGGCTTTACGCCGAAGTTTCCCTGCCCCTGCCAAAAGCTTTCGGAAGAGGACACCACTCTTTTCGTCCTGGAGGGAAAGGAAAACCTCTTCCGGGATAACCGGCTGCGGATGCCCGCCCTCTCCCGGGCCTGACCCTCCGCTGTCTTTGCTGCTAAACGTCCTTTCCGCAAAAATCCGTATCAGCATTCTCCGTTCCAATCTGGCAGCTGTCATCCCCAGCCGCCAGTGCTCGCGTTTCTCCAGAAACAGGATGCGGCCAACTTCCTTCGGCGCCGCCATACGGCTTATGGTTTTGTGAACCCCGCCCTTTTCAAACGCCATCTCTTAGATGCCAAAAGGACCGGAGCAGGTGCTCCGGTCCTTTTCTTTCACAAGCTGGACATTACAACGCCGGCCGTTTCTCTGCCGGAAGGACTTCGATGTCAAGCCGCGCCGGGATAAGCCCCTCCGCCTTGGCGTATACCCGCAGAGTGCCGGGCTTATCGAATACCTTCACCACTGCGGAGCAGAGCCCCGCCCGCATTTTCCGGTCCAGACTCGTCACCGCCACGTGGTCGCAGACATCGGAGCCAGTGCCGATGACCTTTCCCAGCTCATTGACGTCAAAGGAGACCAGGGGCGCCGCATCCGGCACCGGATTTCCTTCCGCGTCCTCGCACCAGCAGGTCAGGATCGCCACATCTTCGCCAGTGGCCCGGATGCCGCCATCCTCCAACCGCAGCCTCAGCGCCGCCGCCGGCCCAGAGGTTCTCACCTCGTCCACCGCCGTGAGCTTCCCGCCGTTCCTCGCCTCGACCCGAAGCGCGCCCGGCGTATAGATCGCCTTCCACTCCCCATGGCCATACTTCTCCGGCTTTACCGTTCCCAGGGACTTCCCGTCCTGGAACAGCTCCACTTCTTCGCAGTTGGTGTAGGCCCAGACCGCGATCTCCTCGCCTTCCCGTCCCGCCAGATTCCAGTGAGGGAGCAGATGGACCATGGGCTTCTCCGTCCAGTGGGCCTGATTTTCATAATACGCGTCTTTCGGCTGCAAAAATAGATCCAGCGCCCCAGACTGGGAACAGAGCCGCGGCCAGAGCGTCTCTCCACGATGCTCGATTCCGGCCCATTGGTACTCTCCGGCGATCCATTCCCGTTCCATCATAAACTTCCAGGTGGTTTCCCGGTTCGCCACGAACCCGCCCACCGCGTGATCATAGGCGGACAGATACCCCCGCTCCGGATCATCTTCCAAGTACCACCCTCGGGTCGTCCCCACAGCACAGCACTCCGAGGAAACGATAGGTGTCTTCGGGAATTTTTCGTGAAGCCGGTCAAAATGGGGTAGATTGTAGTTGACCCCGATGACCTCCAGCACCTCCATTACCGCCGCATCCGCCGGATTGTGACAGACTGCGGAGGTAACCGGCCGGCTCTGATCGTACCGCTTCACAAAAGCGGTCATGGTTTCGGCGATCCTTTTCCCCTGCTCAAATTGGTGCAGCGGCTCTTCATTACCGATGCTCCAAAGGATGACGGAGGGCCGGTTCCGATCGCGCTTGACCATCATTTCCAGCTGCTCCAGCCCCTCTTTTGTGGAGTCAAACCATCGGGTCTCGTCCATAACCAAGAAGCCCATCTCGTCCAAGGCGTCCATGGTGGCCTCGGCAGGCGGATAGTGGGAGCAGCGGTAACCGTTGGCTCCCATTTCCTTCAGCCGCCGCAGCCGGTACCGATGGACTCGGTCGGGCATAGCCTTGCCGGTGAGGCCGTAGTCCTGATGGCAGCAGACACCTTTGATCTTAACGTTTTTCCCGTTGAGGAAGAACCCGTGATCCGGGTCGAAGCGGATGGTCCGGAACCCGAACCGCGTCTCCACCCGGTCGATCTCCTCCCCGCCCCGAAGCACCCGGGTCACCATCGTATACAGATTGGGCTGCTCCACATCCCACAGCGCCGGAGCCTCCACCGCCAACTCCTGTTGCAGTACAGCCTTCCCCTTCCGTTCCACGGAAATCCCGCCGGATACCGCCGCAACCTCTTTGCCGGAGCCATCCAGAATCGCCGAAACCACTTCCGTCTCCGCCGCGTCCATGGAATCGTTGCGCAAAGTGGTCTCTATCGGAACCGTCCAGCGATCTTCCTCGCCCTTCCGGGGATCCACCCAGACGCCCCACAGATCCACCGACACAGCTTCCGTCTTAACGAGCCAGACGTGACGGTAAATCCCCGCGCCTTCGTACCACCAGCCCTCGTGATCCCCGGCCTCCAGATGGACCGCCACTACGTTTTCTTCCCCGAACCGGGCCACATCGCTGATATCCACCTCAAAGGAGGTGTAGCCGCAGAAATTGTGTACCATCAGGCATCCATTGACATACACCGTAGCGTGAACCGCCGCTCCCTCAAAGTACAGCGCGATCCGCCGTCCCCGGTCAGAGTCCTCCAGTTTGAACCGCTTGCGGTACCAGGCGTTATGATAGTCAAAATACCCCAGCGAATCCGGATTTTCCGGCTTGGGCGTCTGCCGGATGATGTAGTCGTGGGGCAGGTTCACCCGCTCCCATCGTTCCAGCCGCCTGGCGGCGAATTCGTCGTAGTTCACTGCAGCAAGCCCGCCCAAGGCCCGTTCCGTCTTGGCATGATGATAGTGATGCCCTTTTACCAAGGGCACCCCGCTTTCAATTTCCCCATCGTGAAAGGACCACCCAAAGTCAAACAGCAGTTTTTCCCGCATTGCTACCCCTCGCTTTTCTTTTTGTCGGGAGATGTCTCCCTGCTTCCATCAAACCATACCAGCCACTGCCGGTCAAGCACCGAAAATTTGACCCCGGTTGCCAATATTTGAATACACTCGCAGTTTTCCAAAAACCATTCGAAAAACCCGGTTCTCCGCCGCCGATTTCCGAATGGAAAAAGATGGGGTGCAGAAAACGGATCAAGCGATCAAAATCGGACGTGCAAGCCAGCCTAGGGCAGACAGACGTCGTGACCACCCCGCAGACAAACGCCGCAGAGGCTACCACTGGAATTCCGGCAGATAATCCCGGTTAATCTCAAACAGCCGGTCGGTCATCTCCTTGATCTCTTCGAGGCTGCACACCGCCGATGTCAGCGGATCCATGCACACCGCCTGAAACACCTTCCGCTTATCCCCTTCCATGGCGGCCTCCACCACCAGATTCTCCAGGGAAGCCGTAGTGTTAACCAGAATGGCCAAATGCGCGGGCAGCGCCCCCACCGCAGTCGCCTGGATCCCCTGCCGCGACGCTACGACCGGCACCTCCACACAGGCTCCCCAGGGCAGATTGGAAATGGAGCCGTGATTCAGCACATTGCCGTTGAACAGAAAAGGCGCCCCATCCCCGAACCGGGCGTTGAAGATGTTGGCCGCGTATTCCTTGCTCCGCTTGACATCCACTTCCTCCTCCCGGATCCACTTGTCGAAATCATCCCGCCAGGTTTTCTCCCGCTCCAGCCGCAGGTTCAGGGAAAAGGCGTACTCTCCGGGATTCCAGTTGGTCCCGTGGGTACAGTACTTCTCAATGAGATCAGGACGCTTGCGGAACCACTGGTTGTATTCGGAGTTGTGTCCGCTGGATTCCGTGACATAGTAGTCCAGATGCTTGAACATCTCGTTCCGGACGATTTCTTTCTGATAGTATTCCGGATTTTCCAAAACCTTCCGCAGCAGCGGGTAAGCGTCCTCTCCCTTCCACTGAAACTTCAGGTAGAAGGCCTGATGATTGACTCCGGCGCAAAGATAGGTGATCTCCTCCTCCGGCGCGCCGATCCACTCGGCCAGCATGGCTGCGGTCCCCTGGACGCTGTGGCACAGCCCTGTCACCTCGACCTTGGAGTAGGACTGCATGGCCTTGCAGAGCATGGCCATGGGATTGGTGTAATTGAGGAATACCGCCTTGGGGCAGTATTTTTCGATGTCCCGGCAGATGTCCAGCATCAGCGGGATGTTCCGGATCGCCCGGAAGATGCCCGAGACGCTGCGGGTATCCCCCACGTTGATGTCCACGCCATACTCCTTGGGGACTTCAATGTCGTACCGCCAGATGTCGATGTCACCGTTGAACACCGTACAGACCACGCCGTCCGCGCCCTCCAGCGCCTCAGCCCGGCTGAGGGTCGGCGTGACCTTGGCCGGCACCTTCATCACCCTGACGATTTTCTCCACAGCCTGGGTGATTTTGTCCAGCCGCTCCGGATGGATGTCCATGAGGGCCAGCTCACAGTCCTGAAACGCCGGGAAGGTCAACAGATCCCGCACCAGGTTCCGGGTAAAGACAAAACTCCCCGCTCCAATGAACGCAAATTTCTTCATGCCGTCATTCTCCCTTTCTGTCCGTTCTGGAAAGGCCCGAACCGCGCCTTCCCAAATTACCGCAAAACCGCAACGATCCTGCAAAGTTTTGCAAGATTCTGCAAGGCGAAAAGTGGAAATCCCCCGTAAAAATTACCGGTTTTCTTGAAAATTCCGCCTGCTTTCTGTCTCCTATTATAACGGTCCATCCTGCTTTTTCCCATGCCCTTTGTTGCCAATTTTATGCACAAAATTGCGGTCTCCTCTTGCTTTTATGCTGCTTTGGGAGTATACTGAAACCATCGAAACGGGAGGTGCGCCATGTATCTGATTGATGGGACTGCCTATAATACCGACGGCGTTTCCGACGAATTTCTCTGGGTCAATAACTGTGGCTACCAGGCCGGGAACAGCGACGGCCTGGCCATCCGCCGCCCCTCCGGCCGGAAGGACTATCAACTGATCTACCTGTCCGGCGGCAGCGGCTTCTACTTCCTGGACGGCCAGTTCCGGCAGGTTGGGGCCGGAAATCTGGTCCTCTACCGCCCCGGAGAGCCACAGATCTACGACTACCGCGCCGGCTGCCCCCATGAAGGGTATTGGCTCCATTTCACCGGAACCGGCGCTGGGCTGCTTCTCCAGTCCGCCGGACTGGAGGGCCCGGTGATCCCCATCGGGGTGGATCCCGCCCTTTCGGAGCTGTTCCGCCGCATCATGCGGGAGGTCCAGCGCCAGCCCGCCGGTTACCGGATGATGTGCTCTGCTCTTCTGGCAGAGCTGATTGCCCTTTTGGGCCGGAAGAGGCAGCTTTCCGGACGACCGGAGGATCCCCTGGAACGGGTGGCTCCTGCGGTTGATTACATCCACGATCACTACCAGTCGGAGATCCCCCTGG
>CAJMLQ010000043.1 GCA_905214265.1 uncultured bacterium
TTTATTATTATATCGCACCACTCCCCCTTTGTCAAGATGTTTTTGAAGGTTTTTTATTATTGAGGTAAAAATTGTGAAAGATCCTGATCGAGAAGTATCGGTTTGCAAGTTCCGCTGAATAGCCACATAGAGAATCAAATCAACACCACTGCTGACATCACAGATTTCAAAATAAGTTCATAGCAGAGACGAACCGTGACACAGTTGCGATGCGACTTTTGGTATGCTAGGGTTTGTACTTCGCTGAAACGTTTTCCCCCATCTTTCCATATCCTTTTTTTCTACATTATTTGACAGAAAAATCCCATATTTTACATGCTTTTCCTGTGCTGCTGCTTGACTTTACAGCATTCCTGCGCTATAATTTTTTTAGATATATATTATGAAACATTTTGCTATAGTAATAGATATTATGTGTCACACAAGCTGCCGCATAGATGTAGGTGAAATCAGCACAGCATAGAGTCGCGTACCGATGTGCTGCAGAGTGGAAAATTGGGGCAGACGGGATTAACCGCTGCCTTTTTTAGTGCTAAAATGTGAATAGGAGAACGTGAGATGACAGATAAAGAATTAAGGAAACTGAGCCGCAGAGAGTTATTAGAAATGTTGATTGATCAAGCCAATGAGCTCCAAGCACTCCGGAATAAGCTGGCAGAAGCAGAGAATGCCTTACAGGATAGATTCGTAAAAATTGACGAAGCTGGTTCCATTGCCGAAGCGGCTTTACAGCTAAACGGTGTGTTCAATACCGCCCAGGCAGCTTGTCAACAGTACATGGATAATATCCGCTGCCTCAGCGAGCGACAGGAAAAAATTTGCGCCCAGATGGAGGCGGAAAGTAAGGCAAAAGCAAAGAGTCTCGTCGAAGCTGCTGAAAAGAAAAAGGCTGATCTGGAGCATGATACGCAGGTGCAGTGTGCAGAGATGATCAGAAAGGCGCAAGTCGAATCACAAACGTACTGGGAAGAGGTTTCCCGCAAACTGGAGGCTTTTTTTAAGGAACATGCTGAATTGAGGCAGCTCCTTTCTGTCAATGCGCCAAAAAAGTAAGGGAAAATTATGAAGTCGAAGGAAAAATTACCCTTGCCTGAGATCAGTCAGCTTCAGGCAGAATTAAACAGAATAAAATATCGTTCCCGCTACCGCAGAGTTTTACGCAGCACCATTTACACATTAGTAGTAGTTGCAGCAGCGGCTGTACTGGTGGCAACAATCTGGATGCCTGTTCTGCAAATTTACGGCTCTTCCATGACACCCACACTAGACGAGGGAAACATTGTGGTTTCCATCAAAGGTGCGAACTTTGAGCCAGGCGACCTAGTGGCTTTTTATCTGGGCAACAAAATTCTGGTAAAGCGCTGCATTGCAGGCCCCGGTCAGTGGGTGGATATTGACGAGGATGGAAACGTGTATGTAGACGGCGAACTGCTGGACGAGCCGTACCTGACAGAGAAGTCTCTTGGCGACTGTGATATTGAGCTACCCTACCAGGTGCCGGACAATCGTTGGTTCTGCATGGGCGACCATCGTTCTACATCCGTAGATTCCCGGCATAGCGGTGTCGGATGCATATTAGAGGAACAAATCGTTGGCAAAATTGTATTCCGAGTCTGGCCGCTCTCCGGCTTCGG
Organism: uncultured bacterium; assembly: GCA_905214265.1. GTDB lineage: Bacteria > Bacillota > Clostridia > Oscillospirales > Ruminococcaceae > Merdivicinus. Next base: position 1,635 of record CAJMLQ010000043.1, read on the forward strand.
AGATTTGAAGTAGAGAAAGGCGGTGATGATGAATGAAAAACGCCGTTCTGCGGGAGGCAGAAAAATACACGCGGGCTCGGCAGCGCAGAAAGCGTTGGCACACGGTGGTCACCTGCCTTGCAGCAGTGGTGGTATTCTGTACCACCTACGCCCTGATTCTCCCAGCTGTCACTCTGGAGGAAAATCCATGTTCAATTCCGGAACATATCCATTCCGATGATTGCTACACACAGATATCCACGACCACAAAGAAAGTGCCGGTGTGTAGCGCAGAAAGCCTAAATATTCATGAACATACGCAGGACTGCTTTGATGAAAACGGAAAGGTCATCTGTGGGCAGGCCGATTTTGTAATTCATCAGCACGATTCATCGTGCTATGATGAGAGTGGAAATCTTTGGTGTACTCTTCCGGAAATCAAGAGCCATATCCATGATTCGAGTTGCTATGATTCAAAACAAGAGCTGTCTTCTGATATTTCTGCCGATGAACTGTTAACGGATACATCTGCCGATGTCGAGCCAACGCTGATTTGTGATAAGGAAGAAATCTGCTTCCATGAGCACAGCAATAGTTGCTTTGACCAAGACGGCAATCTGATCTGCGGCAAAATGCAGGTGCTGGAGCATCAGCACACGGATGCATGCTTTGAAACCGTGGAGGAACCTGTCGATACTGAATCTCTGACCTGCACCCTCCCAGAGGATGAAAACCACACTCATGGACCGCGTTGCTACGGCACTTGGGAACTGACCTGTGGGGTGGAAGAGCACACCCACAGTGAGACCTGCCGGAACAGGGCAGAAACAGAACTGGCCGAGGAGGAGCAGGCGCAGACCCGAGTGGGCGAGGTGATCGCCTTAATCGATGCACTTCCGACCTCCGAGGAAATGGAGGAAGCCTTGACCGCCTATGACGAAGCCGGGGATGAGGAGGGCTATGAGGCCTATTATTTAGAGGTGTCCCTCCAGGCACGAACGGTTTACGCATATTATGAAGATTTGGGGTCGGAATTGCAAGAGCAGGTGACCAACCGGGACAAGTTGCTGGATCTTTCTTGGTTGTGGTCAGCGCAGACGCTGGCAATTACCGACACGCTAACTGTGTATCAAGTGAATCAGTATCGTGCTGCTGTTACAGCACTTGCTTACAGTGATACGGCAGGCTCAACTGTAGGAAGCAAATTGGGCGGGGGGATGAGTTTTTCAAACTGGAAGGCTATTATTGTTGAAAACACAAATGGAAGTTTGAGCGTTAAAGAAATAAATACTAATACCGGCAGCGACTTTCCCAAAAAAGAAATTAAGATTCCCGTCGATGGGTTCGTCATCATTACATACAATGTTGATTTTACAGTTTCTGTCGGTGATTATGTAACTGCTGATTTTGATTACAAGACACAGGCGTACAACACATCCGGTCTTGGCTCGATAACCTTCTCCAATACGCCTTCTATGAAGGCGGAAAAAGACAACAGCAGTAAGCTGAATATCGTTCAGGGCGCTGATACCAGAGATATAATCGAAGTCAACCTGTACGACTACAACAGCCATGTCAATGACCGGTATAATAGCAATAAAAACTACCCGGGATTCCAGCAAGAGGGCGGTTCGAAGGATGTCGGGGACAGCTTCAGCAAATGGCAGAGCTTTAACTTTGGCAATAATATTACCTCCGATCTGGCGGCGGGCATTTCCGGAGTGACAAATGCCGGCGGCGCGATCAATGCAACGGTGGATAATGGTTCCGGCACGGCAAACAGCCCTATCAGCGGAGCCATGCAGACTACCTTGGGCAGCGATGGCTACCCCGCCCTTAAAGACGGTACCAGTCTCAGCTATCTGTTTAGCGACAGCGACTGCACCACAAAACAGAACAGCCAGAGTATCAACGGCCTGTTCTTATATCATGAGGACACCGGAGCCTATACCTTCAACAGCCGGGAAAATCACGCGCAGTTTAATGCCGGCAGTGATACCTTTACACTGTATAACCAGATCATCAGCTCCAACTTCATGATGTATCCCTTCGGCAACTTCCTGCCATTCAACGACATCGTGCATCTGAGCGCTCAGACAAGCATTATCGACCGGGCGTATCTAAAGTCTATCGCAGAGAATGCACAGTACAAATACAACAATGGTGCAGGCACGGAGTATGGCACACTTGCCGTTCAGTTAAAGAAGTTCCTTACGCTGATGGACAATGCGTATCCTAATGGCTGGACCGGTGTTGACTGCATGAACGAATACTTTAAGGCATCCGGTATCCCCCGCACATTCACGCAGGATGAGCAATTGGTACAGGATCTCTACTCCATCGACTATGACGAGCCAACCGATTTCTACTTCGGCATGGAGATGAAGATGAACTTCATGCAGCCGAAAGGCGGACTTACCGGCAAGGACGGGCAACAGCCCATGGTATTCTACTTCACAGGCGATGACGATGTGTGGGTATATATTGATGGGAAGCTGTTCCTCGATCTGTCCGGCATCCATCGTCATGTCGGTGGTGAGATTGACTTTGTAAACGGTGTGGTTAAGTACTATGATCTGGATATTTCCATCGGCGATGTCAGCACAACACCGAGCAGGACGGTCTCCTTCGCAGAAATTCTTGGCAGTACGGCGGATCTGAACGAAAAAGGTGCTTTTACAGATTATTCGACCCACGGCTTTAACTTCTATTATATGGAACGCGGTTCCGGATCTGGCGTATGCCGCATGAACTTCAACTTTCCACTGCTGAGAAAGAATACCATTGCGGTGACGAAACAGCTGAGCGTGGATGACGAGAGCAAGCTGCCCCTGCTGGGTAACCCGGACTTCCGCTTTCAGGTTTTAAAAGAGAACAGCGACGAGTTGTTTATCGAAGCGAACACCCCCTATGACATCTTTAATACATCCAGCGAGAAGGTTGGCGAGGGCATTACAGATGCCAACGGCATATTCATATTGAAAGCCGGACAGACCGCCGTATTCAAGGATATTTCAGAGAACGCAGGCCGGTATTATGTTCGGGAACTGCTGGATCCCGATACCTTTGCCCAGTATGGTACGATTTCTGTCAGCGGTGTCACGCAGACAACGAATTACGATGTCATGGTCGGGTCCGACAGTTTCAAGGGCGTCAACAGCCCGGTGAAGAATATGTCTGATGGCGCAACGGCTTTCCAGTTCGATAATCACGTGACCACAAGCAAGCTGGGCAGTCTGTCGATCAAAAAGACGCTGACCGAATATTCGAAAACCCGTTCGACGCCGCAATTCAGCTTCAACGTCACGCTGGATGGCGCGCCTTTGCCGGTCGGCACGAAGTATACAGTGGATGGTGTCGAGAAAACGGTAGAAACAGAGGGAATTATTACACTGTCCCCCGAGGAGACAGCTCTGATTCCCAATATTCTGGCAGGCTCCGCGTTTACCGTCAAGGAATCTTCTGCCTCTGCGGAAGGCTACTATGTGACTTACCAACTGGATAGCGAACCTGTAGAAAATGACCATGCTGCCGGTATCATCAAAACGGAAACGACCGTAGAGGTTTCCGTAAACAATGGTGAGAAAGGCACATCTGTTGCCATTCCAGTCAGAAAAATATTGGAAACGCCTGACGGCAAAGAACACATCTATACGCTGCGGTTAGAACAAGTAACTGATCCGACAGGATCGACATCTGCTGATCCCGCACTATACCGAGAACTCCCTATCGCGATCACAAACGAACCAGTCAGCGATCAATTCGAGATCGGTTATCCGCAGAATGACTTGGGGACCCTTCCAGCAACATTTTTTTATAAAATTACCGAGATTGAAAACCCAGATGATATCGGAACAGGGTATGACAAATCGGCATATGTCGTGGAAGTCACTGTGACGAACGATGGCGGAAGTTCGCTGTCGGCCGCAATCACAAATGTCTGGAAGGATGGACAATCCCTTGCCTTTGGAGAAAATAGTACAATACCCGACATTTCTTTCGCAAACCAGATCATTCGCTATGAACTGCCCCAAACCGGTGGGACCGGTACCGGCCTGTATGCCATAGGAGGACTGCTGCTGATGCTCAGCACGGGCGGTTTCCTGTTGTATAATCATACTAAGCGCAAAAAGGGGGAATTCGCATCCTCCTGATACGCAGCAAAAGTTCCCTCAAAAATTCAAAAAAGAAAGGAATTAAGCAATGAAACACGCAAAGAAATTTGCCGGCCTCCTGCTGGCGCTGGTCATGGTGTTTGCCATGGGGACCACCGCGTTTGCGGCAGATGAAACCGGCAGCATTACCATCAATGATGCTGTTGTAGGACAGACCTATACGGTTTATCAGATCCTTGATTTGGAAAGCTACAACGCCACAAGCAAAGCCTATGCTTATAAGGCAGCTGCCGGATGGAGCGATTTCATCAACGGTACCGGCGTCAAGGACGTCTACGTAGCGGTGGATGGCCAAGGCTATGTAACCTGGAAAGGCAATGCGGATCCTGCTGCTTTCGCCAAGCTGGCGCAGAAGTACGCTAAGGAGCACAGCATCACCAATCAGGGCAGTGTAACGGCAACCACCACTACAGTGGCCTTCACCGGCCTTGATCTGGGCTACTATCTGGTCGATTCCACTCTGGGTACTCTCTGCTCCCTGGATACCACCAACCCGAATGTTGTGATGGAAGAGAAGAACGAGGTTCCCACCAACCTCAAGACCGTTGAAGAGGATTCCACCGGCGCTTACGGCGAAAAGAATGACGCTGACATTGGCCAGACTGTAAACTTCAAGAGCTCCATCACCGCTCAGGCCGGTGCCGAGAACTATGTATTCCACGATACCATGTCCGCTGGTTTGACTTATACCGGCGTCACCAAAGTGACTCTGAACAATGTCACTTTGGATGTTTCCAAATATACTGTGACGACCACTAACCTCCAGGATGGCTGCACCTTTGAAGTGCGTTTCACCCAGGACTTCTGCGACACCCTAAAAGCCGGCGATCAGATCGTGATCTCCTACTCTGCCACCCTGAACGAAAACGCTGTCATCGCCGGTGCAGGCAATCCCAACACCAGCAAGCTCAGCTATGGCGACAGCAGCAACACTAAATATACTCCTGACAGCCAGACCAAGACCTACACCTGGGACATGGAGATTCTGAAGTACGCCAACGGCGACGAGACCAAGCATCTGAAGGATGCGAAGTTTGTTCTGTTGAACAATGGCAAGAATAAAGTAGCCGCCATTGTCAGCGGCAAGATCACCGGATGGGCCGATGTCCCTGGAGCCGAAGCGGATGGAACTGTCACTTGGCCTGAGAACACGGTTCTGACCACCGACGAAAACGGCAACATTTCCATTGACGGACTAGATTCAGATACCTACTATCTCCGCGAGGTTGAGGCTCCCGCCGGCTACAACAAACTCGCAAATGATGTAGAAGTTAAAATTGTTGGTGAAGATGACTCCTCGAACTACACTACCTACACCGCCAAAATCAACAACCAATCCGGCACGGAGCTGCCTTCCACCGGTGGTACCGGCACGACTGTTTTTTACATCCTTGGCTCTGTTCTGGTTCTAGGCGCTGTTGTCCTGCTGATCACCAAGAAGCGCATGAGCTCCAAGAACTAATCCAGCAAACATATTTTAGCGGCATAAAACCATCATCCGCTGTGAGCCCAGGAGAGTTCTTCTCCCCGGCCCACAGCGGCAAGGAGAATCCTGCATGAAGAAAAAAGCCAATCATTTCGTAACGGTAGTTTTAGTTTTGGTGCTTCTTGCAGGCTTGTCCTTGCTGCTGTACCCATCTGTTAGTGATTACTGGAACTCCCTTCACCAGACTCAGGCTATCGCCAGCTATGCTGAGGAAGTAGCCAATATAGACAATGACTTCTATGACGAGATTTGGGCTGCTGCACAGGAATATAACAAATCTCTCTTGTCGCGCAGCAGTCAGTATATTCTCTCCGATGAACAGAAGCAGGAATACGAAAGCCAGTTGGATGTGTCCGGCCTTGGCGTTATGGGCTACATCGAAATCCCGGAGATCGACAGTTCCCTTCCCCTTTACCACGGCACAGAGGAATCCGTCCTACAGGTCGGTGTTGGACATCTGGAATGGTCGAGCCTGCCGGTAGGCGGTGAAAGCACACACAGTGTACTATCCGGCCACCGGGGGCTTCCCAGCGCCAAGCTGTTCACTCATCTGAATAAATTAGCAGCTGGCGATATTTTTATCCTCCGTATTCTGGATGAGATTTTAACCTACGAGGTTGATCAGATTCGCATTGTTTTGCCAGATGAAGTAGATGATTTGAAAATTGTGGAAGGTAAGGATTACTGCACACTGGTTACCTGCACGCCTTACGGAATCAACACACATCGTCTTCTGGTACGGGGGCATCGGATTGATAATATCGAAGAATCCAAGGCAATCCGCGTGACGGCAGACGCCGTTCAAATTGAGCCGTTATTGGTGGCTCCCATTGTGGCAACGCCGATTCTCCTGATCCTCTTAATTATCCTGCTGTTGCCCAAGAAACCCAAGAGAAACCGTGGAGGTGATACTGATGAATAAAACAAACCGCATGGCTGCTCTGCTGTTCAGCCTGCTGGCTGTCGTTATGCTTCTGCCAACGACCGCATTTGCAGCTGGAAGCATCGATTTGAACCGGGACGTGAATTTGACGATATCGTATCTGGACGATACAACGCCCCTTTCTGAAGCACAATTTGACATTTATTTAGTCGCGACGGTGGACGAATGCGGAGAATTGACCACAACGGAACTCTTCCAAAAGTTTCATGTAGACATTCGGGGAAAAAATGATGAAGCATGGCGAACGCTGGCCTCCACTCTGGAAGGTTATGTACTCCGGGATAAGGTTGCCGCTACCGATAGCAGCAAGACTGACAATAAGGGACTGGTATCCTTTCCAACAGCAGGAAATCGCCTGACACCGGGTCTGTATCTCGTATTGGGGCATCGTCACTTCCAAGGCAGTCGGAGATATGACGCATCTCCTTTTATGGTAATACTGCCGGGGTTGGATCGGGATGCCAACGATTGGATCTACGAGGTGATTGCCAATGCAAAGCACGATTCCAAACCCATTCCTGATGGACCGAATGATACCATCACACGCAAGGTGCTAAAGGTCTGGAAGGATGATGGCCATGAAAAAGAACGGCCCACAGAGGTTATTGTACAGCTCCTCCGTGACGGTGATATTTATGATACTGTCGTTTTGAATGCCCAGAATAATTGGCGACACACTTGGAGGAATCTGGATGACCGCTATCAATGGACTGTGGCTGAAAAGAGACTGGAGGATTATATCGTGGAAGTGGCACGGGAAGGTATCACCTTTGTGATCACCAATACCTATGCCGAGGATATTTCAGATGAACCGACGCCTATCAGCCCGGCCACACCTCCTACAACACCGGACGAGCCTACAACACCGAATAAGCCTACTCTGCCTCAAACCGGGCAGCTCTGGTGGCCGGTACCTGTGTTGCTGGCCGTTGGACTGCTGTTCATCATCATTGGCCTGATCCGCCGCAAGGGTATCCCTGATGAAAAGTAACAAAGGAAAATTTGTGATAAGTTTAGGACTGTTGCTGATTGCAGCAGCCCTTTTCTTAACAGCCTACAATCTGTACGATAATTTCCGGGCGGAGCACTCCGTAATGCAGGCCATTGACCGACTAGATGAAATCATCCCCACAGAAGGATCCTCATTGCCGCCGGCTGCCAACCTACCTGAGGAAGCAGATATCCCGTCCTACGTTCTAAACCCAAATATGGAAATGCCGGCGGAGACCATTGATGGCATTGGGTATATCGGAATCCTGCGTATCCCGGCACTGGACTTGGAACTGCCTGTCATCAGCCAGTGGAGTTATCCGAATCTAAAGGTCTCTCCTTGCCGCTATGCCGGATCAGCCTATACAGACGATTTCATTATTGCCGCACACAATTATTCCTCCCACTTTGGCAATCCGAAAGCACTCCAGGAGGGTGATGTCGTCACATTTACCGATATAGACGGAAACGACTTCACCTATGAGGTCGTTGAACGGGAAATCCTCCAGGCCACAGCTTCCAAAGAAATGGAGGCCGGAGATTGGGATTTGACGTTGTTCACCTGCACTGTGAGTGGCCAGAGCCGTGTGACAGTTCGATGTGAACGGACAGATTAAAAACGGGAAAACATCGTATGGTTTTCATACGCTGGTGGCAGGTACCGCCAATCTCTGCCAGACGATGATTATCACGAAAATTTCAGCGCCGGAGCTTTGAAACTCCGGCGTTGAATTCGAACAAGGGACGGGTAGCTTTCCGTTATAGCGACGCTTATTCCTTCTTGCTGCAGCATGGGATGACGATCTCTGTATAAAAAATAACCAGCATCGGCACAATCCAACTGCAGCTCCAAGTTGAAAAAGTGGTCGATTTGTGGTATGATATTAACGTATTAGGATTAAGAATTCACGTACCCAGTTAGCTAATAGGGCACGCCATTCAACTGGCACAGCGACATTCTGCGCCAAATTAGCTGTACTGGCAATAAAGAGAAGGATGGTATATGGATTATTTTAAAAACTACACATCAAACACTTCCGCTGGAAGTGGAAATCAAAAATACTTTTTGACATGCGACGAAATCCAAACAGGGCGCATTTTTTATCGCGTAAATTGTGGCGGCGAATACAAGTATTCATTTCTGCTTTCCAATATAGTAGACAGCACCTTTTCTGATGGCAAGGAAAGCCACGCCAACTTTGTTTGCGACCAATGGGAAATACTCAGCCTACACGCTGGCATCTGTAAAGGTGACTTTTTCGGCAGAAGTTTCGATCCTGTTAAAAAATATGATATTCAACATGCCTGCAATATGAAACAGATCCTGTTCAATGGCCAAAAGAGCAAAACAGTTGCTCCTGGCGAGTTTTTTTCTACTGACGCAGTTCTGTTGAATGCGCAAACCGACGACTATATCTGTGTTGAAATTTCTTTTCGCGGCAAACAGATTCCTTTTTTGTGCGAGTGCAATATTCCCGCCTTTAAAAAAACGGGAGACAACTGGGTGTTCTCTTCAGAAATGCCGTTTATCGGAATGCTAGGCTGTAATCGATCGGTAAAAAAACGAATCGCTTTTTTAGGCGATTCCATAACACAGGGCCTTGGCACCCCCATCAATTCCTATGCGCATTGGAACGCCATCATTTCCAAAAGCCTTGGCAGTGACTACGCGTTTTGGAACTTGGGACTCGGATTCGGCAGAGCAAGTGATGCTGCTTCTGACGGAGCCTGGCTTTTCAAAGCAAAACAAAATGATGCAGTGGTTGTGTGTTACGGCGTAAACGATATTTTTCAGGGCTGTACGGAACAGGAATTAAAGGCAAACTTAAAAAATATTACAAAAAGCCTCCACAATTGTGGTGTGAAAGTTTTACTGCAAACAATTCCGCCGTTTAATTACAAACAGGAACACAAACGAATCTGGTCAGAAGTAAACCGTTATATCATGAATGACCTTGCAGACGTGGCAGACGCCATTTTTGATGTTGTCCCAATACTCAGTGTAGGCGGAAACACTCCAGAAGACGCTTTATACGGCGATCATCCCAATGAAGAGGGCTGTAAGAAATGGGCGCAGGCACTTTTACCAGTACTTTGGAATTTTATTAAATAAGATATTGTAGCTATATTTTTTCACCTATCCCGCCCTGGGTCTAGACAGCCTGTATCACCTTTTAAAGCCGGAATACCACTGCCTTGTGAACGACATCGCCGACACCTGCCAGAAGGGCCGCTACCACAACAAGACCTTCAAGGCCGAAGCTGAGGCTCGCGACCTGAAGATCGGGTATGACCGCACTGTGGGATTCTCTCACACCAGCCCGACCGACGCCTTCAAGAAGACTCTCGAGGAGAATGGTTTTGTGCTGGAAGTTCCCTTCGCCCGCGTTCCTCCTAAGGAGAAAGCCAAGGCTGAGCGCGAGAAGCCCCACCGCTATGTTTGCCCGATTTGCGGCCAGGAGGTCAAGACTACGGCTGAGCTGAGTCTGATCTGTGGGGTCTGCGAGGTCCCTATGAGCAGGGCTGACTAAAACAAGCCCACAGGGGCTCCGTATGGGCATCCGAGTATAAGGGATAAGGGCCCAGGCCCGAAAAAAGCCCATACGGAGCGACCGGGGCACGTCTATGGAGGTCCAGATGAAAGACGAGACCTATACCTTTTTCGAGGACGTGCGGGAAAAGTCTAAGACCGCCCGCAGCGCCCACGCGAGGCCGCAGCGCGGCAAGTCTCGCTTCAAGCAGTACACGGCAAAGGAGGTGAGAGAAATGAGCGGCCCCGATTATTCGGTTAAGCTGGGCAAGCGTATGACCTTCCAGGAGCGCAAAGCTCTGCCTGAGAGTCTCCAGCAGGGAGTATATCAAGGACATTCTGGCACGGTACAAGGTCGGCGCGACGGCGATCGCCGAAGGGCTGGACGCGCACCCGCAGGCCTGCTTGAAACACCTGAAGGCCCTCGGATTTACTTTCCCGCAAGGCGGTAGACGCTCGGAGGCTGAACTGGCGCGGCTGAGGAATGACTTCGGCCTTTGCGTCGCGCAAGCGCCGACAAAAAAACAACTCTGCAAAACCTTGCTTTTTCCTTCTGCGGCGACTTCGCCCCTGCGAGTTTTGCGTCGTAGCTTAGCGCTTTCATTCCCCTCGGGCAGGCCCTGCGCATGTCCGTAGTAGTCGAGGTAGTCCAGCCCGAGCCCTCTGCTACCTGACGGGCTACCTGAGAAAAGCCTTGCCGTTCAAGGGAAAAGAGCCTTTGGTAGTTGAGGTAGTCCATAAAACCTCAAAAGATTTTTTCTGAAAGTCAGGTCAACAGGGGACAGAATGACAACGACACCCCATGTATGATATACCCCGCATGGAAAAATCTGTTGCGCGGACTACTCGACTACCAAAAAGAGGACAGGCCTAAAGCCTATCCTCTAAGTGGGCCGCAAGTACGAAACCGTAAGGCAAGACGACAATCGTCGCCTCTGGGGTTCGACCTGCGATTAAATTGTGTTTGTACCCTCGATTCGATACAAGATACCCGTTTATAACGGTAGGTCCAGCCCTAGTTTCCTGTAGCGGTATCGTAATATTGTTGTTTAGGCAGAATTATCCGTGGAAAGCGGCGACTACCGCATCTTTAAACTTCTTCAGCAGACCGCGATTAGCAAGTTCTCCTTCCACCATTGCCTTGTACTTTTTATAGACATATTCTTCAATGTCTTTTTCGGTCATACAGTCAAGCAGCATTACGCTGCCAAGTTTAGACAACAGTTTCGCAATTTCTGCAAAGTGCTTGGTGTTTTCCTCCATCTGAGGGTACTCTGCCATTACGCGCTTTTCCGCCTTCAGTGTGCCAAGAACGATTATTTTCTCACTGGAGAAAGAACGCCAGGTCAGTTCCCTGAAGCGGAGAGGATTCTCGATAACAAACTTTGTGAGTTCATAGGGATCAGCGAGCGTTTCATCAACCGATAGTGCAACGCGGAAGTAGCAACGAGAAAGAACACCAAAGAACAAACCACGGCGCTTACCCTGTGTTAACAGCCAGTGGTCCTTAAATACAGAGGATCCTTTCTTCACAGGCATGTATTTAAGGGCTGCTTCATATCCCATCTCAAAGTTCATCCAGCACCAAAAGCGCTCATCGGTCAGAACATACAGCGGCAAATGGTGCAACCGCTCATACAGCAGAATTGAGTTGTAGATATCTGTTTCGCGGTCCTTATCATCCTTCGGTACCTTGAGAGCAAATTCTTCGATTTCATACTTTTTAGTCACCCAAAGAGTGCCGGGAAAGAAGGTTTTCAGCCATGCGGAACTTTTCGGGTTTTCGATGAGTTTCCTTGTGACATCATCAGTGTTTGCCTTTAGTGTTTCCAGGGCTTCATCTGTCATATATTTAATATGAATTTTACTCATTCATCTTCACCTTCCTCCTCTGGATGGTTCATGCCGCCAAGGAGCATATTATTAAAGTCCTTGAGACCATTGCAGGATGCACTGTTCAAAACCATCTGAGCCAGTTCCAGCTTGCTCATATTTTCGAATTCCTCGAAAGTCAGTGCGTTGCCGGTTCTGCGCTTATAGCTGATACAGACAGCACTAAACCAAGAGTGGGCATCTAATATTTCTTCAAGGCTATCGTATCTGGAGTAAATATCCTCCAGGCAGTATGCCAAAGAAGGGATTGCGATCATAGCAAACGCAATGTTATTGCATTCTTTCTTAGTTTTGATGTTATCATAGCATCCATAGTACGCAGCGGGAAGATAAATAACAATTTTCTTCTCATCGTAAACACACGACATAAGGTCACTATCGCCCTCCTTTTTCACTACCGTGAAAATGGATGCTACTTTATCGTCTTCAGAGGGATCAAGTTCAATCTTAAACTTAAATCCATCATCAACTGCCAAAATATCGAACTTGTCGATATCAAAGGAGTACCCGGCATATTCCGGAATAAAGCCACTACTCTTAAAATCAGCAATATCCTCTGCAGCATACAGATAGCAGGACGCTACGACATTGCCGTTTATCTCATGTGCAGAAACCTTGAGGTCATACGGAATGGTGCTAATCTCAAAACGGCTTCTGTACACCGATGCGGAACATTCAACAATAAAAGCACCCTTCAGCTTACCTTGTTCCAATAAAGTGATAAGAGATGCGTCCGTAATTGTATAGTGAAGGTTTTTGAAAACGACCTCGCCATTTTGTACGATAGGCGCACCATTTTCATCGACATCAAATTCCACTTTAAAAGTGGAATCCTTAACATAGTCGGAGAGTTCTTCGTTTCTGTTCAAAACAGGATACGGAAAAATTCTATTACCGATATGCACTCAAAATCACCTCACTTGCAAACATCTCTGTGCTGTTAACGGAATAGGAAATCTTATAAGTTTTTCCTTTTTCGATTCGCATTCCAACAATTTTACCTTCTTGGACAGTACACTCTACACCATCGATGGATGCGGAAAGGATATCAACGGGATATTTATCCGCAGCCTCACCACAAAGACGAATGGCAAATTCGCAGTCACTCTCATCATACTGGGATGTGAAAATACAATCGTACTTACCATTTGCCTTGTTTGTAACCACAGTACGATAACGCATGCCGCTCAAAGGCACCTTTTTCAAAACAGGGGATTTGCCCGGGCCAACCTCCGTTTGGTCTTTGGGTTCCGGCTTAGGATTGGGATTAGGCTGGGGCTTCGGCTTGGGTTTTTTCCTCGGTTTTTTACCCGGTTCACCGTTTTCAACCAACTCACCCTCGCCAAACTCATACGCTTCACCGGCTTCGCCAGCTTTTGCTGTTTTGGGTGTCTGAGGTTTCACTACCTTCATAGGTTTAATCAATACCTGCTCATTTGAGATCGTGTTGCCAGACACACCGCCAGCTTCATCCTGCGAGGGGAGAAACTCTCCTGCGCCCTCGATGTCGGTGGTTTCGCCGGAACTCGCGCGGAGAACCTCTTTAATAAAATCGTTCACAGTGGTCTCCAATGCTTTTTTCATCTTACGAGTTACACGCTTTTCATCGGGGAAATCATTCAAACGCTTGATCTCCCAGTCGGTGTGCTGAGGATTTTCGATTGCGCGCAGTTTTTTATTAAGCTCATTATCGTGAATCACGCAGAGCGCAGAGAACGGCAGAAACGCACCAGGGCTTATGTAGGTAATCTTCATATACGGGTATCTTACCATAACACAATGTTTTGTTGCATTGCCTTCGTCCTGCTGGCCATATTGCTTCAAATACACCGTTACAGTGTTATTCTCATCAATGGGTAACTCTTTTACAATTACAGATTCATCATCCTGCAACAGCTCATACTGGGCGCGGATTTCACGGTATTCGATTTTGCCGCGACCACTCTGGAATGCTTCATCATAGATGATGTTGCTAACAGTGTCCTGATTTACAACAATGCCATCTACGATTACTTCCAGTTCGCCGCGCATCACTGCCACCATAAAGCTCTCCAGCACCTTGGCAATGATGTCATACTGCCAACCCTTAAAATTGTTAAAACCAATAATGTAGACATCGGTACCATACTGGTTTTCACTTCTCACGAAACCTTTATCAAGGTGCAGTTCGCACAAAACAGGTAGGTTTCTCTCGGTTTCAGCATAGTAACCAACACCGATCGTTAACAGGTTCTCGTCTTTCCCAGGGATCGGTGCAGAGCGCAATTTGCTGATACCGATAAAACCAGATGTTCCGTCATTAGCTTTTGTAGAATAAAAGACGGTATTTGTTGTGCTGACAACAAAAGACGCAAACTTACCAATGCCCTTGGAACCACCACTACTGCCACCTTTGTTGCTTATGCCAGAACCCTTTGTAAGGTCATAAAAAGGAACTCCGCTCTTATTGACTTTTACACCAAAAATGCCGGATGTGTTAAAATCACTAACGCGCAAGCAGGTTATCGTATCATGGCTGATGCTTCTTTTCAGTTCTCGGAGGGCGGGTTCTTCCTTGGGAGAGTCCTTCTTATATTCGTAGCAGGCATCAATCTGTGCGGCCAGATCATCAATACCGGGGACATCCTCTCTTGCGACTTGAAACAAGCTGAATTCAACACGTACCGGCTTTTCGCCAAAAGCTGCATCGATAGAGTTTTGGCAAATTTCTCTTGCCAGAGAAGAAACAGGGTCTTTTTTAAACATTTCCATGTCACTGGTGTCCAGACCGTTTTCACTTGTGTAGTTATTGTCAGGGAATCTCCACATTTGCTCAGCCATCTATAAGCCCTCCTTAGAGTCTAAACTTCTTTTTTTTAGGTCCACTATCCGCAAACCGCCTTTTTTGGTTATCCAGTTCCTCTTGGATTGCCGAAAACATAGCCTCTATTTGGTCTGGCGTATATTCATAGTAAGAGGTATTTGACAGATTACCCAACAACGCAATGCTTTCGATGATCTTATTCGTTCTAGCTTCTGCAATGCGTATAAAATTTGCTTTCTTATCTACCGCCACAATTCGACACCTCCGTTGTCTATATGATATCACTCGGCGCAATTTTCGTCAAGTATTATGCAAATATTTTTATAATATTTTTTGTATATTACGGAAACGACAAGAGATGATGCTCTCCCCCCATACTTTTCGAAGAAAAAACATAAATTTGCAGGTCTCTATTCCAATTTGACAAGAACTGTGGTATAATATATTTTTGAATTGTACTATGCTGATGTGGTAAGGGAGGTGATACGCTTGCAGCAAAAGAATTTAAAGCCGATTTTGAAATGGGCCGGAGGTAAAACACAGCTTTTAGCAGAAATCTCGCACGCCTACCCCGATGGCTTTGGGGACAAAATACGGCGTTATGCTGAACCTTTTGTTGGCGGCGGCGCTGTCCTATTTGATATACTGTCAAAATATGAACTTGATGAGGTATATATAAGTGACGTAAATGCGGAACTGATTAATATGTATCTCGTCATCCGTGATCAAGCAGATGATTTGATCACAATATTAACAGGATACCAAACCGAATACTTGGTTCTCGATAATGACGGTAGAAAACAGTATTATTATGGAAAACGTGACGAGTTCAACAATCTGATCAAAACTGGCGAAAGTAAATCGGGCGTAAAAAGCGCTGCACTATTTATTTTCTTGAATCGCACCTGTTTTAATGGTCTATATCGCGCAAATAGAAACGGGCTGTTTAATGTTCCAAAAGGCGATCAGGCAAATCCTTTGATTTGCAATGAAGAGAATATTCGTGCTGTTTCTGCTGCTTTGGCAAAAGTCCAGATCGTTTGCGGAGACTATTCTGCATCAAGAGCCTTTATTGATAAAAATACCCTTGTATACCTCGATCCCCCTTATCGTCCACTTAAAGGTCGTGACAGCTTTATTTCATATACTGAAACAGAATTTGATGACAGTTGTCAGCGTGCACTGGCGGGGTTCATAGAAGATATGGACGCCAGAGGTGCGTACATTATTTTGAGTAATTCCGATCCCAAAAACGTTGACCCTGAGGATGACTTTTTTGAAGATCTATATGCAGATTATGACGTTCAGCGCATAAATGCAAAAAGAAAAATCAACCGCAATGCAGACCATCGTGGCTATATTACGGAACTTTTGATCAAGAACTATTAACCTTATAAGTAAAGCCGGGATCTCACCCACAAGAGGTCCCGGCTTTTGCACATAATCGGTGCTTTGGAGAATGTCATTTGGTATTTGAATAAAAAACGTATCCGTGTTGAGCAGTCCTATCACAGAGCCTTTTCTGTGAGAGGGCTGCTTTTTTCTGTTTTCAGATTCTTTCGGCCAACTAACCTTTTCCTGTCCAGATAGATCAGTGAGAAAAAGATTTGGATAACAGCATCCTTTTTTCGTTCAAACAGCCGCTTTTCCTCCAGTGGGTAGTGGAAGAGAGGGGGTTGACATTTTTCCCATGTAAGTGAGGAAGAGAAATTTCCCGAAAAGCGGACCACATGGGCATCTCGACTCCAGTGGAAAATGGGAACAGAAAAAACTCGAAAAAGTTTCCGATTTTTTCGCCCAAACGCACTTCTCATGTCCGTTGGGAAGTGTAAGGACATAATTTCGGAATCCTTCTTCAAAACGCTTCTCCCATCTCCCAATAGGAGTAACGGAAAGAATTTTCATAATTGGGGACCAAACGCACTTCTCATGTCCGGTGGCAAGTGAAGAGAGAAAAAATCAAAAGTTTCGGCCAAGCCAGGATTTGACCTCCAGTGGAGAGTGGGAACAGAAAATTTCTGAAAAAATTTTCTGATTTTTCGCCCAAACGGCTCTCAAATCCTCGGTAGTGAAGTGTGAGGAAAGTATTTCAAAATAGTGTTCCGATTTTTTGCCCAAATGCACTTCTCATCCGCAGTGGAGAGTAGGAACAGAAAATCCGCTGGGTTTTCGCCAAAACGCTTTCCTCGTTTCCATTAGGAAGTGTAAGGAAAAATTTCCGTAATCCTCGTAAAAACGCATTCCTCATGTCCAGTGGGAAGTGTAAGAAGCAATCAACTGAAAGGAGGCACATACAGTGCAAGTTCAATTTGAAAAAATACCGCTGTTCCTTAAAAGCTACGATCAGTTCTGCAACTGGAAGTATGAGCTGCGGAAGGGAGAGCAGAAAAAGGTGCCGTATACACCGGGCACTACACGCAGTGCCGATGTAAGCAACCCGGCCACCTTTGCGGCTTTCGATGCTGCGGCATCCGCAACAGGCTATGACGGCATTGGTATCCGTGTCAGCGGCAGGATTGTGGGCATCGATTTGGATGACTGTATCGTGGACGGGAACATACTCCCATGGGCACAACCCATCGTAGACCGCTTCAAGGATACCTATATCGAGATCAGCCCGTCCGGTACCGGTCTCCGCATCTTCTGCCTGCTGCCGGATGATTTCCGCTACGATACCCAGACCTACTACATCAAACACGGGGATATCGAGGTCTACATTCCCGGCCATACCAACCGGTTCCTCACGGTCACAGGCAACGCCCTCAACGAAGCCGATGTGGTGGAGACGGCGGAGGCGCTTGTCTGGCTACTCGACGCCTATATGCGCCGCCCCACACCGCCGACTCCATCCGCTGCTGTCCCCGGGACAAGCTATCTCAGCGATGACAGCGTCATTGCAAAAGCCTCCGAGGCCAAAAACGGCGAGAAATTCTGTCGGCTCTGGAGCGGCGATATTACCGGGTATCCGAGCCATAGCGAAGCAGACGCCGCTCTCGCGTCCATGCTGGCATTCTGGTGCGGCGGGGATGCCGGGCAGATAGACCGCTTGTTCCGACAGTCCGGCCTGATGCGTGAGAAATGGGACGAACTCCGTGGAGCGGATACCTACGGCAACCTCACGATCGCCAAGGCGCTCACCGGTATGACCGATTCCTACAAGCCCGTTGTTTCCACAACCGCAGCAGAGGACTTCGGCATGGAGCGGCTGGAAGAACTTGACCCGCTGGACACCGCCAAGTATCCCTGGAACGACATCGGCGCCGGGCACATCTTCGCAGACTTCTACCAGGACCGCCTGCGCTTTGTGCCAGAACGCAAGGTGTGGTTTTACTACGAGGATGGCATCTGGAAACCGGACACAGGCAGTCTCCGGGCGATGAAAGACTGCATGGAACTGGCCAACCTCATCTACGCCTTTGCTCTGAAGATCCATGACGAGGACAAGCGCACCGTTTATATGAAATACGCCAGCAGGTGGCACAGCCATAACAATCGGGTCAATATCCTCAAGGACGCTCAGGTGTACCATCCCATCCCCTATGGCAGTTTTGATGCGGATATCTACATCTTCAACTGCAAGAACGGCACCCTGCATATCGACACCGGGGAGTTCACCGAACACCGCAGCACAGACCTCCTCACCAAGATGAGTCCCGTCACCTACGACCCCAACGCGTATTCCGAACGATTCAGCACCTACATTGATGAGATCATGGACGGCGATGCCGACAGAGCCAGATTCCTGCAGAAGATCCTGGGCTATGGTCTGACCGGGGACACCCGGCATGAATGCATGACCATTCTCTACGGGGTGACCACACGCAACGGAAAAGGCACCCTGTGCGAAAGCGTGCTGAAGGTGCTGGGAGATTACGGCTGCGCCTCCCGACCGGAGACCATCGCCATGAAAAGCTACACCAACAGTTCTCAGCCGAGCGAGGATGTGGCCCGGCTGGCCGGTGTCCGCTTCGTGAATATCCCGGAGCCGGGAAAAGGCATGGTGCTGGATGCCGCCAAGGTCAAAGCCATGACCGGCAATGATACCCTCAATGCCCGTTTCCTCCATGAGAACAGCTTCGACTTCCAGCCCCAGTTCAAAATCTATGTGAACACCAACTTCCTGCCGGTTATCAACGATATGACCCTGTTTTCAAGCGACCGCATCATCATTATCCCCTTTGACCGGCATTTTGACGAGCAGTCCCGTGACACTACCCTCAAGCGGCAGTTTGCAGAGCCTCATGTCCAGAGTGCCATTCTCAACTGGCTGCTCGAGGGATACCGACTCCTGCGGAGTGAGGGACTCATACTTCCCAAATCAGTGAAAGAAGCGACTGACCGCTATCAGCACGACAGCGACAAGATGATTCTGTTCTTTGAGGACAATCTGGTGGCGGACGATACCGCAGAGGAACTGACCTCCACGGTCTACGCCCGGTACAAGGGATGGTGCCAGGAGAACGGCTGCTACCCGGAGGGCATGAAGAACTTCAAGCAGGGGCTGCAGGCATTCGCCCAGGTAGTCCGTAAGCGCCCGAAGCAGGGCGGTGAAAAAACCACGGTGCTGCTGGGCTATCGACTCATCTCCGAGTTTGAGACCCCGCTGCTGGCATAACCACAGGGTGTGGGGCAATGTGGCAGATGATTATAGGTTTTTCTATAGGAAAACAAATCCTGAAAACAACCAGAATTACCTGCCACATTGCCCCATGCGGAAAGGAGGCGATGCCTATGATTGTATAGCACCCTGTGACCAGCATCCCAAAACCAACGAAAGGAGCAAGATTTTATGAAGTACCGATTTTTCTATGGCACAAAACCGAATATCCGAAACCTCAGACCCGGGGCTTTTTCCGGGACAGGATATGTGTGCGACCTTCTCCTCCAGACACGGCGGGGAACGCCCGTGACGGTA
>CAJMLQ010000044.1 GCA_905214265.1 uncultured bacterium
GTGAACACGTCGGTCAGATCCAAACCGTAACCGCTTTCGTAAGGGATACCGATATCCTCGAAAGCGCCGCTGTAGCGATAAGTCATCTCAGATTTATCGGAGAAGTTGAAGTAGGCGAGCACGAATTCGTTGTTGGCCAGATGGCGGATGAAGAAGTAGTGATCGTCTCCGGACTTTCCGGCCAGATAAGGCGCACGGCACTCCTCATCTTGGTTGATGGCGATGAGTTCTTTATTGAGCAGCAGCTCGCGGCTGGTGTCACTGAGGCTGCGGATGTCGCCGCCCATCATCAGCGGTACGCCGAACAGGCACCAGAGTGCAAAGTGTGTGCGGTACTCCACGTCGTTGCAGCCGCCGAAGCCGACGTTGCCCTTGCCGTACATACCGACGACCAGCATATCCGGGTCGTTGAAGCAGCCAGAGCCGGACATACAGAGGTTGTCGATCTGGCTGACCGCAATATTCTTGAAGGACTGATAGTTATCCTGGATGTCACCGGTGGAACGATACATGTGGACGCCGATGGAATCCATCCACTTCCAAGGCTCTTGCAGGCCCCAGTTACAGGCGGAGAACAGGATTTCCCGGCCGCTGGCCTTCAGGGCCATACTCATGCGGTGATACCGGCCTATGCAGTCGCCAGTCTCCGGAAAGTTGCAGAAGTCGTACTTGAGGAAATCTACACCCCACTCCGCGAAGGTCTTGGCGTCGATATACTCATGATCATAGCTGGAGGGGTAGCCCGCACAGGTCCGGACACCGGCGCAGGAATACATACCGAACTTTAGGCCCTTACTGTGAACGTAATCGGCCACGGCCTTCATACCGTTGGGAAATTTTTCATGGTCAGGAACCAAACGGCCGTTCTCGTCCCGCTCCATTTCGGACCAACAGTCGTCGATGACCAAGTACTCGTATCCAGCAGCCAGATAGCCTTTTTCCACCATGGCATCTGCGATTTCCATAATGAGTTTTTCGTTGATATGTTCTCCAAACGTATTCCAGGAATTCCATCCCATCGGGGGGCGTTTTGCCAGCATAGTCGTCTCTCCTTTTCATGATTCCGGCAGGTTTTTCTCGGGCAGAAAGCCCTTCCGTTTCCTATTATAACGCCTTTTTCCGGGATGTCAACCCGTTTTTGGAAAATCCCCGATCCTGAAAATTTTGTTTCAGACGATATCCAATGGAAAGAGTAAATCTCATTTGGTTTTATGTTGCATTTTTGAAGAGACAAAGCTCCTAATACCGGCTTTTTTTCCGTTGCCTCCCTGCCGGCTGCAACATTAAGAAAACTTGCGGCTGTTTGAAGATTTTTGGGAAATTGGTCTGTTTTCTAAACGGATATTGCCTGGCCGTTGCACAGAAAATGCGATTGTGCTATACTGTAAAAGGTAAATCCCCGGAAGGTTTGGTGATTTTATGACACTAACAGCGGATGAACTCGCTTTTTTTAACCGTCTTCTTCAGGAAGTCGTCAAGCGCACCGATCTTTTGCAAATGGATCGCTTTATCCAGCACGGTGACACGTCAACTCTCTGGCACAGCATCGCGGTAGCCTATTACAGCCTCTGGTTCGCCCGGCGGCTCCGCCTTGACTGCCGCTGGAAAAGCCTCGTCTCCGGTGCGCTGCTTCACGACTATTTTTTATACGACTGGCATATTCCCGCCCCGGACCATCGGTTTCACGGCTTCACCCACCCGTGGGCGGCACTTCGAAACGCACAGCGCGACTGGCAGCTGGACGCAGTCCAGCAGAACATTATTGTGCGGCACATGTTCCCACTGACGCTGGTGCCGCCTCTCTGCCGGGAAGGACTGCTGGTCTGCCTGGTGGACAAGGGATGCTCCCTGGCGGAGACCTTCCGCCGAAAACGCTACCGGCAGCTCCACATTTTATGCGCCGGAGCTCTCCGGCAGGAGGGCTCACCATGCTGACGCTCTGCAGGCTGTTTCTCTGGCTGCTGTTTTACAGCTTCGCCGGATGGGTCTACGAATCCATCCTCTGTTCCATCACGGAGAGGAAATGGGTCAACCGGGGCTTTTTGTATGGGCCGCTCTGCCCGATTTACGGTTCGGGGGCGGTGCTCATCCTCTTGATACTGGGACGGCTTTCCAGCCCCATAGTGCTGTTCCTGGCGGGAATGGCCCTTTGCAGTGTCCTGGAATACACGGTTTCGTGGCTTCTGGAAAAGCTGTTTCACGCCCGGTGGTGGGATTATTCCCATATGCGGTTTCAGCTAGGCGGCCGCATATGTCTGTTGGGGGCGCTGGTTTTCGGCGGGTTCGCTGTGGCGTTGGTTCTATGGATTCATCCGGCAGTCTATCTGGTTACGGTCAAGATCCCGGACAGGTGGATTTTCCTTTCTTCTGCCGTGTTGCTGTCCGCTGTCACGGCGGATACTGCCGTCACCGTCTCCCGGATGCTCCGAATGAACAGCAAGCTCCAGGAAATCCAATCCGCCCTGAACGGCTTTCTCGAGGAATCCCGCGGCAAAGCACGGGAACTGCGGGACACTGTGGCCGGCGCTTCGCTGGAAAAGGTCCATGCGATCCGCGCCAATTTACTGGAAAGTTTTGAGAACAGCCGTTTTTATAATGAACGGATCCGCACCCTGCTCCAGAAGCACACCTTTCAGGAACGCCGGTTCCTCCGATCTTTTCCGCGGATGCGCTCCATCCGTTATGCGGAAGCCTTCCAGAAGCTGCGCGAAGCGGCTAACCGACACCTTCCGCCCCGCGGCGGCAAATAGTTTACTCCTCCCTGCTGCTTTCCAGAATGGCGCGGATCAGGAACCGAAGCGGTTCGGAGAGAAATTTGTCTCGATGATAAACCAGGCTGAAAAAGCGGTGAAACTCTGCGTCGCGGATCGGCAGGATTCGGAAGACCCCGTCCCGGGCCTTCTGTTCCACCAGCATCCGGGAAATCACGCCCAGTCCTTGGTTTTCCCCCACGGCGCTGAGGATCGCGTCAGAGCTGTAGCAGGTCCACTTGGGCATGATGGAAATGCCGCGGCTCCTCATGCTGTCTTCAAACAGCGCACGGGTCCCGCTTCCCTTTTCCCGGAGGATAAAATCCTGTCCCTCCAGATCCGCCGCGCAGACGCTGTCTCTGGCGGCATACGGGTGTCCGGCACCGCAGATGAGAACCAACTCGTCTCGGATCACCGGGGTTACCTGGAGCTCCGGGCTGGTGATCTGCCCTTCCACAAATGCCAAGTCCAGAGAGCTGTTTAAAAGCATTTTTTCGATCACATGGGTGTTGTCCACCACCACCTGGGCCCGGACGGCGGGGTGCTCCTCTTCAAAGCGGCGGATAATCCCAGCGAGGACACAATTTCCTACCGTAAGGGTGGCACCGGCCCGCAGAACCACAGAATCCGCTGCATTTCGGAGGCTTCGCTCCATCTCCTCAAATAGGGAAACGGCGTGGCGGGCGTACTGCAGAAGCTGCTCTCCTGCGCTGGTGATATACAGCTTTTTGGAAAGGCGCTCGAACAGGCGGATCTGATAGGTCTCTTCCATTTCACTGATGACCTGGCTGACCGTGGGCTGCGCGATATAAAGATTTTTCGCAGCCTGGCTCATGGTGCCCGCTTCTGCGACAGCGATAAAAATCTTCAGGTGGCGGATCGTCATTGGGAGTCCCTCCATCAATAGGTTTTTTGCTATATTACTAATTATAGAATACTATTTTTCTTTATACTTTGCAAGTGCTATAATAAATGCAAAGAGATTCATAGAACGGAGTGATCATATGGCTATCGCAGCGCAAGATATCAAACGGGTAAAAGGCCAGGGATTTTTAATCAACCGTGGAACCGAAAAGTTCTCCGCCCGCATCATCACAGAAAACGGCGTGTTGACCGCAGAGCAGATGGCGGCACTTGCCAAGGCCGCGGACATATACGGAAATGGCACCATGGCGTTTACCTCCCGCCTGACGGTGGAGCTGCCAGGTATTCCCTATGAAAAAATCGAAGAGTTCCAAGCATTTGTCGCCAATGCTGGAATGGAAACCGGCGGAACCGGAGCCAAAGTCCGTCCCGTTGTATCGTGCAAGGGCACGACCTGCGTTTTCGGCCTCTACGATACCCAAGGACTGGCGAAGGAGATTCACCATCGTTTCTACGAAGGCTACCACAGTGTCTCCCTGCCGCACAAATTTAAAATTGCCGCCGGAGGATGTCCGAACAACTGTGTCAAGCCTGATCTCAACGATCTGGGAATCGTCGGCCAGCGCGTTCCCACGGTTAATCCAGAAAAGTGCCGGGGCTGCGGCAAATGTCTGGTTTCCTTGGAATGTCCCATGAAAGCTTCCCACGTACAGGACGGACTCCTGTCTATCGATAGAAGCCTGTGCAACAACTGCGGACGCTGCCTGACCAAATGTCCCTTCCATAGCATGGAGAGCGGAGAAACCCTTTACAAGGTCTATGTCGGCGGGCGCTGGGGCAAGCAGTACCGCATCGGCACACCGCTGACCCGACTCTTCACCCGGGAAGAGGTGCTGGACGTCATCGAAAAGGCCATCCTTCTCTTTAAAAGTGAAGGGCACCCCGGGGAACGTTTTGGATCCACGGTCGAACGTCTGGGTATGGAAAAAGTGGAAGAGATGCTGATCTCGGATGAACTGCTGACCCGAAAGAACGAAATTCTGACTGCCGTCAACGGATAAATACCGATATATTCCCAAAAAACCGCATTCCTTTTAAAGAGGGGATGCGGTTTTTTGGCCTTCACCCCTCAAACAGTCCTTTTTCACAAAAGTCTCCCAAAACGCTAAATTTCCCTGAAAAAATTCAAAAAACCTCTTTACATTTCAGGAGAAATGTGATATTATAAACTCAAACAAAACAAAAACGTTTTCGATGTCTAAAAAATGTATATTTTTTCTGATTCCCGTTAATAGATTTATGTGTTGCTGGAATTTATGCTAATTTTTCATTTTATCAAAAACGTTTTTGATAAAAAGTTTCACAAGTCTAACGGGAGGCAGTCATGGCAGTAACAATCAAGGACGTCGCCAAGCATGCCGGCGTGACCATCGGCACCGTATCGCGCGCCATTAATGGATATAAAGATATTAGTCCTGCCACAAAAGAACGGGTTTTCGCATCGGTGGAAGCACTGGGCTATACACCCAATGTGATCGCCCGTGGCCTTTCCTCCAAAACCAATACAAATATGGGGGTAATTATTTCCGGTCTTCTCAACAGCAACCTCAAGGACAACCTTTGGTATATGATGTTGCAGGGAATTTACCGCTACACCTCTCGATACAATATTGAAATTTCAATTTATACCACAGACAGCAGCCAGCAGAAACGAAAATCCTACAGGCAGTTTTGCCGGGAGCGAAACCTTGCTGGTGCAATTTTAAGTGGTATCACGACAACGGACCCTTATTTTGAAGAACTGATGCAGGCGGATATCCCCTGCGTGGTGATCGACGTCCCGGTCATCGGCCAAAAGGCGGGCTGCATTTCCATCGACAACATCCAGGCTTCCCGGGAGATGGTCGAGTATCTGATTCACCTGGGACATCAGCGCTTTGTCGTAATTGCCGGCAAAAAAGAGACTTCGGTCACTTTGGAGCGGATGGCCGGTATCCGGCAGGGATTGCTGGCCCACGGGCTGGAGTTGGATGGAAGCGACATCCTTTACTGTGATTTCAATGAAACAACAGCCTTTCAAAAAGTGAAAGAATATGTTGCTGAATACCGAAAAACCCGGGGTCTGTGCTTCGTATGCATGAGCGACGTCATGGCAATCGGCGCCATCCGCGCACTGAACGAATGCGGATACCGGGTACCGGATGATTTTTCGGTTACGGGATTTGACGATATCCCACTGGCCGAATTTCTCCGTCCGGCTCTGACTACCGTCCGTCAGGATTTCAACGAGTTTGGCTACCAGAGCGCGAGACTTCTGAAAAAGATTATTCAAAACCAAGCTGCACCGCAGCATCTCTACATCCCCCATCAGATTATCACCAGAGAAAGCGTCCGTCCCTACTGACGGACGCAGAACGAAGAAGCGTCTGCATGGGAACTTTTTTGCGACAGGTTCGAAAACGTTTTTGTGAATCTGGCTGATTATTTTCTTGGCATTTTGGGGAAAAATAAAGTTTTCCACTCTGGGACCGCACACAGCGGCTGGAAAACGGTCCGGCAGCGAAGCTTTCGAAAACGTTTTTGAAAGCTTCTATAAATAGAACGGTTGGTTCTGCGTCGGAATCAACCGAGAAAGAGAAAAGGGAGAGGGATCATTATGAAAAATGAAGTGGGGCTCCACGGCAAGCCCGCCCAAAGTTTTAGTCAAAAGCATCCGTTTCTTAATGAAATGCGGCGCAATTGGCCATACTACCTTATGATGCTGCCGGCTATGCTGGTCATGTTTGTCTTCGCTTACATGCCAATGCCCGGTCTGGTTATTGCCTTTATGGACTTCAACTTTGTGGACAAGTTTTCCAGTCCATTTGTCGGGTTGGCAAACTTCAAATTTTACTTCACCAGCAGCTACGCGCTGCGGACCACCTACAACACCCTGTTCATCAACTTCAACTATCTGATCTGGACGACTTTCCTCAGCGTTTTGTTTGCAATCCTGCTGAATGAGCTCCGGAGCAAGACGGCGAAAAAGCTCTATCAGAATGCAATGTTTCTCCCCTACTTCTTCTCCTCGGTCATCATCGGCAAATTAGTCACCACCATCCTGTTCTCCGATTCCTACGGCCTGATCAACCAGATCATCACCATGTTTGGCGGAGAGCCGGTGCTCTGGACACAAACGGCGGAGCCTTGGGCCTGGATCATCATCTTCACTCATCTTTGGCAGGTCTCCGGTTACAACTCCATCGTATATCTTGCTTCCATCACGGGCATTGACGATCAGCTTTACGAAGCGGCCTCCCTGGACGGCGCAAACCGCTGGCAGCAGCTCTGGCGCATCACGATTCCCATGCTGCTCCCGACCATCATCACGATGGGCCTGCTGAGCATCGGAAACATGCTTCGCGGTGACTTTGCAACGATCTACTCTATTATCGGGGACAACGGCCTTCTCTATAAATACACCGACGTTATCGACACCTACGTTTTCCGTGCGATCAAATCTGCGGCCGACTTCGGTCCTACCGCGGCGGTTGGCCTTTACCAGTCTGTCGTCGGCTTCATCCTGGTATGGGGCTCCAACATGCTGGTCAAACTGTACGACAAAGATTATGCATTGTTTTAATCGGAAGGCTGAGGTGAAACATCCATGTATCGGAAAAGTTTTGGCGAACAAATCGCACAGATTTTCATCCACATTTTTCTTTTTGCCTTTTCCTTCTGCTGCATCTATCCGTTTATCCTGACCTTTATGGCCTCGATCAGCAGTGAACAGGCAATCATGCGCAACGGCTACCGGCTGATCCCCGAGGAATTTTCCAGCCTCGCCTATGAGACGGTTTTCAAAGACAGTTCCATTTACAGCGGCTATGCGGTTTCCATCTTTGTAACAGTCGTCGGCACCTGCATGGCACTGGTCCTCTGCGGTATGGCGGGTTATGCCATGTCCCTCCAGCGGGTCAAATACCGCAACACCATCTCGATGTACTTTTACATTCCCATGGTGTTCAATGCGGGTCTGCTCCCCTGGTACCTGGTCTGCACACAGCTTCTGCACCTGCAGGACACCATTTGGGCGCTGATTCTTCCCTCTCTGGTATCGCCCTTCAACGTCTTCCTGATGCGGAACTATTTCAAGACCATTCCCTCCTCCCTGGTGGAATCCGCCGAGATCGACGGTTCCGGACCTATCCGCACCTTCTTCCAGATCGTTATCCCCCTTGCCACCCCGATTATCGCCACCGTGGCGCTGTTTATCGGCCTGGGATACTGGAACGACTGGGCTAACGCTCTGTGGTTCATCAGTGACCGGAAGCTGTTCCCTCTGCAGTACATGCTCTACCGGATCAAATCCATTATGGACTTCATTCGGCAGAACGGCTCCATGGGCAACATTCAGCTCCCCTCGCAGACCTTCCAGCTGGCCACACTGTTCGTCACCATCGGTCCCATCGTCCTGCTGTACCCCTTTGTGCAGCGGTTCTTCGTCAAGGGCATCATGGTCGGCGCCGTCAAAGGCTGATCCATCCAAGGCTTATCCGGCTCTCGCCGTTTAAGACATAAAGAGGGCGCAATGCCCAACGCTTACCCGAATCTTTTATTTGAGAAAAGGAGCGAACAATTATGAAAAAATTTCACAAAGCTACTACTCTGATTCTGGCTGCCGCTATGGCTGCCACCGCTTTCGCCGGATGCGGAGGCAACAGTGGTTCTTCCAGCACAAATTCCACCGGCGGTTCTTCTGCTGCTTCCGGCGAGACCGTCGCCCTGACCGCCGCTTTCCCGGGACAGGAATCCAACGGCCAGGCTGCCGTTCTGGAAGCGGTCAACAAAGCCGCTCAGGAAGATGGCGTCAATGTGACCGTCACCGTTAAATTCCTGGACGACTACTGGAACAAGCTGGCTCTGGCTGTTGCGGGCGGCGAATCCTATGACCTCGCCTGGGCCCACTCCAGCACCCTGTCCGACTTGGTTTCCAAGAAGGTTTATCAGCCCATCGACGAAGCCCTCCAGAACTATGGTCAGGACCTCCTCGCCAACACTCCTGATTACGTGCTGAAAGGCGGCTCTGTCGGCGACAAGGTTTATGCCCTGCCCCGCGTTATCCCCATGACCGCTTTCAACAACACTTGGAACATCCGCGGTGACATCCGGGAAAAATACAACATTCCTGAGATCAAGACTATTGAAGACCTGGAAGCCTACTTCGACGCCATTCTGGCCAACGAGCCTGATATGTACGCTATCGTCGGCTCCAACATGCAGCCCATGTATCCGGTTTATGCGGACTACTACTTCCCTATCGGCGACGGCGGCGTGAACCCGGTCTATATCGATCCCACTGATCCGAACTACACCGTCAAATCCTTCTGGGATTCCGACGCTTTCACCCAGGTCTGCGAGAAACGCAAAGAGTGGTATGACAAAGGCTACCTTCCTGTTGACTCTTCCAACCTGGAAAGCGAAGATACCGGCTTTGACTACGGCATGGTCGGCTGCGTCGCCGCGAACCTGATGCGTGCTTCCGAGCGGATTGACACCTTCCTGTCCAACGTTCCGGACGGCAAAATCGAAACCGTGCTCCTCGAGCCTAAAACCCGTCACATCTACATGGCCGGCGACAATATGCTCGCGGTTCCCAGCACCAGCAAACACGTCAACGAAGCGGTCGCCTTCATCAATTGGTTCAAGAAAGATCAGGAGAACTACGACCTCTGGTCCTACGGCGTGGAAGGCACCAACTACACCTTGACCGACGGCGCGGTCGACGTTTCTGCCACTGCTGAAGCAAACATCTACAGCATGAACACCTGGATGTGGAACGACATCCGTCTGGCCCGGTTCTCCGCGAACTATCCGCAGGAGGACATCGAGACCCTGAAGGCTTGGGACGAGGGCGCCGAAGTCACCCCCTTCGTCGGCTTCACCGTTGACCAGAGCAAGATCAAATCCCAGATCAGCCAGGTGACCGCTGTTATGAACGAGTACGCTCAGAACCTCGGCAAGGGCATCACCGACATCAACGCAGTCCGTGACGAGATCATGGAAAAAATGAATGCCGCTGGCTTGCAGGACATCATTGCCGAAGTCCAGGCCCAGGTTGACGCTTACGTGAAATAAGACAAGTTTATAAAATCGGATTCTCTCCCCCTAGATGCGACGGGAGGAAGGTCTAGGGGCCTTCCTCCCGTTTCTTTTTCTGTCAGCGCGGCCGGCTGTCCTGAAACAGCCGCCGGTAAAATCACCCGTATCAATCAATAGGAGTATCTCACCATGAAAATGATGAAGAAGAATCAGGACCTTTCCATCCGCGGCGGTTCAAACGAACATGGCGTCACCGGCTCCATGACGGTCACAGCCGGAGAAAAATGCAAAATCATCGGCTGGCAGGACGGCAGCTTTCAGAAATTCGGCCACCATCTCCGCAATGAAATGGGCGGGATCTGGGCGTATCCGTTAAAGGCTGCGGACGGCTTCTGGCTTCGTGTCAACGGCGCGTATCCCACTTTTACCGAGTATGAAACCCTTCCTTACGGCACCTTGTTCCGCGCCGAGCCGCTTACGGGCCTGAAAATGACCCGGTTCCAGTTCGTACCCGACGACTGCTGCGGCACCGTGATCTCCTATCACTTTGAAAACAACGCGGACTCTCCGCTGGAACTAGATCTGGCGTTTACCGTCCGTTTCCAGATATTGCCGGTCTGGTTCTCAGAAGAGTCCGGCATCCATGACGAAGAGGACGACGCTTGGATAGATGAAAGCGGCTTTGTCCTGGCAAAAGACCGCGGACACGAATGGTATGCTGGATTCTGCGGCGAGCATTCCTTCCGAGCAGAAGCTGTCGTAATCGACCGGAAGGATTTCAGCCCGGCGGCGATGGCCGGCCGGGGTGTGACCGCATCCGCTTCTTCTATACTCTCCCTAGCTCCCGGCGAGGGCAAAACGGTCCGGTACTTCCTGGCGGGCTCCTACACCGGAAAGAACGCCCTTTTGGCAGATCTCTGGAATCTGCGGGGCTGCTGGGAGAACCTCCTTCAGAAAAAGCTGGCCCGTTATCAGGGCATCCGCTCCAAAACTGCCCTTCAGACCAGCGACCCGGATTTTGATCAGGTTTTTGAATGGATCAAGTACAACAACGACTGGCTGATTTCAGATTCCGGCGAGTTTGGCCGGGGACTGGCGGCCGGCCTGCCCGAATACCCCTGGTGGTTCGGCTGCGACAATGCCTACTCCACCCAAGGACTAATGGCTATCGGAGAGTTTGAGACCGCCCGGGATACCCTCTGCCTTCTGGAACGGTACAGCCAAAAGGTCAACGGCAACGGACGGATCGTTCACGAAATCACCAACAACGGCAACTGCCCCAACCCCGGAAACAGCCAGGAGACCGGCCATTTCATCACCGCAGTCTACAACTACTGGCGTTGGACCGGGGACACCAGGATGGTCGCCGAACTGTATGACTACTGCGCCAGGGGGATCGACTGGCTGCTCCACGAGATGGACCCGGACGGCGACCTGCTGCCCTCCGGCTACGGCATCATCGAAATCAAGGGCCTGAACGTCGAACTTATCGACACGGCCGTTTACACCTGCCAGGCTCTTTTCCGCATGGCAGAGATGGCCGCAGCCCTGGGCAGGGACGGCTCCGGCTACCGTGAAACCGCCGCCCAACTGCGGAAGATCATCAACACCCGGCTGTGGAACGAAAAAGAACAGCTTTACGTGGACGCAGTGGGAACCGCCGCCCAGATCCTGGACCGGATCGACATTCTTTTAAACGACGAAAAACACGGCCCGGAGGTGGACGAAGCGTACCGCGCCTATCTTCTGGATATGCAGACCCGGCTGAAGGCCATGCCCCAAGACGAAGAAGCCCCCTTCCTCATCAACAAAAATTGGGTGATCAACACTCCCATGGAAACCGGCCTGGCAGACCGGGAAAAAGCTCTGGCTGCCTTGGAAACCATGCGCTCCGACGAATTTGTCGGAGACTACGGCCTATATCTGGCGGGCTTTATGCACCATCACACCATGACCATCTCCACCGGCGTCCAGGCTGTGGCGGAAGGCCGCTATGGCTGCACCGACCAGTCCCTGGAGCTGCTCCGGCGGATGTGCAAAACCTTTTCCATGGTCCTCCCCGGCTCCATCAGCGAAATGTCCCCCAATTATGGCTGCTTCACCCAGGCGTGGACCGTCTACGCCATGATGGTGCCGGTGGTGGAGTGCTTCGCCGGATTCCAGCCTATGATTCCGGAAAACCGTCTGACCCTGGCCCCCTGCGTTCCCTCTCAATGGGACCGGATGGAACTTTTGAACGTCCGGGTCGGGAACGCTTTTGTAGACTTCTCCTTCACCCGCGAGGAAGACCATGAGATCTACCGTATCCACTCCACTGGTGATTTCACCATTGCCTTCGCACCGGTCTGCGGCGGGCAGATCCTGCTCAACGGCGCCCCCGCGGAGGGGACCGTTACCTTTGGCCGCGGCTCCAACGTGATCGAGGTGCTGGCATGAGCGGACTCAAGACTGCTTCTCCGGATGCCCGGCCTTATCTGACCACCGGAAGCCGGGCCTACCTTATCGGCGGGCAGGACGGTTCTTTCCCCGAACGGGGCGAGCATATGCCCCGGGAGATGTACGGCCTCTGGGCGCCGCCCATCAAGGCCGCCGACGGATTCTGGCTGGAGGCTGACGGCAGCTGGCTTCCAGCTGCGGAAACCTTCGAAATGCTGCCCTGGGGCTGCCGGTTCTGCTATCCGGAACAAAACGGGTTGACTGTGGAACGTTTTCAGTTCGTCCCGGACGGACTGGAGGGGCTCTGCGTCACCTATACCTTCCGTAACAGCGGAAAAACGGACAAAACGATCCCCGTGCGCTTCCTTCTCAAATCCGAGCTGCTTCCGGTCTGGCTTTCCGACCGGCTGGGGAAAGAGGATTTTCCGGATACCGGCCGCTTTGACCAGAAAACCGGGGTCCTGACCCTCAAGGATAGCGGCAATCCCTGGTATCTACTGTTGGCAGCCTCCCTTCCGGCCGAAGGAGGGGTCTACGAGACCTCCGACGCGCCGGAGCAACCCTCCGGGCAGGGAATATGGGCTTCCCTCCGGTTCAGCCTGGCCATCCCGGCGGGAGAAGCCCGAGACACGGCCTTCTACTTGGCTATTTCCGGCAGCGGCGAAACAGCGGCGTCGGAGACCCTCCGCATCCTGCGGGAGGGCTCCTCCCGACTGCTGGAAGAAAAGGTCCGCCGGTACGGGAACATCGATTCCCGGGCGGTGTTGACCCTGGGCGGCGCGCCCCATCTGGCGGAAACGTTTCGCTGGACCAAGTATAACAACGACTGGGCCGTCCGGGAGGTTCCCGGCGTGGGCCGGGGAGCCGTCGCCGGATACGCGGAGTTTCCCTGGTGGTTCAGCCACGATTCCACCTACCTTCTCAAATCCTTCCTTCTGACGGGGGACTATGAGACCTGCCGCAGCACCAGCCGCCTGATCCGCGACCTCTCCGACCGGGTTAACGGCAACGGCCGGGTCATTCACGAAGGCGTTTCCAACGGAGTTGTTTTTTACGAAGGGATGCTGTCGGAGACACCACAGTTTGCTGAATGGATCTACCACTATTACTGCTGGACCGGCGACCGGGAACTTCTGCTGGAATTCTATCCCTTCCTGAAAAAGGGAATGGAGTGGGTCCTTTCCCAGAGCGTGGACGGCCTGCCCTACGGCTACGGTGCTTCGGAGATCGGCGGGTTCAACTGCATTGTATTCGACTGTGCAGTCCATGCGGTCCGGGGATACGAGGTCCTCGCCAAGCTGGCGGAGGAATTGGGTCTGCCGGAGGACGCCGCACGGTTTTCCGCCCAATTCCGCGAGAGCTTCGCCTGCTTTGACCGGATGTTCTGGCTGGAAAAGGAAGGCGCTTATGCCGATATGGCCGGCACCCGGGAGGAGATCTTGGAGCGGACCCGCTCCTGGAAGATCTCCCTGAAATCCTTCCCCGTGGAGGAGGACGATGGTATCTATGGCGACGAGAGCTGCTCCTTCGACAAGACACCGGAGGATCTGGAGCTGCAGCAGAAACTGCGGGAAAATCTCGACCGTATAGCGGAAAAAGCCATGGGAATGGCGGTCGGCGAACGCCGAGCCTTTTGCTTTTTCGGCAGCGCGTCCCCCTCTCTGCTCATCGACAAGGGCTATCTCCCAGCCCAGCGGGCGGAGAGAGTCCAGCAAAACCAATTCTCTTTCCTCCAAAAGCCCTCGGAACGCCCCTATGGCAGTATGGGAATCGGTACCTCCCGTCTCATGCGGCAGTTTGCCCGGGAAAACCGCCCCGGCGAACTCTGGAACGCGCTCCAGGCGATTTATCAGTCCTTCGGCGCAGTCTGCCCCGGCGCGACGCCGGAATATTTCCCGGCAAAGGGCTGCTTTATCCAAATCTGGAACAACGAAGCGACCATGTCGGTCTATACCGAATGCGTCTTGGGCATTCAGCCGGATGCGGCCCGCAGGCGTCTGACACTCCGTCCCTGCATCCCGGCGGAGCTGGGAGAGCTTACTCTGACAAATCTCTCCATCGGCAGCGCACGGTTTCATTTCCATTTTGCACCGGACACGCAGACGCTGACAGTTACGGCTCCCGCAGAATGGGAGATCACGCTGGAACACCCGCATATCGTTCTCCAGCGTCAAACAAATCCATAAAAGGAGGTATTCTGCATGGCAATCAACCCCTTTGTTCTTGCGGAAACTCGGTTTGACCCATCTCAAAATAAAAAAAATGAGACACTGTTCACACTGGCCAACGGCTATATCGGCTTCCGGGGGAATTTTGAGGAGTCCCTTCCCGACCCCGCCCTTTCCACGGAAGGGACCTACCTCAACGGCTTTTACGAAAGCGAAAAGATCCTTTACGGGGAGTCTGCCTACGCCTTCCCGGACAAAGGACAGACCCTTCTGAACGTCCTCAACGCCAAGGTGATCAAAACTTTTGTGGACGGCTGCGAGGTCCGGATGGACAGCGACGGCATTTTGGGCTACAGCCGCCGCCTGGACATGGAAAACGGCGTCCTGATCCGGGATTTTACCCTGCGTACCGCCTCCGGCAAGGAGCTGGCTTTCCATATCAAGCGCCTGGTCAGCCTGACGGATAAAAATCTGGCCGCCATCTCCTACTCGGTCACTGCCCTGAATTTTTCCGGTCCCATCCGCATCCTTTCCGCCATTGATGGCGATGTGACCAACATGGTAGCCGAGGACGACCCCAGAGTCGGCGCCGGATTCAGCGGCCGGGTCCTTTCCATCACCAGCCAATCCGCTGAGGGTTCCTCCCTGCGGATGGAGGCCCGCACCAAAAACACCCGGTTTACCGTGGCCTGCGCGGCGGAGCACATCTTCTCCCCCGCCGGTTGCTATACCATCGAGCCGGTGCGGAAGGAGATCCTCTGCGGCCTTTCCATTGAGGCGAATCTGGTCCAGGGGATGCCCTTTGTCCTGGAAAAATTCATCGGCTATGCCGACGACAAATTCTGCCCCACAGAGGAGGCGATCCTCACGGCGGAAAACGCTGCCAAAACGGGAGCCGAAAAAGGCTTTGCCGCCCTTCTCAGCGAACAACACGCCTACCTCCGGGAGTTTTGGGATTCCGCCGAGGTGGTCATTGAAGGAAACGACGAGCTGAATCAGGCCATGAAGCTGAACCTCTTCCAGCTGCTCCAGTCGGTGGGCCGGGACGGCCGCACTAACATCGCGGCAAAGGGGCTTTCCGGCGAAGGTTATGAGGGCCACTACTTCTGGGATACCGAAACCTATATCCTCCCCTTTTTTCTTTACACCAATCCGGAGATCAGCCGAAAGCTGCTGGAATACCGCTACAGCATCCTCCCCAAGGCCCGGGAACGGGCACGGCAGATGGCCCATCCCACCGGCGCGCTCTACGCCTGGCGGACCATCGACGGCGAAGAATGCTCCGCCTATTTTCCGGCGGGCACCGCCCAATACCACATCAACGCCGACATCGCCTTCGCGGTAAAGCGCTATTTTGAAGCCACCGGCGACTGGGACTTCATGGAACGCTGCGGCGCAGAGATTCTGACGGAGACCGCCCGGCTCTGGGCGGATCTCGGCTGCTACCCAGCTACCAAGGGCGGAAAATTCTGCATCAACGAGGTCACCGGCCCGGACGAGTACACCGCCTGCGTCAACAACAACTACTACACCAACCTCATGGCCCGGGAAAACCTGCTTTTCGCGGCAGAGATCGTGGATACCATGAAGGCGGAGCGCCCGGAAGCCTACGCCGCTCTGGCGGAAAAAACCGGCCTTCAGGACGGCGAGACTGCTGTCTGGAAAGAGGACGGCGAAAAGATGTACCTCCCCTACGACGAGGAACGGGGTATCTGCCTTCAGGACGACAGCTTTCTGGGCAAAGAGCCGTGGGATTTTGCCAACACACCCAAAGAAAATTACCCCCTGCTGATGCACTACCACCCCCTGGTCATCTACCGGCATCAGGTCTGCAAGCAGGCGGACACCGTTCTGGCGGAATTTCTCCTCTCCTCCCGGTTCAGCAAAGAACAGAAGCAGCGGGACTACGACTTCTACGAGCCGCTGACCACCCACGACTCCTCCCTGTCCGCCGCCATCTTCTCCATCATCGCCTGTGAGATCGGCAAAAGCGGCGACGCCTTCCAGCACTTCCGCCACACCGCCCTCACCGACCTCCGGGACCTCCACCGCAACACCAAGGACGGCATCCACGCCGCCTCCATGGCAGGTTCCTGGATGTGCGTGGTCAATGGCTTCGCCGGGCTGCGCACTGACAGCGGCACTCCCATCTTCCAGACCGTCCTGCCGGAAGAACTCACGGGCTACCGCTTCAAATTCCGCTACCGCGGGAGCCTTCTGGAGGTTTCCGTGGACCGTTCCGGCAGCCGGATTGCCCTGCTGTCCGGCCCGGCGATCACCGTGCGCTTCAACGGCGAAGAACTGCATCTGCAGTAAGCTTATTTGGAAAATGGTAAAAATTCATTGAGAAAGGAATCAATTATGCAGTACCAACTTGGAACCGGCGAATTCAAAAACTGGATCGTGGCGGAAGACTCCTTCCAACCCGACCATCCGGGAAAATGTGAATCCATCATGTGCCTCGGCAACGGCTACATGGGCATCCGCTCCGCCACCGAGGAAAACTATCTGGGCAACACCCGGGACACCTTCGTCGCGGGCACTTTCAACAAATTCGGCGACGAAGTCACCGAACTGCCCAACGTAGCCGACGTCATCGCCATGCCCATCCGGGTAAACGGCGAACTCCTCGACCTCTCCAAAGGAACCGTGGAGGGCTATCTCCGCACCCTGAACCTGAAAACCGGCCTGCTGAAGCGGAGTTTTGTCTGGACCAGCCCCGCCGGGACGAAGCTGAAATTTCTCTTCAAGCGCATCGTTTCCATGAAGGACCTCCACCTCATCGCCCAGGAAATGTCCGTCACCGCGCTGGAGGGGGATGTGAAGTTCCATCTGGAGTCTGGCATCAACGGCCAGGTCTCCAACACCGGCTCCCAGCACTTTGTGGAGGGCGAAAAACGCTTCTTCGACAAAAAGCACCAGCAGAGTGTTATGAAAACCTCGGAATCCGGCATCGATTTCGTGGTGAACACCACCCACACCTTCAACCTGGACGGCGAGGAATACACCCCCGATGGACTGATCTGCATCGAACGGCGGAAGATCTTCGTTAAATACGACGGCGTGATCCCCGCAGGCAAGACCCTCACCGTGGCCAAGACCTCCAACATCTACACCTCCCGGGACAAAGAGATGGAGGGAAAAAACCTGGATGAACTGCGGGAATTCTCCCTGAACGCCCTGAAAGCTGCGGCGGCTGTCCCCTTCTCCACCCACGCGGAGGAATCCGCAGCGGTCTGGATGAAGAAAATCTGGGAGCCCAAGGACATCCAGGTAGAGTCCGCCAACGATTTTGATCAGTTAGCCCTCCGCTTTGCTATTTACCACCTGACCGTCATGACCCCGGTTCACGACAACCGGATGAACATCGGCGCTAAGGGCCTCTCCGGCGAGGGCTACAAGGGCCACACCTTCTGGGACACCGAAGTCTTTATGCTGCCCCACTTTATCCTGGCCGATCCGGCCGGCGCCCGCTCCCTTATCGAGTACCGCTACAACTGCATTGGCGGCGCCCGGCGCAAGGCGGCGGAAAACGGCTACGAAGGCGCCATGTACCCCTGGGAAAGCGCCTGGATCGAGGACGGCGAGGTCACGCCGCTCTGGGGCGCTGCGGACATCGTCACCGGCAAGGCCACCAAGATCTGGACCGGCATCATCGAACAGCACATCACCAGTGACGTGGCCTACGGCGCTTACTACTACTACACCGTCACCGGCGATCAGGAGTTCATGGACCGCTACGGCTACGAACTGATCTTGGACACCGCCAAGTTCTGGCAGTCCCGGCTGGAATATAACGCGGAACTGGACCGCTACGAGATCCGCGACGTCATCGGCCCCGACGAGTACAAGGAACACGTTGACAACAACGCCTACACCAACTACATGGCCCACTGGAACATCCGAAAAGCCATGGAATACGCCAGGATGCTGAAGGCCGAAAAGCCCGAGATCTACGCCCGCATCAACGCGGTCATCGACATCGACGGCACCTATCCCAAATGGGAGGAAAAGGTGGACAAGATTTACCTTCCCCGGGAAAACGAAAACCACATCATCCCCCAGGACGACACCTATCTAACCCTCGCCAATATGGACCTTTCAAAATACAAGGCCAGCGATGTAGTCGGCACCATCTACAACGACTACAACATGGAGCAGATCGACCATATGCAGGTCTCCAAGCAGGCAGACGTGCTGGTGCTCTTCTACCTGCTGGAGGACCTTTTCCCCGCCGAAGTGAAGAAGGCGAATTTCTACTACTACGAGGAACGCTGTCTCCACGATTCTTCCCTGAGCCTCTCCACCCACTCCATCCTGGCCAGCGACCTCCACGAACGGGAAAAGGCCTACGAGCTGTTTGAGCGGGCCTGCCGCATCGACCTGGGGCCGGTCATGACCACCAGCGATGCCGGCATCCACGCGGCTTCCTTCGGCGGCATCTGGCAGTGCGCGGTCAACGGCTTCGCCGGGGTCCGGGTCGTCGGCGGAAAACTCCGCATCCAGCCCAACCTCCCCGACGCCTGGAAGTCCATGAAGGCGAAAATCTTCTGGCAAGGCCAGGAGCTTCAGCTTACCGTTACCAAAGATTCCCTGACGGTCACCCGCCTCACCGGCAGTAAGCCCACCACCTTCCTCATGGATGGTGCGGAGCACACCTTTACCGATGAAATCACCCTTTCCTGCGGCAAATAAGGAGGACTTATGGCAACCAAAGCGTTTATTTTCGACCTGGACGGCGTTCTGACCGACACCGCGCGTTACCACTTCCTGGCGTGGAAGCAGCTGGCCGACGAGTTCGGCTTCCACTTTAACGAGCAGGACAACGAGCGGCTCAAGGGCGTCAGCCGCATCCACTCCTTTGAAATTATCCTGGAGATCAACAACGCGCTGGACCGCTTCACCCAAGAGGAGATGGAATACTGGGCCAACAAGAAGAATGAACGGTATGTGGAGCTCATCGGCAGCATCACCCCAGCCGACGTGCTCCCCGGCGTCCAGGATTTTCTCCACAACGCCAAAGCCCGCGGCATCAAGCTGGCAGTCGCCTCCGCCAGCCGTAATGCCGGGAAGGTCCTGACATCGCTGCAGATCGCCGATCAGTTTGACTACATTGCCGATGCGGGCAAGGTGACCCACACCAAGCCCGATCCGGAGGTGTTCCTGGTCTGCCGGGATGCCCTAGGTCTCACCTCCGACGAGTGCATCGGATTTGAGGACGCGCAGGCGGGCATCGAAGCCATCCACGCCGCCGGGATGTTCTCGGTGGGTATCAATGTGGAGGTGACCTCTCTGGAACCGGACTACCATCTGGCCTCCACTGCTGAACTCAACGTGGACAAGGTGCTCGCCGCAAAAGGCGAGTAACGGATTCTGTGCAGCATTCAAAAATAAAAAAACACGGCTGGGAATTTTCTCTTTCCCAGCCGTGTTTTCTATTTTTCCAGGCGGATTCTGTGTCCTGTAAAGGGCATTCAGTAAGCCTGGCAGGTTTAAAGCGGTGAAAAAGTTGTGTTTTGTCGAATTTCGTGATATAATGAATAAAAATTCCATTTATTTCCAAATTTGGTATTATGCAATGAAACGAGAATATCTATCTCAAAACGTATATGAGGCGCTGCAGGAACGCCTGCACTTTCTGTTTCAGGAATTTGAAAACATTTTTCTCTCCTTTTCCGGCGGAAAGGACAGCGGACTGCTTTTAAATTTGCTTCTGGATTTTCGAAAAAAATATTATCCAGACCGGACAATCGGCGTTTTCCATCAGGATTTTGAGGCCCAGTACAGCGTCACCACCGAATACGTCGAGCGGACCTTCGCCCGCATCGAAAACGAGGTGGAGCCTTATTGGGTCTGTTTGCCTATGGCAACACGGACGGCTTTAAGCAACTACGAAATGTACTGGTACCCTTGGGACGACACCAAAGAGGACGCCTGGGTGAGGCCTATGCCCCAGCACCCCTACGTGATCAACCTTCAAAACAATCCGATGACAACTTACCGTTACCGGATGCACCAGGAGGATCTGGCCAAACAGTTCGGCAGGTGGTACCGAATTTCCCACGGAAATAAAAAAACGGTTTGTCTGCTGGGAATCCGGGCGGACGAGTCTCTCCAGCGGTACAGCGGCGTTTTGAATAAAAAATACGGCTATCAGGATACCTGCTGGATCAGTAAGCAGTTTGCAGATGTCTGGTGCGCCTGGCCCTTATATGACTGGACCTCCAGCGACGTATGGCACGCGAATTATCTCTTTCAGTACGATTATAACCGCCTGTACGACCTGTACTACATGGCCGGGCTGAAGCCGGATCAGATGCGGGTCGCTTCCCCCTTCAACGACTATGCCAAGGACAGCCTGAACCTCTACCGCGTCATCGACCCGGACATCTGGGTCAAATTGGTCGGACGGGTCCGGGGCGCGAATTTCGCCGCCATTTACGGCCGGACCAAAGCCATGGGCTACCGGAACATCACGCTGCCGGAAGGATATACCTGGGAATCCTATACCCGCTTTCTTTTAGCGACCCTCCCCGCCCGGCTCCGATATAACTACATCAAAAAATTCCAGACGTCCATTGATTTCTGGCACAACGTCGGCGGCGGACTGGAGGAAAAAACCATTCAGGAGCTGGAGGAGCACGGCTATAACATTCGGCGCAATGGTGTCTCCAACTATACCGTGATGAAGCATTCCAGGGTCATTTTTCTGGGAAAGATCCCCGATCAAACTGACGATATTAAAACGACAAAGGACATCCCCAGCTGGAAACGGATGTGTTTCTGCATCCTGCGGAACGACCATATCTGCCGGTTCATGGGCTTCGGCCTGTCCCGGGAACAGCAGAAGAACATCGATCTTTTAAAACAAAAATACAATAAGGTTGGCGAATAATGATGCCGTTTGTAAGCCCGGTATACCATGTTATCCCCGTACCCATTGAAAAGATCGAACCCAACACCTATAATCCTAACGCTGTCGCGCCGCCTGAGCTGAAACTTCTGTACGATAGCATCCGGGAAGATGGGTATACGATGCCGATCGTCT
>CAJMLQ010000045.1 GCA_905214265.1 uncultured bacterium
CCACCGGGATTGCTGTTCTTCCTTTCATGTGATCACCGGCCATACCCGAAAAGGCGAAGGACCATCCATCGATTTTGCGGCGCTGGCGGCGTTGAAAGGCACGCTGATCTTTTTGATGGGGCTCTCCTCTTTGGGCGCCATTGCGGAGGGGTTGTTATCCGCAGGAATGGCTGCCGATATGCCGGCAGCTGTGCTGGAAAAGGGGACAACCGCCCGTCAGCGCCGGATTGTTTCCACGCTGGGGAAGATTCAGAAGGACGCTGTGGCGGCTGGCGTGGAGTCTCCCGCTATTATCGTCGTTGGCGAGGTTTGTTCGCTGGCAGAGCAGTTTGCCTGGGCGGAGAAGAGGCCGCTGGGCGGCGTTCGGGTATTGGTGACGCGTCCGCGGGAAAACGCCTCCGTTTTATCTGGGAAACTAGCCGAATTGGGCGCGGAAGTGGTGGAAATACCCGGGATTGAAACGGCGCCCCTTGAGGACTTAGAGCCGTTGCGGAAGGTGCTGTCCCGTTTGAGGGAGTTTCATTGGCTGGTCTTCTCCAGCCCATCCGGAGTGCGATTCTTTTTTGAAGAACTGCTTGCAGCCGGAATGGACGGGAGGACCCTTGCTGGTTTGAAAATCGCCGCAGCAGGCGCTGCAACTGCTGCGGCGCTGTCTGTCCGGGGGATTCGGGCGGATCTGGTCCCGGAAATCTACGACGGTACGCATCTCGGCCGGGCGCTGTCCGGGGAAACCGGGAAGCTCCTGCTGTTGCGCCCGGAGACCGGCTCGCCGGGACTTCCCAATGCGCTGAGGGCCGCCGGCAAGGAATTTGAGGAAGTGGTGGTTTACCGTACGGGTTCTCAAAAAGGTGCGTTTTTTTCTCTGGGGGATCTTTTTACTGGGAAACAGGATTATGCACTGTTTACCAGCGGATCTGCGGTTCGCGGATTTCTGGAATATGCCGGGGACACTGATCTTTCAAAAATCCGCGCGCTCTGTATAGGGGAACAGACGGCAGCGGTCGCCAGAAACGCGGGGATGCAGGTCGTTGTATCAGATTCCGCCACCATCGATGCAATGATCGACAAGCTGCTGCAATTGGTCCGGGAAACGGCGGGCGGTTTATAATAGGAAAAGAGGTTCTGTCAATGAATTTTTCACAAACGCTGGAAAGACCCCGCCGTCTGCGGGGGAATTCCCTGCTCCGCCAAATGGTCCGGGAGACGCGGGTTTCAAAGGCTTCACTGATCTACCCGATATTTGTCCGGGACGGACAAAATATTTTGGAACCGATTCCCTCACTGGAGGGGCAGATGCGCTGTACGGTGGATCGGCTGGGCGATGTCCTGGAGGAGGTCGTGAAATCTGGCGTTACAAGCATCATGCTGTTTGGAATTCCGGAGCAAAAAGATGAAACCGGAAGCCAAGCGTATGCCGAAAACGGCGTAGTCCAGCGAGCACTCCGGTGGATCAAGGAACGTTACCCAGAACTTTATGTGATCACGGACGTCTGCATGTGCGAATATACGTCTCACGGGCATTGCGGTGTGCTATGTGGCCAAGAGGTTGATAACGACCGCACACTTCCGCTGATTGCGAAAACGGCGCTTTCCCATGTTCAGGCAGGAGCAGATATGGTGGCCCCTTCGGACATGATGGATGGACGAATCCTTGCCATTCGCCGGGAGTTGGATAAGAACGGGTATACTTCCACGCCGATTTTGTCCTACGCGGTCAAGTATTCTTCCGCGTTTTACGGACCATTCCGCGAAGCGGCAGGCTCCGCGCCTGCTTTCGGCGACCGGAAGGGATACCAGATGGATTTCCATAACCGCAAAGAGGCCCTGAAAGAGGCGGCGCTGGACGTTCGGGAAGGCGCGGACATTTTGATGGTCAAACCGGCTATGAGTTATTTGGATATCGTGCGGGAGGTAGCTGATCATTTCGACGTGCCGGTTGCCGCCTACAGTGTCAGCGGCGAATATGCGATGATCAAAGCTGCGGCCCGCGCAGGACTAATCGATGAAGCAGCTGTGGTCTGTGAAGCGGCTGCCGGTGTTTTCCGGGCGGGGGCTGGCATTTTGATCACCTATTACGCAAAAGAGCTGGCGCGCTGGATCGATGAGGGGAGAATTGGTTAAATGACACGTTCGGAACAGGTTTTTGCGGAGGCTCAGAAGTATATTCCCGGTGGGGTCAACAGCCCTGTAAGGGCATTTCAGTCGGTGGGAGAAACCCCCCGGATGATTGCCCGGGCGGATAAG
This sequence comes from uncultured bacterium, assembly GCA_905214265.1. Taxonomy (GTDB): domain Bacteria; phylum Bacillota; class Clostridia; order Oscillospirales; family Ruminococcaceae; genus Merdivicinus. The sequence continues at coordinate 2,245 of CAJMLQ010000045.1, forward strand.
GAAAAGCTCTATGATATAGATGGGCGGGAGTATATCGATTTTGTCTGTTCCTGGGGTCCCATGATTCTGGGGCACAATCACCCCGCTGTCCGGGAGGCGGTGATCCGCGCTGCGGAAAACGGCCTGAGTTTCGGTGCCGCCACCGAAATTGAGGCGGAAGTTGCAAAACTGATCTGCACGGCAGTTCCTTCCGTTGAAATGATACGGATGGTGAACTCCGGCACGGAAGCGGTCATGAGTGCCATCCGGGCGGCACGGGGGTTTACCGGGCGAAACCGCATCATCAAATTTGCTGGCTGTTACCATGGACACAGCGACTCGATGCTGGTTAAGGCGGGCTCCGGCGTGATGACCAGCGGGATTCCGGACAGTGCGGGAGTTCCAGCCGGATGTGCGGCGGATACTCTGACAGCGGTTTACAACGATCTGGGAAGCGTCGAAATGTTGTTTGCCCAGAACAAAGGGGAGGTAGCGGCGGTTATCGTGGAGCCGGTGGCGGCCAATATGGGCGTCGTCACGCCGGAGCCTGGATTTTTGCAAGGACTTCGAGAGCTGTGCGACCAAAATCGTGCCCTGCTGATTTTTGACGAGGTAATTACCGGTTTCCGGCTGGCCTTTGGAGGCGCGCAGGAATATTACGGCGTCCGAGCGGATCTGGTGACCTTCGGTAAAATCATTGGCGCGGGCATGCCGGTGGGCGCATACGGAGGACGGCGCGATGTGATGTCCATGATCGCGCCAAAGGGCAGCGTCTATCAGGCGGGTACCCTGAGCGGAAATCCCGTTGCGATGGCGGCCGGACTCACGCAGCTCAAAATTCTTCGGGAGACTCCGGCAGTCTATGAGCGGGTCAACGCTTTAGGAGAAAAGCTCCGGTACAGTCTGCGCCGCGCGGCAGAAAAAACCGGCGCGCCGGTCAGCATCACCGGTGTAGGGTCTCTGTCCTGTGTGTTTTTCACGCCGGGGCCCGTCCGGAATTACGCAGACGCAAAGCAGTCTGATACGGACGCTTTTGCTGGCTATTTCCGCAATATGCTGGACAAAGGCTTCTATTTTGCCCCATCGCAGTTTGAGGCGATTTTTCTCTCTGCCGCTCATACGGAGGAGGACATTGAAGCGGTGGCCACAGAAGCGGAAGTATTTTGGAGCCATTCTTCCGATATATGAACTATGCCGCAGGCAGCTGATTTTATGGCTGACTGCGGCATAGTTATTTAAATAGCATCGCATTTGGAGGTGGCACAAGTGGCATATCGGAAAAAAGTAGGACAGGAGGAGGACAGTCGAAAAATTGCGATATACGCACGGAAGTCCAAAATCACAGAGTCAGGAAAAAGCATCGAAAATCAGATTGTAAGGTGCAGGGATTATATCACTGCGAAATTTGGAAAACAGAGAGAGGAGAATATCGTTGTTTATCAGGACGAAGGGCTATCCGGGTTTTATTCGGACCGTCCCAATTATCAAAGGATGCTCCGGGATATTCAACACAATCAAATCCGGGCGGTGATCTGCTACAAATTTGACCGGATCAGCCGGAAAACAGTGGATTTGTTCAATCTGGTTGAAAGTCTGGAGCGCAAAAAGGTCGCCTTTGTTTCCTGTTCCAATGAGATCGACACCAGCACGGATTCCGGAAGGATGATGATGCGGTTTCTGGCAATACTGGCGGAATTTGAACGCGATATTATTGCAGAGCGGATCTCCGACAATTTGCATGAACTGGCGAAAGAAGGACGCTGGTTAGGCGGAATCACGCCGACAGGGTATCGCTCCCGAAAGGAATCCATTCTCGTTTCCGGTCATAAATCGACGGTTCATCATTTGGAACCCGTCGAAAAAGAACTGCAGATGGTAAAGGAGATCTACCGTCAATTTTTGGAAAAAAGAAGCCTTGAGCAGGTAGCCGCTTATCTGTGCGCTCATCAGATCCCAACGAAAAATGGAGCTGCGCATACAAAAACCAGCGTGAAAAATATCTTGAGCAATCCGGTATATGGAATTGCTGATGCGGTTCTGTATCAATATTTTCAGGCTCTTGGAGTGTCCATTTATGCTTCCAGGGAGGAGTTTGATGGGATTCACGGGATGATGGTTTACAACAAAACAGAGCAGCTGAAGATTGCCAGTGAGGAAAGTACCGCCATTCATCCGAAATATGTTCAAAGGGTTTTACCCAGAGACAAAAAAGACTGGATCGTAGCGGTTGGGAGGCATCCGGGTATTATATCAGGTTCTGAATGGACGCAGGTACAGGCGATCCTGACAGAAAACAGAAGTAAGTTTTCCCGGCCCAATGAGAAAACGCAGTCGCTGTTGTCCGGTCTTATCGCCTGTCCTTTCTGTGGGAAAAGCATGCATACTTTCCGGGAAAGCGGACGGTATACCCAGGGTTGTCCCCGCTTTTTGTATAAATGTCCGACTCGGCGCGCCGAACATAGCGCATGTGCAGGAAAAGATGTAAAGGGGAATGAAGTGGATGCATGTATTCTGGATTTAATATGTGCGCTGAGCGAACCTGGAAACGAGTATTATGGGCAGCTTTTGGAAACCCGGCTGAGATATGAAAGCCAGGCATGCAGACCACAGAGTGAAATGGAGCAGGCTCAAAAAGCAGTCTTAAACATCCAACGGGAAATGGATAATCAGCTGATCGCCCTTCGTTCTGTGGAGACGGAGGCCACACGGAATCTGCTGTTGGCAGACCTACAAAAGCTGAATGAGGGGATCCTGGCTGCTCAAAGCCGTTTGGAACAGACGAAAAGGCGGGAAGCTGCCAAGTCAGAGGCGGCTGGGATTGAGCGTCTAGAACAGATGCGCAGTTTGCTCTCCTCTTTTCCGGAGCTGATCCGTTGGCTGTCTTATCAGGAAAAAATGGAATTGGTCCGCAAGGTTGTCGAAAAAGTGTTTGTCCTGCCTGGAGAAGACGGAAATCAGCAGGTACATATCTTTTTGAAAGGCGCAACAGCAGAGATGTATGAATCTTTTTTCCGGGAAACTGCGGAAGGATATTGGCTGTGTGCAGGAGAACCATATCGCATTTTCAATACACTTGGCTGCATAAGTAGCAAACCGGGTGCCCTTGCGGTAGGAGAAACTGGAAACCGCTTTGATCAAGCCAATTGTGCCGATGGATAAAAGATCATCAGGATCGGTCTGCCCGCTGGCGTATTTTTTGACAATGTGGGCCACCAGCCGGAGATTGTGTTCGATCAGTTCTTCTCGAGCCTTTTCATCTCCCTGTTCCAGCAGCTCAAAACATTCCTGTTCCTGTGCAGCTGAAAGAGGCTTGGGGAACGTGTTGTTTTTTTCCAGATGAAGCGCCAAATACAACAGATGAGATGCGACAAATGTTAATAATTCCGTCCACATATAGATTCTCAACTCCTTTTCAGAATGGCAAAACCTCTTGGTTATGTATATGCGAAAAGAAGAAGCCTTTTGTTTGTCCCGTACGGTCTTAAAAAACAATGTTTACCGACTGGTCAATATGGTCTTGACATTTTGGGCGCCAGCCATTACAATAAAGAAAAGGAGGGGCAAAAATGAGAATTTCTGCAAAAGCCCGCTACAGCCTTGCTTCGATGATCTATTTGGCCGATATTGGAAAAACTCAGGAAACAGTTACCGTGCTGCAGATTTCGACAGAACTGGGCATTTCCAAAATTTATTTAGAGCAGACGTTCGCTCTTTTAAAACGAGCGGGTTTGGTGCTTTCCATAAAAGGGCCGCAGGGAGGATATCAGCTGCCTCGTCCGGCTTCAAAAATTACGGTTTTGGAGATTATAGCAGCAGTGGAGACTTCTCTTTTTGAAGAAACGGAGTCAACAGTGGCGGAAAAAGCTCTGGCCATTGATGGAACGATGGCGGACCTAGTTTTTACGCCTCTGGCGAAAGGCGTTGAGCAGATCTTGAAGGAAATTTCTTTAGAGGCCTTGGTTCAGGAAGCAGCCTCCCGTGTTAGCAGCTATATGTTTTTCATATAAACAAAACCCCTCCGGTTTTGAATAACCGGAGGGGTTGCTTTATTTGGACTGCTCCAGCGGCAGCCATTTGAGAACGTTTTGTATTTGTGCATCCCAGCATTCCCAGTTGTGATTGCCGGACGATTCGGTATATGTCAGGTCATAGCCAAGCGTTTGAAGATGATCCCGCATCCGGAGATTCTGCTGATACAGGAAATCCTCTGTGCCGCACCACATGAACATTTTGGGCAGCGGCTTTCTGGACCGTTTCAGCTTTTCAGCCAGCGTGAACAAATCGTTGTCGCTTCCTTTAACCTGCTGTGGATTTCCGAAAATACCGTCCCAGAGAGGCTTCCGATCGGTATACCAAGAAGTCGAAAGGGAATCTACGATATCGAGTCCGCCAGAAAGGGAGGCAACCGCCGAAAAGGTTTCGCTGGCGCCTAGCCCTAGCTTAAAGGCTCCGTAACCTCCCATGGAAAGACCAGCCGCAAAGGTATCTTCCCGTCGGTCCGACATGCCGTTAAAAAAGGAACGACAGATTTCCGGCAGCTCATGAGAGATATATTCCCAGTACCGGTAGCCGTATTGCGTATCGGTATACCAGGCCAGATGGGTGGATGGCATGACGACGGCGATCCCCATATCGCTGACATACCGTTCAATAGAGGTGCGCCTCTGCCAGATGGTATGGTCGTCGCTCATTCCGTGGAGCAGGTAAAGAGTCGGGTAACGTCCGCCGCCTTTTCCCTCCATTCCAATTTGTCCAACAGTCCGCTGGGGTAGAATCACATCCATTTGCACGCACATGCCCAGTACGTTTGAGAAAAAATCAACATGCATCAATGCCATTGGAAAACACTCCCTATTCTTTTTTTCTAGTATAACATAGTCTGATCCATTTGTCACAGATTTTAAATATTTTAGAAAAATTCTAAAATATCTTGACAAATAGCTAAAAACGGGTATAATAAAAATAAAGAACTGGAATGATTTTCAAAACAGAGAAATACTGTAAAGAGGCAGGCAGATCAGAGAAGGAGTGTAGAAAAAGATGGATTTAACGGCATTTTTTAAGGCGAGTTACGGTTTATATGTAGTGTCCAGTAGAAATGCAGAAGGAAAGGACTGCGGCTGCGTAATCAATACCTTTACGCAGGTGACTGCTGTTCCGGAACAGGCGATCATTGCTATTCACAAAGACAATTATACGACGAAGGCAATAGAAGAATCCGGCGTCTTTACGGTCGCTGTCTTGACGCAGCAGGCGACGATGGAGCTGATTGGCCGTTTTGGTTTTCAGAGCAGCCGAGATATTGAGAAATTTGACGGAGTTGCCTCTGAAATGGATGCCAATGGAGTGCGGTATCTGACCGAGTCGACTGCCGCCTATTTCTCCTGCCGGGTGCTGCAGAAAATGGATCTTGGCACGCATTACCTCTTTTTTGCACGGGTTGAAGATGCGCAAAACCTCAATAAGGACGAGGTCATGACCTATTCTTACTATCATGCGGTAAAAAAGGGGCTGACGCCGCCGAAAGCTTCCTCCTATCAGGCAGATACAGCTGCGCCGAAAGCGTCTGGAAAGAAAAAATTCCGCTGTAAGGTTTGCGGCTATACGGTTGAGGCGGACAGTCTGCCAGATGATTTTGTCTGTCCGATCTGCAAAAAAGGCCGCGAATATTTCGAGGAAGTCATCGAATGAGGAAAAACCCGTATCCAATTGGATACGGGTTTTTCTTATAGAAGCCGAATAAAGGCCAGAATGATGAGAAGAACGCCTCCCAAAGAAGAGAACCCGTCCGGGAGCTTGCCGGCGGTTTTCTCTCCCATACGCCGTCCTAGCATGACAGCCGCCGGATGGAGAAGGAGGGAGAGCGCACAGAGAAATAGCAGGTGGTGGGAAGAAAAACCGCTGCCAAACCCGATGCCGAAGGAATCCAGGGAGAGCACGGCACCCAGAAGTAGCGCCTCCCGGAGAGAAAGCACCTTGGAATGGTCGGCATCCGCCCGGGTTTCATCCAAATAGACCGTGACGGCAAAAGAAATCCCCGCCCATCGGAACTTCAGCTTTTTCGCGGCGTCTGTACGTCTCGCGAGAGCGGATTTCACGGCATTCTGAAAAACGGAAAGAAACCCTAAGCCGAAAATAATTGCAAAGCTCAGCGCCGAACAGAGGCTGGGCGGCAAAAAATGCTGGAACTGCGCGGAGATAGTCATGGATAGCATCAAAATGCCAGTTCCAACTCCGCCAATCAGCAGCGCGGAAGGCCACGGAATCCGGATCCCCTCCGTTCCGTAGGCGAAACAGGCGATAAACGCGTCAATTACCAACGCCAGCACCAACAGAATTTCGTCGAACAATGCAACACCCCGCTTCCTTCTCGCCAGTATATGCGGAAAAGGGAAGCGAGGTGAAAGTGGTTATACCTGATAGGGAAGCAGGAATTTCAAAATTTTGCGGTCAACATTGGCATCCACTCGTACTCGGTCGCCCAGGTACTCTTCCTGAAAAACATGGCCACGCTCCCGCAGGCGGTTCAGTAGGTTTCCGCTGCTATAGGGAATCTCCAGCGTGACCCGGCACATTCTTTCGGAGAGCGCATGCTCGATCGCCTGAAGCAAGGTATCCAGATTCTGCTTTTCTTTGGCTGAAATAAAGACGGTGTGTTCGCTTCCGGAAAGCATTCCGGCATCCGGGCAGCGGTCAATTTTGTTGTAAACCGTAATCGTTGGAATAGCACCGCAGCCTAGCTCATCCAAAAGCTTTCGGGTGACCTCCAGCTGCTGGTCCACCGCAGGATTGGAATAGTCGCAGACGTTGAGGATCAGATCTGCGTCCGCTGCCTCCTCCAGTGTTGAATGAAACGCTTCCACCAGCTGATGCGGCAGCCGCTGAATCAATCCGACGGTATCCACCAAGATAACCCGCTGCCCGTCAGGAAGAGACAATTCCCGGGCGGTAGGGTCCAGCGTCGCAAAAAGCTGATCCTGGACATAGGCTTCCGCAGAAGTGAGTAAGTTGAGCAAGGTGGATTTTCCAACGTTCGTATAGCCGACGATTGCCACTGTAATTGCGCCGTTCTTCGTACGCCGTCTTCGGACACGGGCACGGCTGTCGCTCAGCATTGCCAACTCCGCTTCCAGAGCGTCGATCCGGCGCCGGATGTGGCGCCGGTCGCTTTCCAACTTGCTTTCGCCAGGACCCCGGGTGCCGATACCGCCCCCCAAGCGAGAAAGCTGGCGTCCCATTCCGGTCAGCCGGGGCAGACGGTATTTCTGCTGGGCAAGCTCCACCTGGATACGTCCTTCGCGGGAACGAGCCCGGCGGGCAAAGATGTCGAGAATCAGAGTTGTGCGGTCAATGGCGTGAACGCCGGTCAACTCCTCGATATTCCGAATCTGGGAACCGCTGAGTTCGTCGTCCAGAATCAGAAGGTCCGCATTCTGTTCCTCACAAAAATTACGGATCTCCCGCAGTTTTCCTTCGCCGATATAAGTGGCATTGTCCGGTGTTTCCCTATTTTGCAGGAACTTTCCCAGAACCAAGGCTCCGGCGGTATTTGCAAGCTCTGCTAGTTCGGCCAGCGACGCATCCGCATCAAACGCGCCGGTATTGACGCAGGCCAGTACGGCCCGCTCCTGCTGTCTCCTATTTTCATGCATAATTGATCGCCTCCGATCAAAAGAAGAGGAATGGTTACTTTATGGAGGCTGGGATAGATTGACGGTTCGCAAAATCAGTATATCATTGAATGAAACAGAAAGCAAGCAAAAGATTGACGGCATCCAAACCATAGGGAAGTCTTGCAGCTCTATTTGCTAAAATCAATATCATACCGTGTTCCATGTGAAAGCAAACAGCCCTCTGTTAGCTTGATGCAAAGAAGGCAGGTGTTTTCATCCTGAAAATCATTGTGCCCGTTGTCAATCCATTCAAAGAAAGCCTTTTTTGGTTTTTCCGCAATCTGCCTCATTTTGTTGGAGCAGCCATGAGTAATCACATAAAATGTCCCGTTTTCGTAAAATGCGTTCACATTCGGTTTCCCGACTTAATTTTTCCATTTGTGACGCTCTCTTCAAAATTTTAGTGAATGGCATTTCTTGCCCATAAAATCCATTTGGATCGGTCCAACGGATGAACGCCGCGGCGCTTGGCGACGGCTCCCAATTCCAGTGGACACTCCTGATACCCGGAAAAACGGGAGGAAAATGTCCCTTTTCCGGAAGTCATGGAACGAAAGGCTATGGGGTATTCCAGTGAAGTAGCTGTCGGGAGTTCTGCCTCAAGGGTAAACACGCCACTAGAAATGATGGGGCTGTCAAACTTGCCACGCATAGCTAAAATATCCCCAATCACCCGGCCAAGCAGGTCTTCACCTGCGGAGAGCCGAACGGTCATCACTGGCTCCAGCAGAGTGGAACCGCAATTTGTCAGCCCATCCAACAGGGCGACCGGCGTGGCAACAAAAAAGTCCAAGGGATGCGTATGAACAGTGTGATGTTCGCCGCCAATCAGCGTGATTTTCGCATCGGTGACTTCCCAGCCGTAGACGCCCTGCTTGAGGTTCTGAAAAACGCTGGTGCGGATGTGGTTTTGATACCGGTAGAAGAGCTGTTTTTCCTTTATGACAGATGAATAAACGATGCCGCTGCCGCGGGGAAGAGGCTCGATTGCCAGCTTGACCACCGCCCAGCAGGGTTTGGGCATTGTGTAACTTTCAAAGCCAATTCCCGCGTGGGAAGGGGTTTCCTTATAGATAACTGTTGGTTTGGAAAAGGCAGCCGCCAGTCCGTACCGCTCCTGAATCAACTCAGAGAGAATTTCCAGCTGGATGACGCCTGTGATTTTGAGGTGCAGCTCCCGTTCCTCTGGAAGCCAGAGAAAATCCAGAAGGGGATCCTCCTCAGAAAGCTCCCGCAAAGCAGCTACCAAGGAGGAAAGCTGATCCTCTTTTTTTGGGAAAACCTGCACCTGAAGCAGTGGAACCGCCAAATGGCAGGCGCGTTCCAACGGCGGAAGGCCGATCACGTCTCCAGTTCTCGCGCGGGAAAGACCGTATACCGCACCGATATCTCCGCCGTGAAATTCTCCGATATCCTGGGCCTTTGCGCCGTAAAATCGGCGGATTTGGGTGATTTTTTCTGGTTCCGCTGATTCTTCTGTACCCTGTATTGGCACTGCATCCCGATTTTTCAGTGTCCCACCGAACAACCGGATATGAGCAGCCTTTCCCATGGCAGGGTCATGGTCGACTTTATAAATAATACCGGATAGAGGCGCGCTGCTGTTCTGCACAGACGGCGGCAGATATTCCAAAATCGCATCCAACAGCTCAGTACAGCCGACGCCGGTTTTCGCGCAAATGGTTAAAACCGGCGTGATTTGGCCGGAACGGGTATATTTTTGAAGGGTCTCCTGCAATTTTTTCGTTGAAACCGGTCGTTCCTCCAAAAGGATCTCTTCCATTTCCGCATCAGTTTCCGCAAGTGTCAGCAGGACTTCCTCCTGGAAGTCCTGATCCGACCATTGCCGCGGAGCGACAGAGCAATGTTCCTGCCCTTCCAATATTGTCTGGGTCAATGGGAGAAAGGAGCCATCTAACTCCTGACGGATCTGCGCGAGGACCTTCCGGCTGTCGCTTCCCAGCCGGTCTAGTTTGTTGATCACCAGAAGAGCCGGAATGTGGAGAGCGCGCAGCGCCTCCCAATACTGTTTGGACTGTGCCTGAACGCCTTCCACTGCAGAAAGCAGCAGGACGGCGCAGTCGAGAGCCGCCAGGCTTCGTTCCACTTCCCCAGCGAAATCTACATGGCCGGGCGTATCGATCAGGTTGATGGAAGCATTCTGGTAAGTCAGTCTTGATGAAGCGGCACGAACAGAGATTCCTCTTTTTCGTTCGATCTCAAGCCAATCAGTTTGAGCAGTGCCGTCGTCAACATTGCCCGCCTTCCGGAGTGAACCGGAATCATAGAGCAGCCGTTCCGTCAGGGTGGTTTTCCCCGCATCGACATGGGCCAGAATGCCCAGATTGTAAATCATTGATTCCAGAAAGAACGCTCCTTCCTTTATACCAGCTTCTGTTTACGATTATACCGAATTTTACTCCGAGATTCAAGCGAAGTTCGGAAAAAGGCTTTCTTTCCAGCAGAAAACTTGCTATAATAACTTTAAAAGCAGTTTGGAAAGGTGTGGAATCAATGGAATTGTGGATTGCTGGATATGGCTCTTCTTCGTCCAGATCTGTTGCACGGGTCCGCGTTGCGGACGGATGCGCCGAGACCCTTTGGGAGGCGAAAATCGACGCGTCCTCCTATATAGCTTTTTCTGAAAACCTGCTGTTTGTTATCAGCGAGTGGGAAAAGGGGAGCGCCATTCGGCTGCTGGCCCGGAACGAGGATGGCTTTCAGCAGAGGGACAGCGTCCAGATACCAGGAGGACAGCTGTGCCATATCACATATCTGCCTCATCATCACACTCTGCTGGGCGCCTGTTATGGGAGCGGTGACGTCTTTTCGGTTGCAGTAGACCCTTTATTGGCAACCTTTGGGAAACTACTGACCTATCAGAAACAGGGACGGGGCGAGGAATGCTCGGCTGGTTCCACACGGGCACACAGCATTCTGGCAAATCAGGCAGAAACCATAGCCGTATCTGCGAACATCGCGCTGGACAGGCTTTATCTTTACAATTTACAGGGAGGAAAATTGGAAGATGAACGGTTTGTTTCACTCCCCAGAGGTGTCGGTCCCCGGCATTTTGTCTGGAGAGAAGACCTGCATAAAATTTATGTAATCACAGAATATTCCAATGAAATTTTGACCATTCAGGCAGAAAAAAATCAATTTTCATATCTGTCAAGTCAATCAACTTTACAGGATGATTTTGAAGGGGAAAGTTATGGTTCTACCCTGGTATCCTCTGCGGATGGGAAGTATCTATATGCAGGCAATCGAGGCGAAGATACCATCGCGGTTTTCTCCGTTGATCGGGAGGGCGGGCTAATGAAAACCGGCAGTTTTTCCTGCGGCGGATGCTGGCCCCGGGATTTGGCCCTTGTGGACGGCGATCGCTGTCTGGCAGTCGCCAACCAAAGAAGTAATACCGTCGTACTGCTACCCCGTGATTCGAATACCGGCGCTTTAGGCGAACCGTGCCTGACCATTCCGCTGGACGGTGCGTCTTACGTTCAGGATGCTGCGAAATAGAAGGAGGGCTCCACCATGAAAATTCAATATCTTGGAACAGCGGCTGCTGAGGGATGGCCTGCAGTCTTTTGTCATTGCTCTTTCTGTGAAGAAGCACGCCACCGCGGAGGGCGGGATATCCGTACCCGCTCTCAGGCGTTGGTCGAAGAGGATCTACTGATCGACTTTCCACCGGACAGCTATCTACACAGCCTGCAGCACGGGATCGATCTTTCTGCTGTGAAATATCTGTTGTTTACCCATTCGCATATGGATCATATGTTTCCTCAGGAGCTGGTTCTGCGGGGAGGCTGTTATGCGCACAATATGGTTTCTCCGGACCTGCACATCTTTGGGTCTTCCTATACTAAAGCGGCCTTCGACCGCTTCACTGAACCGGAACTGGAACAGGAGATAGCAGAGCATCTGCACTGGCATATTCTGAAGCCTTTTGAACCAGTAGAAGCAGGAGCTTACCGGGTGACCGCACTGCCGGCAAACCATATGCCCAACGGTCAGGCGATGAATTACTTGATTCAGAAGAACGGGAAAACCATACTTTACTGGCATGACACCGGGTGGCCCTTTGATTCCGTGTTCGAGTATTTTGTGAAAGCGGAGATCCATCCAGACTTGGTCAGCTTGGACTGCACCAGCGGCCCCCACGAAGAAGGAACTCGGGGCGGGCATATGGGAATACCGGACAACCGTAAAGTGAAAGATCGCCTGGAGGCAGAAGGAATCTGTGGCGGCCAGACGGTCTATATCATCAATCATTTTTCCCACAACGGGGGAATGCTGTACGACGAGTTGTGCGAAGCGGTTCGTGCAGATGGATTTTTGGTCTCTTTTGACGGCCGTATCGTGGAATTTTAAGGTTCGTATACGGCGCCAAGTGCACCTGCCAGGAGAACGGCCTGTTCCAGATCGATTTTTGCGCCTTTCAGGTCCATCTCCAGAAGGTTGGTTTCCGCGATGCAGCTTCCCCGCAGATCCGCATTACGAAAACTGGCGCCGGTCAGATTGGCACCGCGAAAGTTGCAGCGAGTTAAAATCGATTTATCAAAGTTGGAGCCGTATAAATCCGCCTGTTCAAAGTTGATATCTTCCAGATGTGCATTATGAAGATCCAACTCTTGGATCAGCGTGTAAGACCAGTCCCCGGCGCGGAGCTGAAAGGCTGTGCAGTTGCATTCCTCGAAGGTCGTGCCGGTCATTTTGCAGTCATCGAATGAGGCCGCAAAACAGTTGGCGTATAGAAAGCGGCAATTCAAGAACGCACAACGAACTGCTGTAACGCCGTTAAACGCCGCCGCTGTAAAATCGCAGGATTCAAACCGGCAGCCGGAAAGCGCCATTCCGGCAAAATCTGCTGAACGGAATCGGCAGCGCCGGAAGACGATTCCGTTTAGTTCGTTTTCTGAAAACTCTGCCTCGGTAAAATCAGTTTCTTCGTATTGACGGCAGGTCAGCATAGCGAATCACCTTGTTCGCGTTGGAGCCTTTGGCAGTTTGGACAGACGCCAAAAACCTCAAAAGAATGTCCAGTGACCTGGAAGCCGTGTTTCCGCCCGATGGATTCCAGAAAATCCTCCGCAGGACATTCGTCCAGCAGGATCGTCCGTTTGCACTGAATACAGGTCAGCTGATGACGGTGGCCTTTATGGGCAAGATTAAAGCATTGGCTGGCATTGTCCGGAAGCTCTGCCCGCTCCAGCACTTGATGTTCCACTAACGCCGAAAGGGTCCGGTAAACCGTGGAGAGGCCGAAGTCTTCTCCGCGTTCCCGCAGCCGCAAAAAAATGTCATCCGCTGTCAAACGGGCATCCGTTTGGAGAAATATTGCCAAGATGCTTTCCCGCTGGCGTGTGATTTTCATGCCCGCTCGTTTCAAGATGGAAAGGATTTCTTCTTTTGTTTCCATAAAAATCCTCCTCACCGCGCGAAAAACTGAATCAGCGTTCCTGCGGCCACTGCGCAAATATATGTCCAGAGTACGATTTTTGCGGCCTGTTTGCGGTCGGAACAACCTTTAAACAGGACCAGGTATCCAAATCCCGCGCCTGTGGAAAGTCCGGCTACCGCCGCGCCAAAGCTGATGCTTCCGCTTAAAAACAGCTCCGTCAGCAGCACGGAAGTCGCACATCCGGGGATCAGCCCGATCAGCGCCGTAACCGCTGGTTGGAATACACTTCCTGAGAGCAGGACGGAACGCAGCATATCCTCGCCGATCCAAAAGACGATCAGGTTGATTGCCAGCATGGTAACCCCGATGAAGAGAGTGATCTGAAGGGTATGCTTCAATGCGCAGATCCATATGTGACTCAGCTTTCCGTCGTCTCCGTGATGGGAATGTTCACAGCAGCCGCAGCCGTCGACTTCCACTGTTTTAGCAGGAGCAGCAGCTGTGCTTTTGGAATTTCGAAAGACCGTAAACTTTAATAGATAACCGAACAGGACAGCCAGTATCAGCTTACTGCCCAACAGCAAAAGGATGGGCTTCCAGCCGGACGATTTGGTCAGCATGACTGGGATTGCCTCATCGGAAGTCGCCAAAAAAACGGCGATCAAAGTGCTGGCAGACAGGATTTTTTCGTTGTATAAGGAAGCAGCGGCAGCTGAAAAGCCGCACTGCGGCACGCAGCCAGCCAATGCTCCGACCACTGGCCCAAATTTTTCAAACCTTCCGCCAAAAATCCGAGATGTATCGACCCTGGCTTCTAGGTACTCAATCACCAAATAAACAACAAACAGAATTGGAAGGGCCTTTAGCGTGTCCAAAAGCGTATCCAGTAAAACTTCTTGCATTGCATAATCTCCTACTTTTATTGAGAATGATTTTCATTTGCAATTATAGTCTTCTTTTTACAATTTGTCAAGCTTTTAGACGATTTTCCGAAAATATTCAAGAAGCCTTCACATTCCCGTGGTAAACTAAAGCAAATCCGCAGAAAGGATGGGGGCCTATGTATCATCTTCTCGTGGTAGACGACGAGGAACAAATTCGTAATTTAATCAAAAAATATGCATCTTTTGAAGGATATCAGGTTACGGAAGCGTCTGACGGTATGGAGGCGGTGGAAATCTGTCTCAAGAAACGGTTCGATCTGATTATTATGGATGTTATGATGCCAGAATTAGATGGATTTTCGGCGTGTCGGGAGATCCGGAAGCATGCAAACACGCCGGTGCTGATGCTCTCTGCGCGGGGCGAGGAATATGACCGGATCCATGGCTTTGAAATCGGCGTAGATGATTATGTCGTAAAGCCATTTTCTCCGAAAGAACTCATGATGCGGGTTCAGGCGATCTTAAAGCGGAGTAGGACGTCTTCTCCGGATAGTGGGAAGGAGATTCTCCAGTTCGAGGGTCTGACAGTAGATTTTACTGGTCGTATCGTTACCATTGACGGAAATAAAGTGGAACTGTCACCGAAGGAGTACGATCTTCTTTTCTATTTGGTCCGGAACCGCAACATCGCCCTTTCCCGGGAGGTCCTCATCAGCAACGTATGGGGATACGATTTTTATGGGGACGATCGTACACTGGATACCCATATTAAACTCCTGAGGAAAAGCCTCGGCCCGTACAGCAAGTTTATTGTGACACTGCGGGGAGTGGGGTATCGCTTTGAAGCATAAAAAGAGGGCAAAATCGGGCGCTCCCATCAAATGGAAACTGTTGGCCACCTTTGTGGGCTTTACCGCCGTGATGCTGGCGCTGCTCTGGCTGTTTCAGGTGGCTCTGCTGGAGCGTTTTTATAAAGCAATCAAAACGGTGGACATCCAGAGTTCTGCTGAAGCGATTGTCCGACATATCAGCGATAGTGATTTGCAGACACTTACCGAGAACCTGGCAGCACAAAATGATCTCTGCGTCCTGATCTTGGACAGCAGTTGCAGGGAAATTGCCTCCGCCGATACACTTCCAGGATGCCGGATCCACAACATGCGGTATCAGGATCTCCTCCGGCTTTATGTTCTGGCTTTGGAGAGCGGCGGCGCCTATACAGAGCGGATAACGGAGCGTTCCTTCCAGCTTTCTCCCAATTGGGGGTTCCATCCTTCTTATGTAGACCAGAAAGACGTTTTGATTTTGGTTCAGGTTATCGCGCTGACTACAGGGGAGGAGCGGATCGTCCTGCTGAATTCCACAATTTCACCGGTGGATGCAACTGTACGGACTTTGCGTGTTCAGCTGACAATTGTGACAGTACTGATGGTTCTGCTTGCATTTTCGCTGGCTCTAATTCTGTCACGCCATCTGGCAAAGCCCATTGTCAAGGTCAATGAAACGGCAAAAGAGTTGGCAAAGGGAAAATACGACATTGTATTTGAGGGCGGTGGCTACCGGGAGATTTCCGAGCTCAACCGCACGCTCAACTACACGGCAGAAGAACTCTCCAAGGTGGAAAGCCTCCGCCGGGAGCTGCTAGCCAATATTTCCCATGATCTGCGGACGCCGCTGACCATGATTACCGGCTATGCCGAGATGATGCGGGATATTCCCAGCGAAAATACGCCGGAAAATGTGCAGATCATCATCGACGAAGCCTCGCGGCTCAACCGGCTGGTCAACGATCTTTTGGATCTTTCTAAGCTGCAGGCCGGCGTTCAAAAATTGACGCCCACCACCTTCTGCCTGACTCAAATGGTGCGGGATACCATTGGGCGCTACGCAAGAATGACAGAAGCGGATGGCTATCGGATTGGTTTCGAGGCGGTGGAAGATGTTTCTGTTCATGCCGATGAGATGAAAATCTCCCAGGTGCTTTATAATCTCATCAACAATGCGATCAACTATACCGGTGAGGACCGTTCTGTAGCCGTCCGGCAGACCGTACGGAATGGATGGGTGCGGATTGAAGTCGCAGATACTGGAGAGGGAATTCCGGCCGACAAGCTTCCGTATGTTTGGGACCGGTACTACAAGCTGGATAAGACCCATAAGCGCGCGGCGGTTGGGACTGGGCTGGGGCTTTCCATCGTAAAAAATGTTTTGGATATGCATCAGGCTCATTACGGTGTTTCCAGCACCGTTGGGCAGGGAAGCATCTTCTGGTTTGAGCTTCCAGTTGCAAAATCGTTGTTGGATATCGAAATAGAAAAAAACACTGAATAAGGAAATGCCCTTCCAAACTGGAAGGGCATTTCCTTATTCAACGATATGGTCTGCAACATACAATCCATTTGCCGCCGCTTGGGAAAGAGAACGGGTAAATCCTGCTCCATCGCCAATGGCATAGATGCCGCGGCAGCCGCTGATCTCAAAATCATGACAGTCCGGCCGGGCAGAATAGTACTTGCACTCTACTCCATAAAGCAAGGTATCATAATTGGCCGTACCCGGCGCAATATTGTCCAGCGCATGAAGCGTTTCGATGATATTGTCCAGCTGCCGTTTGGGCATGCATAGACTCAGATCTCCGGCAACCGCCTGCAGGGTCGGCTGTGTGGTCGACTGGCGAAGACGCTTGCTGTCGGTTCGGCGGCCGTTTTCCAAATCGCCGAGTCGCTGTACCAGCACGCTCCCACCGCTGATCAGGTTGGCAAGGCTGGCCACGTGCCGGGCATATTCAATGGGTTCTTTAAAAGGCTCGGTAAAGCGGATAGTGGACAGCAGCGCAAAATTGGAATTTTTCGTTTTACGGCATTCTTCCCGGTAGGAATGACCGTTTACCGTCAGGACACCGTCTGTATTTTCCGTTACAACATGGCCGCGCTCATTAAAGCAAAACATACGGGTGACATCGCCGTAGCCTTTTGAGCGGTACCAGATTTTGGGCTCGTAGATTTCTTTTGAGAAATCCTCCCAGATAATCGAAGGAAGCTCGACTCGCACGCCGATATCCACCTGGTTGTTTTGGAGAGAAATCCCATTTTCCATACACCATTTGGAGAAAAAGCGGCTACCAGCCCGTCCAACGGCAAATACAATCTTTTCCGCGGACAGGATTCCTTCTTTTTGGGCGTGGAAATACGTGACGATATGCGTGTCACGGTTAATGGATGTCACTTCCGTCGAAGTCCGGATATCCACATGGCCTTCCAGGGATTCGATCAGACACCGCATGGTCTCGAAATTGGAGTCTGTTCCCAGATGCTTCAGCTGCGCCTGGCTCATATGCAGATCATGGCGCAGGCAGAGGGCCTTCAGTTCATTGCTGGGCATAAACCGTTCCGTAGTCGCACCAAATGAAACCAGAATTCGGTCGGCCTGCTCAATATAGTCGATCACGGTTTCCGGGGCCAGAAAATCGGTGAGCCATCCGCCGTATTCCGTGGAAATCACGTATTTTCCATCCGAAAAGGCGCCGGCACCGGCCATCCCTTCCATAATTGCACAGGAACTGCACTTAATGCATTTTTCCGCCCGATGGGAAACAATCGGGCAAACGCGCTTTTGAATCGCCGCCCCTTTTTCTAAAATGCAGATCTTCAGCTGCGGATCTCGCTCCGCCAGCCGGTAAGCGGTCATAATTCCGCCGATGCCGCCGCCGATAATCGCAACGTCATATGTTTGTTGTAATTCCAAGAAAAAACCCTCCCGTAAACGTATCATTTGTTTGCTTGAAAAACAAATCCTCGTGGACAGCAGGGCCGTATCCAAACTCGTCTATTATATTATTTTTGCTGTTTTTTGTCAATGTCCTGATAAGCCTGCTGATAAACCGTCAGCAGGTAATTGGCAAGATTTTCAGAGCCGGCCTGCTTTACCGACTCCCGCACAGAATTTTGCAAAATTTTCTTTTCCTCTGCCGGTTTGTCCCGGTAGGCGATCAGTTCATCATACATTCCCTTGGCATCATAATAAATATATCCGTTTACACCGCTGCGGACCTGCCCCTCGTTCAGCTTGTCAAATCGATGGAGGACTGGCAATCCCGTCGCCATTGCTTCCAGCATAGAAATGGAATTGGTATCAGACAGAGAAGCCGTAATATAGAGGTCGCAGCTGGCATAGTAGGGGGGAAGTTCGCTGTTTGGGATCGCCCCGGTAAAAATGACCATATCCTGAATGCCAAGGCAGGCCGCCTGTTCCACTAGTTCCTGGTGGCAGGGGCCGTCCCCGATAATCAGGAGTTTCAGGTTGTCCGTTGGTTTCACCGTTTCCGCCCAATAATCCAGCAGAACATCAATGCTCTTTTCCTTGCCGATTCTGCCGCAGAAGCAGACGAGCATTTCATCGTCGCGAATGTGGTATTTCTGGCGGAATTCATGCTTTTTCTCGTCGTCAATGTTGTGGGGAAGAAATTTATCAAGCTCCACCGGATTGGGGATGACACGGACGTCTTTGTCGACTCCGCAGTCGTTTTTGATGTATTCATCACACTTTTTTGACGGGCCGGTTATGGCGTTAGCCTTCTTGGCAAACTGGCCGAAATACCGGTGGGAGATACGGGTCATCATCGGAATCAGCTGTTTGGGCGCTACATAATAAATATAGTCGTCATACATGGTATGAAGCGTGTAGAC
>CAJMLQ010000046.1 GCA_905214265.1 uncultured bacterium
CTGCCCAACGGTCACGGAGGACGGAAAAATTGAGCTAAAGCGGGCGCGGCATCCCCTCATTGACCCTAAAAAGGTCGTTCCCATCGACGTCCATCTGGGGGATGAATTCACCTGCCTGGTGGTCACCGGCCCCAACACCGGCGGCAAGACCGTCACGCTAAAAACCCTGGGACTGCTGACCCTCATGACCATGTGCGGGCTGCTGATCCCGGTCGCCGACGGTTCCGCCATTTCCACCTTTGAAAATATTCTGGTGGACATCGGCGATGAACAGAGCATCGAGCAGTCCCTCTCCACTTTTTCTGCGCATATGACCAATATCGTTTCCATCCTGGAGGAAGCGGACTACCGTTCTCTGGTGCTGGTGGACGAATTGGGCTCCGGCACCGATCCGGTGGAAGGCGCGGCGCTGGCCATCGCCATTCTGGAAAAATTCCGGCAGCGGCACTGCCGGGTCGCCGCCACGACCCACTATGCAGAGCTGAAAATGTACGCTCTCCAGACCGAAGGGGTCGAAAATGCCTGCTGCGAATTCGACGTGGAGAGCTTGAAGCCCACTTATCGGCTGCTCATCGGCGTTCCGGGGCGTTCCAACGCCTTCGCCATCTCCCAGAAGCTTGGCCTGGATGAAACAGTCATCGCCCACGCCAAGTCCCTGGTGCAGAGTGAGAACAAGCAGTTTGAAGATGTGATCGACTCTTTGGAGGCCTCCCGTCACCAGTACGAGGCTCTGACCCGGGAACTGGCGGAAAAGCAGGCTGAGATCGACCGTGTCCGCCAGGAAGTCAAAGAGCACAAGGAACGCCTCGCCCGGGAAAAGGCGCAGGAGGTGGAAAAGGCCAAGCAGCAGGCCATGCGCATCGTCTCGGAGGTACAGGGGCAGGCCAATGCGCTGATGGACGAATTGAACGAGATCCGGCGGGAGCAGGACCGGGAGGCCTTCTCCCAGAAAGCTCTGGCCGCCCGCAGCCAGCTGAAATCCAAGCTGGATCGGCTCCACGACGCCGCAAATCCCATTGCAGAGCGAGAAAACATCAGCTACACCCTCCCCCGCCCGCTGAAAACAGGCGACACCGTTCTCATCGTTGACATCGACAAGGAGGGCACTGTTCTCCAGCCGCAGGACAAATCCGGAAATGTGCTGGTTCAGGCCGGGATTATCAAATCCCGGGTCAAGGTGGAAAACCTCCGGCTATTGGACAAGAAAAAGGTCCAGTTTAATGGCTCCAGCGTCCGGAGTGGCGGAAAGGGTTCGGTCAAAAAGACCATGAATGTCGCCGGACGCAGCGCCTCCACCGAATGCGACCTCCGAGGGATGACAACGGATGAGGCGCTGTTTGTCCTAGACTCCTTCATCGACAATGCAGTCCTCACTCATGTTCAGCAGATCACCATTATCCACGGCAAAGGCACCGGCGCGCTCCGCACCGCCGTCCAGGCACATCTGAAGCAGCACCGGAACATCCGAACCTTCCGGCTGGGTGTTTACGGCGAGGGGGAAGCTGGCGTTACCGTTGCGGAGATCAAATGACAGAAAGGCGGAGATCTATGGTTTCCATTGACTTAAGCGGAAAATTGGCCGTTATCACCGGTGCCTCCGGCGAGCTGGGGCGGGTCATGGCGCGCACGCTGGCTGCCGCAGGGGCAGATATCGCCGTGCACTACCATCATGGTGAGGACCGGGCGGAAAATCTGGTGAAAGAATTGCGCAAAATTAATGTAAAGGTGAATACCTTTTCAGCAGATATCGGCGACCTTCCCAGCGTTTTGCGGATGAAACAAGAGATTTTGGATGTCATGGGTGAGCCGGACATTGTTGTGGATGCCGCTGTTGTCCAATACCATCCCTGGGCTTCCGTACTGGAGCAGCCAACAGAGGACTACGAGAGTCAGTTCCGCAGCTGTATCCTGCACAATGTCAACATGGCAAAAGCTTTTATTCCCGCCATGAAAGAAAAAAAATGGGGGCGTTTTATCGGCATCAATACCGAATGCGCCATGCAGTGTTATCCCGGCCAGTCTGCTTATGCGGCGGCAAAGCGCGGTATGGACGGGGTCCTGCGGGTGCTTGCCAAGGAAGTGGGCGCTTACGGCATTACAGTCAATCAGGTTGCTCCCGGCTGGACGATTTCCGACAACTGGCGGCAGGAACCCGGAGACGACAGCGATTACGCCTCCCGAGTGCCTCTAAAGCGCCGGGGAACCGACCAGGAAATTGCCAATGCGGTTCTGTTTCTCGCTTCAGATTTGGCCAGTTTTATCACCGGCGTCTACCTTCCGGTCTGCGGTGGAAACGAAATGCCTTGTATCTGACCACCAACATCGAATCGGATGAGGCATAAAAGCTGCGCGTATAAAAGAAGAGCAGCGGTCCAAAATATTTACAGCGAAACTCCCATGGATAATGAATGAAGCGCATTGATTTGTTGAGAAAATCGAGGATATAATGGAGCGCCTGATGAAAAAAATCTTGTTGTTGACCACCGGAGGCACGATTGCCTCAAGGCCTGGATTAGGCGGGCTTGCCCCGGAGGAATCGCCGCCGGAGTTGATGCATACAGTAATGGACCTGCGCCGTCATTACGAAATCGACTGCCGGAGTATTCTCAGCCTGGACAGTTCAAACATCCAGGCTGAAGAATGGCAGCTCATTGCCCGGAATGTCTATGACGCGCTTCCGGCTTATGATGGGATTGTGATCACACATGGAACGGATACCATGGCTTATACCGCTTCTATGTTGGCTTTCATGCTGCAGAACCTAGAAAAGCCTGTGGTCTTGACTGGCTCGCAGCTTCCGATCTCCTCCCCCCTGTCGGATGCCCCCACCAATCTGGCCACAGCCTTTGCCGCAGTTCAGGAAGGCGTAGCCGGCGTCAGTGTTGCCTTTGACCATAAGATCCTCAACGGCTGCCGTGCGGTGAAAGTACGTACCATGGGGTTTGACGCCTTTGAAAGCGTCAATTCTCCGAATCATGGAGAGGTTTTAGCCAACGGGCTTCAGCTTTACCGGGATCGGCGCCCGCCCTATACGCAGCCCTGCACTCTGAAAAGCGAAATATGCAACGACGTCTTTCTTCTAAAGCTGATACCCGGCACGAATCCTGCGATTTTCGACATGCTTTTAAAGATGAACTACCGCGGCGTCGTTTTAGAGGCCTTTGGCGCAGGTGGGCTTCATTTTATCCGCAGGGACCTGTCAGAAAAGCTCCGAAAACTGGTAGCCTGCGGCGTTGCCGTCGTGGTATGCAGCCAATGTCTCTATGACAGCAGCGATTTTTCCATCTATGAAGTGGGCCGTAAGATTCTAGAGACCGGCGTAATCCAAGCAGGAGATATGACGACGGAGGCAGTCGTCACCAAACTGATGTGGGCTCTTGGCCAGACCCGGAATCTGGACGAAATCCGCCGGATTTTTGCAACGAACTATGCCGGTGAGATCACGCTTTGAATGAAAATAACCTGGAAAGGAATCCCTTTCCAGGTTTTGTATTTATCAGAGGAAAATCTGGCAGTTTTTTCTATTCAGCCTGCTTTTTGTCTTTGGTATGGCGGATGACCTTGAGCCGGGAAAACTCCTCCCGTTCCTTTTCATCCAGCGCGTTGGTAATAAAAGCAACATTTCCCTGGAAGTTGGGAATGACGATATTCTTCAGAGCATTGGCCCGCCGCTGAGTCTTTTTGATGGAAACTGCCAGACGGTAGATGCTGTTTTCCACTTCTGCCAGCAGCACGGTCAGCTCCTTGCACTTTTCAAAGCAGACGCAGGCCTGATCCAGTTGAGAGTTGGAGTTGTGCAGGCTGTAACGGAACGGCGAACCTGTTCGGGGCTGGATGGTGATGTGCGGAATCTCTACCCCCATCACGCTCCGATAGGTAATTTCGACGCCGGTCTCCACCGGAGTCGAAAGCGCCAGATCCCGGCAGACGCCCAGGGTCACGCTGGCGCGCTGCAAAGCGCGATAGGCACGCTGATAGGTATCCTCTATTTCATCCCGGACAGTCTTGGCGGTATCGATGAGGGTCATCATCTCCCGAATCAGAATGTTGCGCTTCCGGTCCATGAGATCGTAACCCAAACGGGCCAATAACAGGGACTTTTTGATATTTAAGAGATTGCCTTTGGTGGGAAACACCTGATTTGCCATTGGAAAGCCCCCTGTTCAGACGAAATGCAGTTATTGACGGAAACGGTCGGCACGCTTGGGATCGTAGTAGCGATCGATGAGCTTGTCATCCAACCGGTCCAACTCTTGCCGCGGCAGCAGAGAGAGAAGATCCCAGCCCAAATCCAAGGTCTGCTCAATGGTGCGGTTATCATGGAATCCCTGGTTCAAAAAATGCGCTTCGAACATCCGGCCGAATTCCAGATACCGTTTGTCGGCATCGGAAAGCTCTTCCTCGCCGATGACCGACGCCAGCGAACGGGCGTCCTGCACCTTGGCATAGGCGGAAAACAACTGATTGGACACACCGGGATGGTCGGCGCGGGTATAGCCCTCGCCGATGCCGTCCTTCATCAGACGGGAAAGACTTGGCAGCACCGAAACCGGCGGATATACGCCGGACTGGTCCAGAGAACGGCCCAAAACGATCTGCCCCTCGGTAATATATCCGGTCAGATCCGGGACCGGATGGGTGATATCGTCATTGGGCATGGTCAGAATCGGAATCTGGGTCACGGAGCCATTGATCCCCTTCACGATGCCGGCGCGCTCATAGATGGACGCCAGATCCGAATAAAGATAGCCGGGATACCCCTTCCGCCCAGGGATTTCCCCCTTAGAGGAGGAAAATTCCCGCAGCGCTTCGGCGTAGGAAGTCATGTCAGTCAGAATGACCAGGATATGCATGTTCTGCTCATAGGCCAGGTATTCCGCCACAGTCAACGCGCAGCGGGGAGTCAGGATCCGCTCGATGATCGGATCACTGGAAAGGTTCAAAAACATGACAACCCGCTCCAGGACGCCGGACTCTTCAAACTGGCGTTTGAAATAATCCGCTACATCGTTGGTAACGCCCATGGCCGCAAAAACTACGGCGAACTTTTCGCCCTTTTCGTCGCTGATGCGAGCCTGCTTGACGATCTGCGCCGCCAGCTTGTTGTGGCTCATCCCGGAACCGGAAAAAATCGGCAGCTTCTGCCCCCGGATCAGCGTAACCAGCGCATCAATGGAGGAAATGCCCGTACGAATGTAGTTCAGAGGGTATTCACGGGAAATCGGATTCAGCGGCTTACCGTTGATATCCGCCCGTTTGGAAGCAAAGATTGGGCCAAGTCCGTCCACCGGAGCTCCGGCGCCGTTGAAAATCCGCCCCATGACCTCGGGGGACAGGGGCATTTCCATGGGATGGCCCTGGAAGCTGGTCCGGGTATTATTCAGGGCAATGCCGTTGGTGCCCTCGAATACCTGGAGAACCACCCGTTTCCCCTCGATCTGCACGACCCTGCCCAAACGGCGGCTGCCGTCGGTGAGGATGACCTCCGCCATCTCATCGTAGCTGACGCCGTCCACATTATCGAGCACAACCAGCGGACCGCTGATTTCTTTAAGCCCTAAAATCTGCACGCTCATTTATTTCACCTCCGCCAGCTTTCCGTCAATCAGGGGATAATATGAATCCAATTTGGAAAGATCACTGTTTGGAACATTGTATTTCATTTTAACGATGGCGTCCTCGATCCCCGTTTTGACAATCAGGGACACCGGTATCCCCTCTTTGACCCGTTTCATCGCCGCATCGTAAAAATAGAGGATCACCTGCATCATGCCAAGCTGTTTCTCCAGCGGGACATAGGTATCGTCCGCATGGAAAGCGTTCTGCTGCAGGAAGCCCACACGTACCAGACGCGCAGCTTCGATGGTCAGCTTTTGGTCCTCTGGAAGAACGTCCGCGCCGATGAGTTTGACGATTTCCATCAGCTTGGATTCCTCGGACAGGATGTTGGAAATCCGCTGGCGGCAGGTCAGAAAAGCATTTCCGTAATGCTGATCGTAAAAGGGCCGCAACTCGTCGATGTATTCACTATAACTGGTGGTCCAGTTGATGGCCGGATAGTGCCGGGCGTAGGCTAACGCCTTATCTAACGCCCAAAAGGACCGGACAAAACGCTTGGTGTTCTGGGTGACGGGTTCGGAAAAGTCAGAGCCCTGAGGCGAGACTGCGCCGATAATCGTCACGGAACCTTCGGTCCCGTTGAGATTGACCATATAGCCTGCACGCTCATAAAATTCCGCAAGCCGGGACGGCAGATACGCCGGGAACCCCTCTTCCGCGGGCATTTCCTCCAGCCGTCCGGAGATTTCCCGGAGCGCCTCTGCCCAGCGGGAGGTGGAATCAGCCATAATAGCCACATGATACCCCATATCACGGTAATACTCCGCCAAGGTAATGCCGGTGTAAATGGAGGCTTCCCGAGCTGCTACCGGCATATTGGAGGTGTTGGCGATGAGGATGGTACGGTCGGTCATAGCCCGGCCGGTCTTGGGGTCTACCAGTTCCGAAAACTCCTCCAGCACCTGCGTCATCTCGTTTCCCCGCTCCCCGCAGCCGATGTAGACGATGATGTCCGCATCGCACCACTTGGCCAGCTGGTGCTGGGTCATGGTTTTGCCGGTGCCGAATCCGCCGGGGATCGCCGCCGCACCGCCCTTGGCGATGGGAAACAGCGTATCGATAACCCGCTGACCGGTGATCAGCGGCCGCTGGATGGGCAACCGCTCCTTCACCGGACGGGGCTGCCGAATCGGCCATTTCTGGCAGAGGGTCAACTCCCGTTCCGTTCCGTCCGGCGTCCGGATCACCGCCACCACATCGTTGACGGTATAAGGACCGTCCGGACTCACCCGGACGACTTCTCCTTCCATTCCCGGAGCCAGCAGGCATTTATGCAGAATCGCCGGCGTCTCCGGACAGGTGGCATAAATCTCTCCACTATGGAGCATATCACCGGGTTTTACCGTTACCGTTACATCATAGGTTTTTGCGGTGTCCACTGGGGAAACCATAACGCCCTGATCGATATATGCGCCGGAACCCTTTGCAATTTCTTTCAACGGACGTTCGATCCCGTCAAAAATATTGGCCAGCAGGCCGGGTCCCAATGTCGCAGAAAGAGGAGCGCCGGTGGAATAGACAGGTTCCCCCGGACGAAGGCCAGTGGTTCCTTCATACACCTGGATGGTTGTAAAACGGTCTGTGATGCCGATGACCTCGCCGACCAGCCGCCGCTCTCCGACATAGACCATCTCCATCATGGAAAAGTCTCGGGTATCCTTCACTTTCACGACCGGCCCGTTGATGGAATAAACGGTGTTGTTCAATCTGTTCCACTCCTTACTTCAGATCGGCCTTCCCGGAAGCATAGAACTGCTCTTTGGCCGTTTCCATCCGGGTCTCCAAGGTCTCGTCCAGATAGACCTGCTTCGCGTCCTGAACGATCACCAGCCCGCCTAACTGTATAAATGGCGCCGCTTCCACCGGGATCTCGCCGGCCAGCTTCTGTACGCGCTCAATATCCGCACTCCTCGCCAGAATTTTTGCACCGGGGGTCAGGTATTCCCAATTCCGCTCCAGTGCCGCCTGAAGAAAGCGATCATAGTCCGCTGTTTCTGTGAAAGCGCGGCTACGCTCCGCCGCTCCGGCAAAAAGCTCTTCCGCCAATTGCTGGCGCCGGAGCAGCAGCTGTTGTTTAGCCGCCAGCTTTTCCCGCGTCACGCTTTTCGCGAAGCCGCTGCGGATCTCGTCGATCTTCTGCTGAATTTTCTGATAAGCCTGCTGCAGCTCCCGGTCCTGGACTCCAGCAAGTTTTTCTTCTTTATATACATCGACCTCGGAAAGGATCTCGCAGGCCTTATTCTCCACTTCGGAAAATACGGCTTTTTCAAATCGGGCCAGCCTTTCATTCACATTCGGCATGGAAATACCTCCTTTGTTGATTTGCTTTTCCGGACAGGTTAAATCTTGATACCGACTGCTTCCCGGATATAGCTGGTGATGGAACCGCCGATATCAGAATCCCCATGCCGATCCGGAATTTCCACGATCAGCGGGCGTTTCTGGTTCAGCTTGATATCATAGACCACGTCTTTGCAGAGGGTGATCAGCTTTTTAGTCATCAGCACGATCCCGATATCCTCGGAGCGGCATACCATATCCAACTGTTCCCGGACCTCGCCGTATTCGTGGACCACGACTCCTTCAATCCCGGCCAGGCGCATCCCGACGCAGGTATCGTTGTTATCGCTGATTACAAACATACGCATCTGGGCCACTCCCCTCCTGTAAAATGGAAAACTTATACGCGGTTGAGGATCAGAATAGCAATCAGCAGCCCGTAAATTGCGATACCTTCGCCGAGAACAACGAAGATCAGTGCCTTACCGAAGCTCTTGGGGTCCTCGCTGACCGCTCCGATTGCGGCGGAAGCGCCGGATGCAACGGCGATACCAGCGCCGATACAGGCAAGACCGGCAGAAAGAGCGGCGGCAAGGTATGCCATACCGGCAGAACTCGCGGTGACGGCACCGGCCTCAGCCGCAGCGGAAACCATCCCGCCGGTGGGCAGCAGCACCGCCAGCAGACAGATGCCGAAAAAGCTGCACAGGTTGGCGATCAGGCGATGCTTGGCCTGCTTGCCGGTCACCATCTTGCGGAACACCGGAACCAAAGGCATGGCGGTCAGAAGCAGGGCGATCAGGGGAAGAACAAACAGCAGTACGGTTTTCATAGGTGATTCCTCCTAAATATTCATTAGTTGGAGCGGTCGGTTTCATAAGAAATCGCCGCGGGTTCATAAGGCTTGCCATCGCCGCTGTAAAAACGGCTGAAAATCTCGTAGAACTCCAAACGCAGGACCTGGATCCCGACGATCAGCCCCTCCAGGCACATGACGAAAACATTGCCGATCACCAATACGACGACGTTTCCTACGCCGCTGAACATCTCGCCCAGCGCCATAACTACCGCCATCATGCCTGCATGAGAAAGAATGAAACCACCGACACGCAGAAAGCTCATGGTGTTGGAGAGATAGCTGAGGATATATTCGATCATCTCGAAGATGTTTTCAGTGATATAAGCGCCCATACCGCCTTCCGGACGGATATCTTTATGCCGGGCGACAAATTTTCCCAGAGGTTCCTTGAAAAAGATGCACAGCAGCGGAAGCACGATCACAAACATAATAAACCAAGGGGTCAGAACGTTGATGTTGAACATCATCAGCAGCGCCACCGCCGCCACCGCGCCGACATAAACCAGCATGCCTGCAATGCCGTTCTGGCTGAAGATCGCTTTTTCGTAGTTTTTGTATTTAAATCCCAAGTAGACGTTGATGCCCATGGCGATGACGATGCAGCAGACACCGACAGCGATAGCCCCCAGCAAAAGGATATTGGTTGTATTGGGATCGAACACCTCGATGGGCTTCGATTCAAAGCCAAACATCTGCCAGAACGGGTCCAGCACATGCTCCAGGCCGAAAACCGAGCCGTATGCAAAGCCGAACACCATACTGGATATGCCCAGGCGCATCATGATTTTTCCAAAGTCCTTCCATTTGGTCTTGAGCGCCAGCATCAATCCCGCCAAACCCAGGACCAGGCCCTGCCCCAGGTCACCGAACATGATGCCGAACATCAGCGTATAGGTAATGGAAACCAGCAGCGTTGGGTCAAAGTCATGATAACCAGGGGTTCCGTACATCTCCACGAACATCTGGAAGGGCCGGGAGAAGCGCCCGTTCCGAAGACGGGTCGGCGGAACTAAAGACGGATTGGCATCGTCCGGTTTGAGGACGCAGGAAACCGTCTCGATCTCATTGAGCTCTGCAACAAATCGCTTTTCTTCCGAAACCGGCACAAATCCTTCCAAATAAAAGCGGTTGTTTACCACCGCCACATATTTACGGAGCGCAAAGGTATCGGAAAAGGCTTTCAGAACGGTAAACGCCTGATTCATGATCGCGCCCTCTGTCTCCCGGATACGGGAAAGGGCCTCATGCACTTCATCCAATCGTTTTTTTTCAGTTTCCAGCATCTCCGAAACGGATTTCAGCGCATTCTCCGGCGTGCTGTGGATGTAATCGGGAACCCGCGTCCGCTCAAAATAGAGGGACTTGAACAGGTCGTCGATAACCGTAACCTTGGTCGCCGGTACGAAATAGGCGCCCCAGTAGAATTCGTCATCATGGTCAAAAGCGAAAAAAAAGAAGGTCTTATTCTCATAAAATGCCAGCTTGGGATAGCTGTCAGCCGGCAGACGGCCAAAACGGACCTTCACGTAATTCATAGCGAACAGATCGTCAAAATTCGCGTTCAGTCCACACAGGTGCCGGATCTGCACCAAGGCCTGCTCGTGCTGGTGGATGAGATCCTTCAGCTGGCGCTGCTCCGCCGCAAGACTGGAGGTTTCCTCACAGATCCGCGCCACTTCTTCCACCGCTTTATCGCAGGTAAAGTCCGCAGCCGGTTCCGCCTGCATCAGATCCGCATGAACGTCCTCCGCCAAATCGTACAGCTGCTTCAAAGGAGCGGCATACCGGTTTTCTCCGGTCAGCGCTGCAAAACCGCTGGACTTGTCCATCGTGTTAATGGCCATTTCCGGGAAAAAGACTTCACTTCGAATACAATGCAGCAACGCCTCGTCTAAATCCGGTAGATTGCCGACGATATTCGCCAAACGCATCTTTTCGATTGCCATTTTAGGGGAACACCACCTTTGGAATGATATTATAAAATCAGCATTTTCAAAATTTCTTCCTGCGGAATCTGATACCGCACGCCTTCGATGACGGTAACGATGTTGGCTACCTCAATCTCCCGAAGCGCCAGGAAGGTATACATTGCCACCGGAGCATTGGTCGTAAACCGGAGAAGGCGCTTTTCCAGCTGGTAGCAAAGCTGATGGGTATATGGCTCGATCCCGTCTTCTTCCGGCCGCTGCCAGCCCTCCTGGGACAGAAAGTCCAGCGCCGCCAGCATGCTGCCATAGTCCCCAGCTGCAAGAACCGCCTCCAGCCGCTGTCCCTTCAGCCGGTAATGATAGGGGTAAAGATAATCCCTGATCCGGCTGGCATCCAGCCCGTAGTAAAATTTCAGCCGGAACATCAGCTGGATGTTTTTGGCTTCCACCTCGGCCAGAACGACTTTCCGAAGCTGCTCCCGGGTTTGTCCGCGGAACTGCATTTCGATTTCTTTCAGCAGGAAATCATAGTAGTAGCAGTACAGCGCATGTTCCACCTCCCACGGGTCCGCTTCCCCGTCCTCCACCTGCAGGTATTGCCGGAGCACTCCGGCATAAGGTGTGTGCTCCAGGCATTCCAGGAGAGAGCGGTAATCCGTTACACGCGCTAAATCCATCAGATTAAAAGAAGTGCGGTTCAAAAGGAACGCCGGCATATCGATGACAAAATCCGTCGATTCCCTTGAGCGCATCAGCATTAAGCAGCGCAGAATCTCATCGATTTCCAACCGCACGATGATAAAATCATAAAACCCATTATCTGATGCGTCGTAATTGCGCAGGACTGAGTACTTATAAAAAATGTCCTTTTTCAGAAGAGCTTCCAGTTGGCCGCGATGGACCGTTGTTTCGCTGACATTTTTCAAAGTGGACTGATAGGAGGAGTTTTCCTTCAAAAGCGCCGCTACCTCGCCGACGTCTCGTTTCCGAGCCATCTGTGCGTAGTCCGCCTTGGTGAGACGCTTTCCAAAAATTGCGCGGATCTTCGCCAAAATCGCATTACCGGAATATAAGCGCAGCATATCCACCATTCCTTTCCGAGGGATTCAGGCAATCTACGCCCTTAAAACAGCCTCTGTAATTTCATTAATCCAAGCTGCCTGATTCTCCTGAAACCTCGCTTCCATAGCGGCCTGCCGTTCCGCCGTATCACGGTGAATTGCTGCAATTTGAGCTTCCGCTTCCTGCTTTTCGCTGTCATAGATCCTTTGAATCCGGCTTTCACATTTCTGCTGAAGCTCATCAGCGGCTTTCTGCGCGTCTTCGTCTATCTGGCTTTTCAATTCATCCCGCTGCGCATAAGCCTGCTGAAGTTTCTGCTGTGCTTTTGCATCAATCTCCAATATTTGCTGAATGATGGTATCCATTTCCGTGTTGCACCTCCCGCCTCTGATCAAAACCCTACTGGCAAAAAAAGTTCTCTTTGCAACGGGTATACTTATCATATACCACTTGCTTCTGTTTTTCAATAGTACTTTTATGTGAACTATCCGGTTTTTCTTCACACCTTTTGTACATATTCGTCCTTTGTCTTTCTTTTGTCAAAAAAACAGCCGTCTTTTTCTCCGGAAAATTTCTGTACATCATTGCTTTTTTATACAAAATTCTGAATCTTGTTATTTTTCGGAAATTTCTTGACATCAACAGAAAAACAGCCTATACTATAAATGAACAATTGATCATATGTTTTTGTGAATATGTATTTATAAAAAGGAGGACCGATATGGAGCACCACCCTGACCGTATCCCAGAAAATACCTGTGAGGAGCATCACCACCATGAAGCCGCTGTTCACAGCGTGCAAACAACCATGCCGGATGACGACACCCTATTTGATACCAGCGAATTTTTCAAAGCCTTGTCTGATTCCAGTCGTTTAAAGATCATCGCGGCGCTTCTGACCGGCGAACTGTGCGTCTGCGACCTGTGTGAAATCGTCGGCCTTTCTCAGTCTGCCGTTTCCCACCAGCTCCGCGTACTCCGCGCTGGGCGAATCGTGAAATTCCGAAAAGACGGAAAGCAGGTCTACTACTCCATCGACGACCACCATATTGCCGAAATCATTCAAACAACGATTTTCCATTTACGGGAATCCGATTGATGCCATCAAAGAGGAGGATTCGCTATGAACGACCATGACAACCATCGTGAACAGTGCGATTCAAAGGGAAAACACGGCTGCCACAGCTGCGGATGCCACTCACACGAGCACGAACATGCAGCAGCCTGCAGCTGCGATCACCAACACGAACATCATCATGGCTGCGGGGAAGACTGCGGCAACAGCTGCTCCTGCGCCGCGTGCGGCAACGGTGAAAAGGAAACCGGCAAGCAGGAAATCCTGCTGCTCGTTCTCGCCATTCTTCTGACCGCCGGTTCCTTCCTGGTTCCCGCAGGCATCTTCCGCCTTCTCATGCAGGCTGCCGCCGCTCTTCTGGTAGGTTGGAAAATGTATTGGGAGGGCCTGAAGGGCTTGTTCCGGCTCTCGCTGGATGAAATGACGCTGATGACCGTCGCCGTTGTCGCAGCTTTTGCCATTGGCGAGGGATTTGAAGGCGCGATGGTCACCATCCTGTTTCAAATCGGCGAATTTTTTGAAAATCGTGCGGTTCGGAACAGCCGCAAACGAATCGACGCCCTGGTCAGCATCGTTCCGGAAAATGCCAACCGCCTGAACCCTGACGGCAGCGTTACCGAGGCGCCAGCCGCTCAGCTGGAGCCAGGCGATCTGCTTCTGATCCGCGCCGGCGACCGCGTCCCCTTGGACTGCGAAGTCCTGGAGGGTGCTGGAGAGGTAGATACCGCGGCCATTACCGGTGAGAGCATCCCGGTTTCTGTCGCCAGCGGCAGCGAGCTTCTCTCCGGCATGATCAACCTGACGGCTGCTCTAAAGTGCCGTGCTACCAAACGAAGCACCGACTCCGCCGCCAGCAAAATTGCAGACCTGGTCCGAGAGGCCACGCTGGAAAAAAGCCAGACCGAACGCTTTATCACCCGTTTTTCCCGGTGGTATACACCGGCCGTCGTGATTCTGGCCGTGCTGCTGGCCGTGCTTCCGCCCCTCTTTGGCGCAGGAGCCTTCAGCATTTGGCTGAAGCGCGCGCTGATTTTTCTGGTTGCATCCTGCCCCTGTGCGCTGGTGATCTCCATTCCCCTCACCTTTTACAGTGTCATCGGGTCCGCCTCCAAAAAGGGGGCGCTGATAAAAGGCTCTCGTCACGTGGAAACCCTGGCGAAAATCCGAAATGTTGTTTTTGACAAAACCGGCACTTTGACCACCGGCAATCTATCGGTGCAGGAGGTGCACTCCCTTTCCGGCCTGCCGAAAGAGGAAATTCTCCGCTTGGCCGCCATCTGCGAAAGCACATCCGCTCACCCCATTGCCAAAGCCGTGACGGCGAAATTCGGGAACCCGCCCTCCCCCGATTCTTCGGAAGAGACCTCCGGAAAAGGCGTCCGTGCGAAAATCGACGGAAAAACCTATCTCTGCGGCTCTGCCCGTCTCCTCAAAGAAGAGGGAATTTCCTTGGAGGGTGCGCCGGAATCCGGACTCTATCTGGCCAATGAGACAACGCTTCTGGGATATATCCAAGTCGGTGATACCGTAAAGCAGGAAGCTCAGGAGGCCCTTCAGGAGCTGAAAGCGCTGGGCATCGCCCGGACCGTCATGCTGACCGGAGACCGTGCCCAGACTGCAGAGGCAGTTCGTGCACAGCTTGGCGTAGACGAGGCCCGCAGCAATCTCCTGCCCCAGGATAAGGTATCCGCCCTTCGCACCGTCCGGGAAACCGGCCTCACCGCCTTTGTTGGAGACGGCATTAACGACGGTCCTGTGCTGGCGGCAGCTGACATCGGTATCGCCATGGGAATGGGCAGCGATCTGGCCGCTCAGGCCGCCGACGTCGTTCTTCCCGGCAACCGGCTTACCAGCATTCCGGCAGCCATCCGGGCCTGCCGCAAAGGCATGCGGGTCGCCTCACAAAATATCACCTTTATCTTGATTATTAAGGCCGTGGTACTGATTCTCGGCGCGCTGGGATATGCCCCCATGTGGGCTGCTGTCTTCGCAGACGTCGGGACTGCTCTTCTTGCCGTTCTCAACTCCATGCGCGTAACCCACGTCTGACTTTTACAATTCAAAAGCATAACCCCGCCAGCGTCAGCCGTTGGCGGGGAATTTTTCCATAAAGCGCATTTAGAGCTTTCTTGCCAATGTTTCTGGATTCACCGCATAGAGCAGCGCATTTTCCCGGGAAATAATTCCTTCCTTATAAAGGCGTAGAAGATCGCCGTCCATAGTCCGCATTCCCTCCGACGCACCGGAATACAGCGCATTGTCGATTTGGTAGCTCTTGGATTCCCGGATCAGGTTCCGAATCGCGCTGTTCATCAGCATGATCTCAAAGGCTGGGACCAGCCCACCGTTTACCGCCGGAATCAGTTGCTGAGAAACCACCGCTTCCAGCACCATCGACAGTTGGATCCGGACCTGCTGCTGCTGATCTCCCGGAAAGACGTCGATGATCCGGTCGATGGTCTTTGCCGCACCGATGGTGTGCAGGGTGGACAGTACCAGCTGACCGGTCTCCGCAGCGGTCAAGGCAGTTTGAATTGTTTCAAAATCTCTCATCTCCCCCAGCAGGATGACGTCCGGCGACTGGCGCAGCGCGGCACGGAGCGCCTGAACATAACCCTGCGTGTCATGGGAGACTTCCCGCTGGCTGACGATGCTCATCCTGTGGGCGTGCAGAAACTCAATGGGATCCTCAATGGTAATGATATGGCTGCGGCGGCTGCGGTTAATCCGGTCGATGATGCAGGCCAGCGTCGTCGACTTGCCGCTTCCCGCGGAGCCGGTAATCAGGACAAGACCTTTCTTCTTTTGGGAAAGGTTCGTAACGGTTTCGGGGATGTGCAGGCTCCGGGCATCCGGAAGGTTAAAATAAACAACGCGCAGTACAGCGGCCAGCGAATTCCGCTGCTTGTATGCATTGCAGCGAAACCGTCCCAGTCCTTTGATGGAAAAAGAAAAATCGTCATCCCCGGAATGTACCAGCGCATCCATATCGCGGCTGCCTTCCAGCGCGTAAATCTGCCGGATCAGATCGGCCGTGGTGTCTGGCATGAGCTTTTCTTCATCAACTGGCATAATGATATCGTTAATTTTATAAGAAAGCGGAAAGCCGGAAACGATAAAAATATCCGACGCCTTCTGCTCTACTGCCCGCTGCAGGGCCTCCTCAATATCGGTCACATTCACTCCCCCTTCGTACTGTTATGAGACCGCGGCGCTAATTGCCTTCCCAAACATCCAGAAATTCTTCTTCCCAAACGCCCGTATTTTCAACGATCCGGGCCATTACCGTATACCGGCTAGCCGCGCCTGCCGGATTCACGCGAAAGGAGAGCCGGTACACCCGATCCTCTCCTATGGAAAATTCCGCTGTCCCGAAAAGGCTTCCGCCGTCCAGAGATGCCGAAACTCCCTCCGCAGAAAGCGCCGCCGCCGCTGCATCTGTGTAATTCTCCGGCGCAGACGCCAAAAGATCCGCCAGCACTCCGTCAACCCGCGCCAGCGTCTCTTCAGCCCGCATATCTGCCGCGTAATAGGCAGCGGTTTCTTCCAGAGCTTTTTCCGTCAACCGCTGGTCCGCACGGGCCGTCGAAAAAGACAGGACAGCGAATACCGTTAAACATACTACCACAAAAATCATTAAAATCGAAGAGGTTCCGATCCCAAAATGAAAATTCCTCTTTTGTTTCACGGCATCTTCTCCCCTTCGGAAAAATATTTGGCGGTATGCAGCACATAGAGTTCCTCACCGGACATCTTTTCCAGACGGATCTCGTAGCGGTACAGCGTCCCGGCCGGATATCCCTCGCTTTCTGCGGAAAGCACCAACCGAAAATGGGGCTCCTCCCTGTCCGGCTGCCAGTCCTCCCCATAAAGCACTTCGAGGGAGCCGTCCTCCGCCAGCTCCCCGCCCGGAAAGAAAATATCCACGCTGTCCGCCGCAGCGATCTGTTCCGCAGCGGACACCGCCGCCAGCATTGCCCCGTTTTGGCTGATGTTTTTTTGGCTCCGCTGGCTGCCCGCAACAAACAGCCGCAGCGTTACCGCTGCAGCCAAAGTGAAAAACAGAATCACCACCGTCAGTTCCCAAAAAAAGGCCTGTGATTTTCCTGTCTGCTTCATAGCTCCTCCTGGAAATTTCCAGTCATTCCTCTGCACTTCGAATGGCCACCTGAAGTTCTCGGCATTCTCCGTCGGTGGTTTCTGCCGCGAAAGAAATCAGCCGTCCCTCCAGCTCTATATCAAATCGTTTCATCTGAGCGATTTTTTCTCCGTCCGCCAAATCGAATCCCATATTGCCTTCCACTGTAGCAAATTCCCGCAACCATCCGTCGTAATGGTACACGCAGGTCAAGTAAACATCGCCATCAATGGTTTCCGTAAAGCAGAGCAGCTTCGTCCCATCTTGTGCAACAGCTAGCGAAACCGCTCCCGTTTCATCTCCGGCATGGATCCGGTTGGCAACATAGGAAAGGGCCGAACGAAACGCGTTGCTCTCTTCCATGCCTCCTGCGATCCGCCGGTAGGCCTTCGCACCCAGCAGCGTCAGCATCATGGAGGACATCCCAAAAACTGCAAACACCAACAGGACCGAAAGCGTTTCCAGAGCCTGCCCACGCCGCATCTTCATCGTGCTCCCTCCTTCGGCTATTCCTTCCAGAACGCCGTATCCAACTCTGTACGTCCGCCTTTTGGAACGACCTCAATATAGGGCAGCAGATTGGAACCAACGACATCATAAGTGACTACAAATTTCTGTGTGTCCACCTGCACACCATAATGCTCAATCAAATATCCCAAATTCTGCGGGTAGCTTCCCTCAATGGCATAGCAGTTGACCGCCGCCCGGCGGACCGCCTCTTCCGTCATCCGGAGCTGTTCCGCATCAGCGCCCTCTCCAACGTTTCCAAAAGCCGCCCAAAACAATCCCAAGAGCGCTGCCATCCCCACTGCGGAAAGAAGCGTCGTTCCTCCTGAATGTCGGTTTTTCCGATACAGGTGCATGATCTTCCTCCTTACCCGATCGCGGACATAATCCCCAGCAGCGGCAGCATAACCGAGAGCAGGATCGCCCCGATCACAATGCTCAAAATACCGACCATCACTGGTTCAATGCTCCCGACAGCGACCTGGATCGCGTCGTCTGTCTCCCCTTCATAGATGGCGGCCAGCTTCACCATGACTTCATCCAACGCACCGGTGCGGAACCCAATCCCAACCATCCGCGCATGCAGTCCCGGAAAAATCCCCTCCTCCAAAATGGCGTCAGCCAGGGATTCTCCGCCCTGCATCCGGTCTTGGACCTTCTTGACTTTTCCCGCCACAACCGGGTCCGGCAGAATCGAAGGGATCAGTTCCAGCGCTTCTTCGGTGTGATAGCCGCTGGAAAGCAACATAGAGAGCACAGAAGCAAAGCGGGAGGCGCAAACTTTCCGGGAAAGGTTCCGGCTCGGTCCGAATCGG
Organism: uncultured bacterium; assembly: GCA_905214265.1. GTDB lineage: Bacteria > Bacillota > Clostridia > Oscillospirales > Ruminococcaceae > Merdivicinus. The sequence goes on from CAJMLQ010000046.1 coordinate 18,284, forward strand.
GCAAATACCCTCCCCAAAAACTGCCGCCCCTTTTCCGAACGGGACAAAAGCAGCGTTGCAGCCGCTAGCAGGATCACCAGACAGAGAAATACCAGCGCCCCAACGCCAAAGCCGAAACCCAGCTTCAGAATTGTCCCACCGGTCATCCCAGTCCCCAGACTTTCAAAAACTGTCTGGAAAATTGGCAGCACTTTGATGACCAGCACCGCAATGACAGCTGCCATCAGCAAAACGGAAACCATGGGGTACAGCACCGCACTTCGGATTTGCTTTTTCAGCTGGGCGTCCCGGTCGTAATAAGCTCCGAGGGACTCCATCACATCCTCTAGTTTTCCGGCTTTTTCACCGATTTCAACCATATGGACCATGTAATCCGGAAAAAAGCCGGCTTCATCCAAAGCCAGGCTGAAAGAGCCGGTATCCAAATACCGTTCCTCCAACCCTTTGACGATCCAGCCACCGCCTTCCGGCAGACTCTCGGCAATTGCAGAAAGTCCATCCTGCAGCGGAATCGCAGATTTCAAAACCAGCGCCACCTGCATACAAAACAGAGAAATATCCTCTGAAGAAAGCCGTCCCAGACGTTTGGCTGTCTTCTGTTTCATATCTATCACAAAGCTTGGCCGCCGGTCAGCGGCAGCCAAGCTCATACTCCTTCTTTAATAAATCCGCAGTGCAGTATAATTCTCGCCATTTCCGATAAAGTCATCAATGTTCTGATTGCCGGAGGCGCCAAAGGTCGCGTCCATCCGCTCCCATTCATTCCCGGAAAAATACAGGCGTACTGTAACCCAGCCTACTCCCTCCAGGTAAACCTCATTCCAGGCATGGTTCAAATCCTTCGGGGAAACCGTGCCGATCACCAGCTTGGTGGGAATCCCCTGAGCCCGGAGCATACAGGCCATCAGCGACGCATAATCAAAGCAGATCCCGGTCTTGGTGGAAAGCGTATCGTCCACCTTGGGGAGATATCCGGTCTGCACCGTTTCCGCTTTTTTGGTGTCATAACTGACATTGTTAATGATCCAGGTATAAATCGCTTTCAGCTGATCCACATCGCTGGACGCCCCGACGCAGAGGTCAAAGGACTTCTTAACTGCGGCGGATGATGCACTGTAATTGACATACTGGCTCGGGCATAGAAAAGAGGCATTGGCATTGGCCAAAGTGACATTGATCTGTGCCGAGAACAATTCCACGTAAGAATTTCCTTCCTTATTTTGCATGATCCGGATTTTATAGGTCCCA
>CAJMLQ010000047.1 GCA_905214265.1 uncultured bacterium
GGGGCGGGTAGCTGGCCCAGCTGCCGCCGGCCACAAAGGCCTCGCCAATGTAAAGATGTTTGGCGGTGAGGCGCTCGTCCACGATAAAATGGGCTTCCCGCTCCCAGCCCGGCTTGCCCAAATGCTTGATAATCACATCCTCCGGTTTGACCAGCGCGGGAGCACAATCCATCTCCGAAGGGGATTTGCAGACGGCGATGGTCACATCGGTGTCCGCGGTGATGGTATAAGGCCTGCCCTGAGGGATATAAACAGCGGTGGCAGGGCCGTCAAAGGGATTTTTCCGCTTACCGATGTTCTCATAGGCAAAATCCGCGCCCTTGACGGTGCAGTTTCCGCCCAGCAGAATCAGAGCGTACTCCTTGCCCTGCTCATCATAGGAGACGCTTTCCCCGGCATGTAGCTTGACCATGTCGACTTCCAGCATTTCCAGGCAGCTGTTGTCCTTGGTGATGATCTCCTGCGCACCGAATTTCCGGTTCCAGGTTTTTTTCAGCATAATCGGTCATCCTTTCATAAAAAATTACTTATCGGATCAACGGGATTCCCACAAGTTCTTATTCTCCGCAAGATAGGCGGTGACCGCCTCGAAGCTGGGCGCGCCGTCACGGGCTCCCAGCTTGGTACACTTCAGCCCCGACACCGCGCTGGAAAAGTGGCAACAGCTGATGAGATCGTACCCCTTGCAGAGGGCGGCGGCAAAAGCGCCGTGAAAAACGTCCCCCGCGCCATTGGAGTCCACCACTTCCGCCGGATAGATGGGATAGGACCGCAGCACGGCTCCGTCAAAACAGATACCTCCCCGCTTGCCCTGGGTGATGACCACCGCGTCCGGGGAATAGCGCCGGTACAGTTCCCGGGCGGCCTCCTCCCCGGAGGCGCAGCCGGTAAGGCCCAGGGCAAACTCCTCCGACGGGATCAGATAGTCCGCATAGGGCAGCAGCGCCTCGATTCCCTCATAAAGGCCGCCTGCGTCGTAAAGGACCTTCGTTCCGCTCTCCTTGGCAATTTTGGCCGCTTCCACGGCGCAGGCCAGGTCGTTGCCGTCTACCATCAGGATCTCCGCGTCCCGAATAGCCTGCTTTTGCTCTTCATCCAGAATGGTGCCGGGCAGAGTGCCCCGGTCGAAGATGCAGGTGCGGGTAGCAGCCTGCTTGTTGAGGATGATGTAGGAGGTGAAGGACCGGTATCCCGGCCGGACCCGGGCCAGGGAGGCGTCCACCCCATAGCGGCCGAAATCCGCCAGCAGGAAGACTCCCCCCGCGTCGTCGGTCAGGTCGCCGAGAAATGTAGCTGGTTCTCCCAGCTTGGCGGCGGCTACCAGGCCGGTGGCACAGGGGCCGCCGCCGCTCTGGGCGGTACTCTCCGCCCGCATTTTGGTGTCCTCCGGCGGAAAGCCGTCGGTGACCATCAGAGTGTCGCAGACCGCCGCGCCGATTCCCACGATTTTGGCCATGGTATTCCTCCTCACAGGATCGCATCCGCATGGAGAAGGCGGATTTTTTCCAGGGCAAAAGCTTTGACGGCATCTACAGGGCCGCGCATAAACAGATCGATGGCAATCAGGTCCCGGGAGGTGGCGAACACTTCATCCAGGAAGGAGTAGCACAAATCGGTGCCGAAGTTGATCTTCTTGATGCCGGCCTCCACCGCCGCCTGGATCTGTTCGTCGGGGACGCCGGAGCCACCGTGAAGCACCAGGGGGGTGCCGGTAGCATCCGCGATCTCCTGGATGCGGGTGATGTTCAGGACCGGAGCCTGTTTGTAGCGGCCGTGGGCGGTGCCTACCAGAACAGCCAACGCTGCCACGCCAGTCTCCTTCACGAAGCGAACCGCTTCGTCGGTTTTGGTGTGCTCCGTAGAAACGCCGTCTTTGGCCGCGCCGATATGGCCAAGCTCGCCCTCCATGGGGATACCGGCCGCAGTGCACAGCTTTACGGCCTCCCGGGTGGCGGCGATGTTCTCCTCCAGCGGGAGGGAAGAATTGTCCAACATAATGCCGGTGCAGCCCCAGCGCAGGGCCCGGATCACCTCGGGCTTACCCGCGCCATGGTCCAAGTGGAAACAGACGGGGGTGCTGGCTTTCTTGGCGGCGGCCAGGGCCAGAGCGGCCAGGTAATAGCCGTCGTCGCCATCAAAAAGGCGGCTGTAGCCCTGAAGGATCACCGGAGCGTTTGACTCCTCCGCGGCGGCGATGACGCCTTTGACCGTCTCCATATTGTAGCAGTTGAACGCGGGGATGGCCGCGTTTTTTCCTTTGGCGAGGGAGAGGATCTCCCCCAAATTGACAAGGCTCATGAGAAGTTCCGTCCTTTCGTCCGAGTGTCAGCAGGTGTGTTCCAGCAGGAATACCTCTAGGGGCTTTACCGGAAGCCCGCCCGCACTGCGCAGGGCGGTGCAGGAGGTAGGACAGGCGGTGATAATGCAGGATGCGCCGGTAGAAACAGCCTCCAGCATCCGGCGAGCGGCCATTTTTTCCGCTAAGTCGGGGCGATACAGGCCGATGGTGCCCTCGCCGCAGCTGATGGCCTCTTCACCGTGGCGGTACATGTCCCGGAGCTCCGCGCAGGCGGCGATGAGTTGCCGAGGGGCTTCCGTCTCATGGAGCTCCCGGGCCAGGCGGAAGGGGTCCTGATAGGTGACGGCTTCTCCGGTCTTTTGGAAGCTCAACGCGCCGGATTTCCACAATTCCACTAGGAAAGCGGGGAAGGTTTTGACCTCGGCGCTGAGGGCCGCGCCCCACTCGCGATACTCCCGCAGGAAAACCTTGGCGCTGTCCGGCGACAGGGCGACGATAGTCTTGGCTCCGACGGCGTTGATCTTTTCCGCAGCGGCGAGAAGGGCCTGGCGTGCTTCCTCGGCGGGACCCATCAGATCAGCCAAGTCCATGCCGCAGTCCGGCTCCTCCTTCATCACAGCGAAGGAAACACCGGCTTTTTTCAGCAGACGCACAGCAGCCACGGCACTTTCCGGGCACACCGAAGCGGCATTGCCCAAAAAGAGCAGAACGTCCGCCTTTTCCGGCAGGCCAGTTAATTCAGCCATCAGCTCCGGATCAGAGGCCGGGGCGTATGCGGTACCTTCCGACTCGATTTTATCCAGAAGGTCATTGACATAAGCGGGGGCGATCCCCTGGGTCAACGCTTCCATCCGGGCGTGCTTGGTAAACGGCAGCGGATCGAAGCCAGTGCAGCACTGGGTGGTGCAAGCGCCGCAGAGGACGCACTCATAGACCACCTCAGCAATGTCGGGAGTATAGGAGAAGCCCCGGTTGACCAGAGAGAGCAGCTCGGCCCGGGCCCGGGCGTTATTGGCCTCGCTGCCGGTGACCATCCCCACGGGGCAGACGTGCCGGCACATAAAGCAGAACCGGCAGTTATCAATGGTGTGCTTGTCGTTTTCGGTAAAATACATGCTGTCCGCCTCCTTACAGTCCCAGTTTGTAGGGGTTCATGATGCCATTGGGGTCCAACTGCCGCTTGATGCCTTCCAGGACCTGCATGGCGGGGCCGTACTGCTCCTTCATCAGCTTGCCCAGCTTGACACCGACGCCGTGGTGGTCGTTGACCACGCCGCCATTGGCCAGGGCTGCTCTGACTCCAGTATACCAGATCTGGTTATGTAAACGCAATGCCTCATGGGGATCCTGGGGCGGATTATCCACAATAAAGCGGTCGTAGATCATGGCGCCCCACTCGTACCAGTGGGAGAAGTGGGCGATGAACCGCGCCATGGGGAAGTTGGTCTCAATAGCCTCTTTCATGGCCCAGTAGATCTTTTCAATGTTCGAATAGGTGGCGATGGAATCCATGGTGCCAAACATCTGGGGGATATCCATCATGTGGCCGGGATAGAAGAAGGTAATTTTCTCCTTCCACCACTTCTCACCGTATTCGCTGCCCAAGTCCTCGGCACCGTATTTGGCGAAGGTGTCAAAGAGAACCTTCTGCTCCACGGCGACGATATCCTTCATGCCCTCCAGAGCCAGGTTCATGAAGGCGCCCTTACGCTCCACACCGACGATCTTTTTGATGAGGGACACGGTCTCCGCCTCATCGTACAAACGCATGCAGGAGGGCTTGATCTTGGTCAGAAGCTCCCGCCCCGCAGCAAAGGCGCTGGTCAGGTCCTTGAAGAGGAAGGCGCGGAACCAGCGGGTCTCCGGCTGGGCATAGATGCGCATCTGGGCCTTGGTGATAACGCCCAGGGTGCCCTCGGAGCCGATAAAGATCTGGTTCAGGTCCGGGCCCGCTGCGTGTTTGGGCACCGGGGAGGTGTTGATGATGTCGCCGTTGGGAAGGACGACCTCCATGCTCAGGCACATGTCGTCGATCTTGCCGTACTTGGTGGAGACGACGCCGATACCCCGGTGGGCCAAAAAGCCGCCCAGGGTGGAGCAGTTCTGGGAGCTGGGGTAGTGCATGGTGGCGTAGCCCCGTTCATTGGCGTACCATTCCAGATGGGTGTGGATGGCGCCAGTGCCGGATTCCATATACATGGAATCCGTGTTGAATTCGGTGATCTCGTTCATCCGTTTGGTGTCCAGGACGATGCCTCCGGCCAGGGGGAGCGCGCCTCCCTGGGTCCCACCGCCGCCGCCCCAAGTGGTCACCGGCATTTTGTAGTAGTTTGCGATCTTCAGAATATTGGAGACCTCTTTGGCGTCCTTGGGGCAGACGATGATGTCCGCTTCCGGCGGAGTCATCCCCCGGTCCGCCCACATCCGGGACAGCCAGTAGTAATCGACGCCGTGGACCAGCTTATCCGCCTCCCGGGTGGAACAGTTCTCCCGGCCGACCGCGTCCTCCAGCTCATTCTGGATCATATCGAACATGAATCCTTTGAGTTGCATACCGACCTCTCCTTTTCAGAGTTAATTTTCAATTTTATATTACCATATTCAAAAATAAATTTCAATAGTTTTCGAAAATTATTTTCGTTCTTGACAACCTTGCTGGAAAAAGCTACAATAAAAATGAAATTAAACTTCGTTTTGGGGAAAGCGTTCCCCGGAAAGCAGGAGCCGATGAACAATATTGTGCTGCGCATTAAATCCATGTATCCGGACATGGGCCGGGGGGAGAAGAAAATCGCCGACTGGATCCTGGAAAATCAGCGGGAACTGATCCGGCTGTCCATCAGCGAACTGGCGGAAAAGTGCGGCTGCGGAGAAGCGACCATCGTGCGCTTTTCCCGGCGGCTGGGGCTGGTGGGGTATCAGGAGCTGAAAATTTCCATCGCCCAGGAGACGGCAGAGGGCTCCACCACTCTCAATGAGGGGATGACCCGGGACGACTCCTGCGCCGATCTCTTCACCAAGGCCTGCGGCAATATTTACAGTTCGCTGGAGCACACCAAAAAAGTGCTGAACGGTGCCATTTTGGAAGAAGCCGCTCAGCGGATCATGACGGCGGGGCGAATCGCGCTTTTCGGTCTGGGCAACTCGGCAGCGGTGGCCATGGATGCCCAGCACAAATTTCTCCGGGCGGGGCTGGACGCAGCGGCCTATACAGACAACCATCTCCAGGCTATTGCGGCCTCCCACCTAAAGGCCGGGGATGTGGCTATTGGCATTTCCCATTCCGGGTCGTCCATTGACGTGGTGGAGGCCCTGCGGCTGGCCAAGGAGGCCGGTGCGCTGACTATCTGCATCACCAATTTGGGGAAATCCCCCATCATTAAGCAGAGCGACCTGGTGCTGAATACCGCGTCGGAGGAGACCCGTTATACCATTCTGGGGATGAACTCCCGGATCGCTCAGCTGGCCATTATCGACACCATTTACGCCTACCTGATCCTGCACCGGGACAAGGACGCCATTGCCGCGATCCAAAGCACGGAGCGGGCGCTGCAAGGCAAAAAGTATTGATTCAAAAAAAGTTTTGGGTCAAGCCTTTTTTAAAAGGCTTGACCCAAAACTTTCATTTTTTCTTCTATCAGAAAGCGCCGCCCTGGAATTTTTCATATCCCTGCACCGGAATGGTTACAGCGGGAACACTCCAAGAAAAGCCTTTCTCCGACGGAAGCGCGGCATCCTGGTAACAGGTCAGCAAGTCCTCATAGAGCCCGGGACAGCAGAGGTTGGCCTTTTGCGGATCGTCCATATGCTCCTCAGCCAACATGGAACGGGGGAAATTGGCCACCTGGCCGTAATCGAAGACTGCGTTGCAGGTCAGAAGGTGGGGCCGCACCGTGGCAATGGTGCAGCGTGGCGGCTGTCCGGTGCGGACAAAATCCAGCATCGACCGGCATTTTTGGAAAATCTCCTCATTGGTAAAGGGATCTCCATAAACGATAGTACGACCATCGGCCAACCGTCCAATTACCCGGTTATCCTGCACATCCTGGTTAAAGATCACGGTTCCCTTTTCAAACTCGTAGCAGAAAGAAGGCTCCCGGTTGAGCTGGGTGGCATGGGAAGCGATATAGAGGAATTCACTGCCGCCCGCGCAGCCTCTCAGGATACAGGTATCGAAGCTCTCAATTTGTTTTGCACGATAAAGCTCCGCCTCCACGGTCTCCGGATAAGCGGCAGTCTCCATGGTGGAGCCCAGGAGGAAAAAGATGTTGTGGAGGTAATGAGCGGCAGCGTTGGTCACAATGGAATCCAGAATGTACCCGCCCTTTCCATCCCGCACACGGCCCTTCCAGGTGGAAGATTCGTAATACGACAGAGCACGAGGCCAGGAAATAAAGGTTTTGAGCATTTTGGGACGGCCATAGACACCGGCGAGGATATCCTCCTTCAGGCGGCCCATGGTCTCGCTGAAGGACCATTGAAAGCCCACGCCCAACTGTCTGCCAAGGCGGCTCCGTTCCTGCTCCAGAGCGTCCAGCTCCTGGAGGGTAGGGGTAAGAGGCTTCTCACAGAGGACGTGAGAACCGTTTTCCATGGCGGTAATGCTATAAGGGCTGTGAAGGTTGGTCGGGGTGGCGATAATGGTCAGATCCGCCTGATTTTCCCGGAAAAAGTCCGCGGGCGTGGAGTAAATCGGGATATTGTTCTCCTGAATCCAGGCATATCCCGGGGCCTTTTCTGCGAAAGGATCTGCCACACCGACAAGGCGCGCATTCTCTCGGGCCATCCGTCCCTGGCGAAAAAACTCCACATACGAATTTCCGTATCCGCCGACGCCAGCCAGCAGAATGTTGATTGGCTTCATACGCTGATCCATCCTTTTCTGCAAATTTCCGGCTACGCCAGCCGGACCGCCTGAAGCTGCGCCTTAACGCAGAGCTCGGCGGCTTTGAAAATATGGGCCTGGGTCATGGCCGTCTCGGTTCCATTCAGAGAATCCCGAATCATCTGTCCGAAAAACGGGAAACCCACCGTGCCGCCCACAGCAAAGTGGTGCTCCCCGGAGCTGTCCACCAGGAAAACATGGTCCCCGGAGTGGTCCGCCGCGACATTGACGAATTTACGCAGCTCGATGTAGCCCTTGGTGCCCAGAAGAATCGTCCGGCCGTCACCCCAGGTGGACAACCCGTCGGGCGTGAACCAGTCTACTCGGAAGTAGTTGGTAGCCCCGTTGTCCGCCGTCAGCATGGCGTCGCCGAAGTCGTCCAGCTCCGGTGTCTCCGGATGGGCGTAGTTGGCAATCTGGCTCCGGGTGACCTCCGCGTCCTGTGCGCCGGTAAAATGGAGAAACTGTTCGATCTGATGGCTCCCGATGTCGCAGAGAATGCCGCCGTACTTGCTGCGGTCAAAAAACCAGGCGGGACGGCTTTCCGGGGTCAAACGGTGGGGTCCCAACCCCAGGACCTGGATCACCCGGCCGATGGCCCCGCTACGGACCAGCTCATCCGCATAGACGGCGCTCTCTGAATGAAGGCGCTCGCTGAAGTAGCAGAAGTACCGCCGTCCGGTCCGGGCGCAGGCTGCCTTGGCCGCCTCCAGCTGGGCGAGGGTGGTCAGGGGGGTCTTATCGGTGAAGTAGTCCTTGCCGCTCTCCATCACCCGGATCCCCAGGGCGCACCGCTCGCTGGGAATGGCCGCAGCCGCCACCATCCGCACCTCCGGATCGGCGAGGATCTCCGCTTCGCTCCTGGCAGGGCGAGACTGGGGAAATTTAGATCGGAAGGCATCCATCTTGGCGGGATCCGGATCCCAAACCCATTTGAGGGTGGCGCCCGCTTCCAAAAGGCTGCTGGTCATACCGTAGATGTGCCCATGCTCTAATCCAACTGCCCCAAAGACGTATTCGCCCGGGGTCAATTTTGGTTCCGTATTCAATGAAGCGCCTCCTGTCGTGACGGTTTTCTTCATTATAGTACGGTTTTCCCTCTATGTATAGGGAATTTTTGCTCAAATACATGCGAATCTTGCGCTTTTTGAAAACCGCAGGGTCTCATTCCGAAAAAAGCTCTTCATAGAGGAACTCGCCGTCGAAAATCTTTTTGAGCACCGTCACCGCTGCACCGTAGACCGGCGCCATCCGGCCGAAGGAGGATCGCAGGATCCGCAGCCCAGCAAATCGACCCGCCAGAATCCGCTGATTCACCATCTCCTCCAGCCAGCGCAGCTGCCCGTCGCTCAACGCCGCACCGTCGTGCCCGATAAGGAGAAGTTCCGGGTCAAAGAGGTTGCAGAAGCTGACCAGCGCAGTCGCCAGTTCGCCGCAGATTTCTTCCAGCAGCGCTCCAGCTGCCTGGTCCTGCTCGCTCAGGCAGCAGACCTCCTCCACGGTGGTAAAGGGCCGGCCAAGCCGCCTGGAAAACCGCTCCAGCACCCGCGGCACGCTGACGAAGGTCTCTAGACATCCCCGGTTCCCGCAGTGGCAGAGCTCACCGCTGCTGTCGATGACCACGTGGCCCAGCTCCCCGGAAAAACCCCGGGTCCCTTCGAAAAGCTTGTCGTCCAGAACAATGCCCGCACCAATGCCATTGGTGATGCCCACATAGGCAAAATTCCGGACATTCTGTCCCAAGCCATAATATTTCTCCGCCAGTGCTGCAGCATTCATATCGTTCTGCAGGAAAACCGGCAGCCCGAGGCGTTGGGACAGCAGCTTCGCCAGCGCAAAATTCCGTATCCCGAAAAAGTTCGGGGGATTCAGGATCACGCCTCCCCGGATGTCCAGCGGTCCCACCGCCGCAATCCCCACGCCGGAAACCGGCCGGCCCGCGTCTGCCAGCAGGCGTTGGCATAGCCAGGTCAGCTTCTCCAAGATTGTATCCGCCGTCTCCCGCCCTGCAAACCGGAATTCACGCTGGGCCAATTCCTTCAGTTCAGGAGTCACCGCTACACCCTGGCACCCATCCCGGGAAAGCCAGATTCCTAATACGCAAGGCGCGCCGCCGGACAGTTGCAGCGCCATCTGCTTCCGTCCGGCACCCGTCCGGCCGTTGTTGAGAGGGACGGTTTCCTGGACCACACGGTGAGCGATCAGGTCTGCGGTGATATTCGTGACCGTCATCTTGGCAAGACCTGTCCTCCGGGTGATTTCCGTCCGGGACAGTCCCGGAACCGTACAGAGCAGCCGCAACACCAACAGCCGGTTCATCCGCTTTGTCGCCTCTCCGTTAATCCCTTTTTCCTTCATTTCCGCCACATCCTCCAGGTTTTTTCATTATTAAGCATACCACACGGGAAATATTTTGTAAATCCTATTTACAAAAATTTCAATCCCTGCTATACTAGTATTTATAAATTAAATATACAAATAAGGAGAGAATGGTATGAAACGGATTCTCTGCATCGGAAGCGTTACCACCGACATCATCGTTTCCCCTGTAGACAGCCTTCCCGCACCGGGGACCCTCCAGGCGGTTCAGAACACCGCCTCCTTTGTAGGTGGATGTGCCTCCAATGCCGCCATCGACCTAGCTCGGCTGGGCGTGCCGGTAACTCTGAGCTGTCTGGTGGGAGAAGACAGCTTCGGCAGCTTCGTCCTGGAACAGGTCCGCGCCTCGGGAGCCGACGTCAGCGGCGTATCCAGAAGTGCTGCTGTCCCCACCACCAGTTCGGTAGTCTGTGTCGGTTCCGACGGGGAGCGGAGCTTTCTCTACAATCCTGGCTCCACCTCCCGCTTCACCCGGGAGGACATCCCGGAGACGGTACTGGAACAGGCAGATCTCGTCTTTGTGGCCGGAGCCATGCTCCTGACGGCCTTCGATGGGCAGCCCTGTCGGGATTTTCTCGCTCACGCCCGAGAGCTGGGCAAATTTACGGTCATGGACACCGCCTGGGATTTTGAGGGCAAGTGGCTGCCGAAGGTTGCGCCCAGTCTGCCCATGCTGGACCTGTTCATGCCCAGCTATGAGGAGGCCGCCCACCTGTCCGGCAAAAAGGACCCGGCGGAAATGGCAGATTTCTTCCAGGAGCTGGGAGCAAAGAGCGTCATCATCAAGCTAGGGAAGGACGGCGCTTATTTCCGGGAGCCCGGAGGTGCGTCCTACACTCTTCCCACTTACCGCCAAATCAAGCCGGTGGACACTACCGGGGCAGGGGACTCTTTCTGCGCCGGGTTCCTCTGCGGGCTTGCCCAAGGCTGGGACTACCACCGGAGCGGCGCTTTTGCTAATGCGGTGGGGGCCCACTGCATTATGGCGGTGGGCGCTTCCACCGGCATCCGGCCCATCGCTGATATCCTGCGCTTTATGGAAGAAACACCCTTGGCATAATAGAAAGGAAGGACACCCTATGCTCAGCAAAACTACTTATGAAGACGCCCGCCGCCGGGCGCTGGACCTTTATGAAAAAGCAGGCATCATTCTGACGCCTGCTGAAAAGGAAAATCTGGAGGTCGCGGACTTTGGCCTTGGCGAGCTGAACCGGACCGGCCTGCAGCTGATCACCTATGTCAACACCCAGCGCTGCTGCGCCAAGGAAATGGCCCTGTTCCCCGGTCAGACCTGCCCGGAGCACACCCACAAGCCCCTGCCCGAAGCGGGCTATCCGGGCAAGGAGGAAACTTTTCGCTGCCGCTATGGCGCCGTTTATCTCTACGTTGCCGGTGAGTCTGCAGCGGTTCCCGCCTGCGCCGCCCCCGAGGGAAGCGAAGCCTTTTACACCGTCTGGCACGAGGTCGTGCTTCGCCCGGGTGAACAGTACACCATGGAACCGGACACTCTCCACTGGTTCCAGGCCGGTCCGGAGGGCGCGGTGATCTCGGAATTCAGCACCCGGAGCTTTGACGAGTACGACATTTTTACCGACCCCCGCATCCAACGGATTCCGGTGGTTGAAGGCTGATCGGAGGGATTTTTATGCTGGCAAATCTGAATGATGTACTTCCCCGCGCCAAGCGGAAAGGCTATGCCGTGGGCCTGTTCAACACGGTTAATCTGGAGATGGCCCGGGGCGTCCTGGCTGCCGCTGAGGAGTCCCGCTCTCCGGTCATTATCGGCACGGCGGAGATTTTGTTGCCCGCCGCCTCCCTGGAGGAGTTGGCCTGCCTCCTCCTTCCCCTGGCCCAAAAAGCGACAGTGCCGGTGGTGGTGCATTTTGACCACGGCCTTACGGAGGAAAAGACCCGCTTGGCCATGGATCTGGGCTTCACCTCCATCATGTACGATTGCTCCACTCTCGGATTTGAAGAGAACTGCCGGGCCGTAGCTGCTATGGTGCAGGAGGCCCACGCCCGGGGTGTCAGCGTAGAGGCCGAGCTGGGCCACGTGGGCGCCAACGCCGGTGAGGGCGATTATTCGGTGTACACGGATCCTGACGAGGCCAAGGCCTTTGCGGAGGCTACCGGTGCGGACGCGCTGGCTGTGGCCATCGGCACCGCCCACGGCGCTTACCGTGCAGCTCCCAAACTGGATCTCCAACGCCTCCGCATCATTGCGGAAAAGGTCTCCGTTCCCTTGGTCATGCACGGCGGTTCCGGCCTCTCCGACGCGGACTTCCAAAACGCTATCCGCAGCGGAATGGCCAAAGTCAACATCTTTACCGACTTAAACTGTGCCTGTGCCAAGGCCGCCCACGACTTTTACCAGCCGGGGTGCGGTATGACTGACCTGATCCCCCATCTGACCGAGGCGGTAAAGGCCGCTACCTTGAAAAAAATGCGGTTGTTTGGCTGCATGGGCCGCGCCTGATCCCCTGCAGAACAGCCGTTTTTAACTACGGCCCTTGTCCGTCCAGGATTTCAACGATCCTGGGCGGCTTTTTTAATGCATTTATCTTTTTCGAACACGATTTCCTATTTTTTTGTTATTTTTTTCAGAATAAATTTTATTAGTTATTTGTTTATAGTAAATAGATTAATCTTAGAAAAAATAAAATATTATGAAATATGCCAATTATTTTTCAAAAACCTATTGACATATTAAAACACGTGTGCTATTTTAAAACTATAGAGAGTAGCAGGGAGGAACCGCCTATGCCAAACGTCACCATTAAAGATATTGCACAGGCTGCCGGCGTAACGCATCCCACCGTATCCAAAGCGCTGAACAATGCACCCGGCGTCCGTGCCGAAACGCGGCAGCGCATTTTAGAGCTGGCCGAACAGATGAACTACATCCCCAACGTGGCTGCCAAACGGCTGGCCAAGCAGAAAAACCGCAGCCTCGGCTTTATCTGGCCGCAGATAGAGGGCTTGTTTTTCTACCATCTGTGCAGCGACCTCCAGCAGGAAGCCGTCCGCCGGAACATTGATGTAGTCGTTTCCATGTCGGAACCAACCAAGGCGCTGCGCACCTTTCATGAGCACTTTATCGATTTTACATTGGCGTGGTTCTTCCCCCAGTGGGTGCCGGGTGTGGAATTTATCAAGGAACGGGAGCTCTATGAGGGCGAAATGATGATCATCGGCGGCGGGCGGATGGAACAGGCCCACCGGGTAGCCATCGACCGCGCAAAGGGCATTTATGACGCCGTTCAATACCTTCATAAAATCGGACACCGGAGGGTGGCCTATATCGGCGAGCCGGGACAGAAAAGCGACGGCTTCATCCGGGCCCTGCTGGATGCAGGCATGGAGCATCACAAGAGCCGCCTGATCCTGGCTGACACGGATTACTATGACCAAGGAGCCGCCGTCAACCGGGCCGAGATCACGGAGAAGTTCACCCGGCTGTGGCAGAGCGAACAGCGGCCCACCGCCCTGATCCTCGACTCCCAGAATACTGCCTTCGGGCTGATCAACTGCCTGCACGAACTGCGGATCTCCATCCCTGAGGATCTGTCCATCGTCAGCTACGACGACATTCCGGAATTGTCGATCTATCAGGTCCCACTGACCACCTGCGGACCTTCTATTTCAGAAATCGTTCGCACGGTATTGGACTTTTACGAGGATTTTTATCAGGGACGGCTTCCGGAGCAGCCTTTCTGCAAAACGATTGTACCCAAGCTGGTGATCCGGGACTCTACCCGGCCGTTCTCCAACGGTGAAAAAAGTTGAATAACATTGAATTCTATTGATTTTTTGATACGTCCGTTGCAGAAACGGGGCCGGTTTCCCGCTAACAGAGGGCCTATGGGTGTCACTCAAAGCGTAGCGGATTTTAAAAGAAGGCTGGATGGTTTCCGGTTTTTCTTTTCAAAATTTTGTTACACGTGTTCTTAAAATATGATCCGGCTGGGCCGGAGAGAGGAGTATTTAGGATGAAACGGTATGTGTTAGCTGGAACCGGAGGCCGGGGCTACGGAATGTACGCCAAGGCCATCACCGAGCGGTTCCAGGATTGCGCTGAACTGGTTGGACTGTTCGACGTGAATGAAAAGAGGTGCCGGTTTGTCTCGGAAAACCTACCGGGCAGCATCCCCTGCTACACCGACTTTGACCGGATGATCGCCGAATGCCGTCCCGACGCCGTCATCGTTACGACGGTGGACCGCTACCACAGCGACTACATCATCCGGGCGCTGGACATGGGCATCGACGTCATCAGTGAAAAGCCCATGACCATCGACGCGGAAAAGTGCCGGAGCGTGCTGGAGGCGGAACGCCGGAACGGACGAAACATCGTCGTGACCTTCAACTGCCGGTTCATGCCCCACATGGCGAAAATTAAGGAAATCCTGATGGAAGGCGCAGTGGGTGAAATCTTGAACGTGGATTTCGAATGGATGCTGGACACTTCCCACGGAGCCGACTACTTCCGACGCTGGCACCGGAAGTTGGAAAATTCCGGCGGGCTGCTGGTACATAAGGCGACCCATCATTTTGATATCATCAACTGGCTCATCGAGCAGGATCCGGAGACAGTCTACGCCAACGGAAGCCTGAACTTCTACGGCGGAAACCGGCGGGAACACGGAGAGCGGTGCAGCACATGTCCCCAAAAGGCCGGCTGCGCCTATGCCTTCAAGGAGGCGGAGAATCCCACCATCAAAGGTCTGTACTTCGACTGCGAGGACGTGGACGGATACTATCGGGACCGGTGCATCTTTGACGAGGAGATCAACATCTATGACAGCATGTCGCTGAGCGTCCGGTACTCTAAGGGGGCGCTGATGACCTATTCCCTGGTAGCCCACAGCCCTTATGAGGGATGGAAGCTCTCCATCAGCGGGACCAAGGGGCGGCTGGAGACCTGTGAATTCAGCTCCGGAACCGAGACTGACGATCCCTGTTTCCACATCAAGGTCTTCAATCGAGAAGGCGACGCCATCACCTATGATATGCGCAAAGGAAGCGGCATGCACGGCGGCGGCGACGACCGGATGCTGCAGATGCTATTCCGTGGCGGCGTCCCCGACACACTGCATCAATACGCGGGATCCCGGGATGGCTCTATGTCCATCCTCATCGGCATCAGCGCCAATGAAAGCATTCGTACCGGAAGGCCGGTTTCCGTCAGGGAGCTGGTTGACGTAGATTCCTACCGGAAATAATCAGTGATTTTGTAAAGTGGGGTGAAACAATGGAATTCTGTCAACAGAACCTGCTGCGGGAGTGGACCTTCCACGACGTGCGCAACCAGATGCGGGACGGCGTGTTCCGGCGGGTGGAGGAGGCACTGCGGAAGGGCGACCAGGAGCGTGACGCCCTCCGCACGCCGGAGGATATCCGGATGCGGCAGGAATACGTCCGGCAAAAACTGCTGGACGCTCTCGGCGGACTGCCGGAAAGAAGCGCCTCCCTTAATGACCGGGTCACCGGGGTGCGGGAGGAGGATGGATTCCGCATCGAAAAGGTGCTGTTCGAAGCCCGGCCCGGCGCGCCGGTCACGGCAGACTTCTATCTGCCCGACAAGCGGGAAGGGAAGATTCCAGCGGTGCTGTTCCTCTGCGGCCACACGGAGGAATCGAAGGCCTATCCCTTCTACCAGAACGTCTGCCAGAGGCTGGTCCGGGCCGGGATGGCGGTGCTGGCCATGGACCCGGTGGGACAAGGCGAACGCTTTGAATACTTTGAACCGGAAACCGGAGAACTGCGGATCCCCGGCACCACGGCGGAGCACGATTACGTCGGCAAGCCCTGCTGGCTCTTGGGTGACAGTCTGGCACGGTACTTTTTGGCCGACGCCATGGGTGGGGTCGACTACCTCTGCTCCCGGGAAGAGGTGGACCCGGAACGCATCGGCGTCACGGGAAATTCTGGGGGCGGGACTCAGACCTCCTTGGTGATGCTGGTCGACCGGCGGATCGCTGCCGCTGCGCCGGGAACCTTTCTTACCAGCGGAACGGCCATTCTTCGATCTGGAAAGGCCCAGGATGCCGAACAGATCTGGCCCGGGCTGACAAAACTGGGAATCGATCACGAGGATATCCTGCTGGCCGCCGCGCCCAAGCCGGTGCTGGTGCTGGGAGTGGAATACGACTTCTTCCCCATGGACGGGACGGCGCACACCGTGGAACGGGCCCGGCGGTACTGGGACGTCCTGGGGAATCCGGGGTGGCCGGCACTGGTCACAGACCGGTGCGAGCATCAGTACAGCGATCCCCTGGCACGCCGCGCCGCCGCCTTCTTTGCGGAGGCTTTCGGGATCTCCCGGCTCCCGGAGACGGCTTCGAGGCTCCTGAAACAGGAGGAGCTGGAATGCGTTCCAGGCGGACAGCTGCTCCGGGAATACCCGGAAGCTGTTACGATCCAGAAGGAAAACGCCAGGCGGGCGCGGGAGCTGGAGGAACGCCGCCGGAACGCCCCCCTGGAACTCCGACGGAAGGAAGCAGAAGAATGGCTGCGGGAACAGGTCTTCCGGGACCGGAAACCGGGGCCGTTCTACCTCCGCTGCATGGAACGGACGCTGGAGGACGGCGTCCGCTGCTGGAAGTGCCTTTGGGCGGCAGAGGAAGGGCGGCTGACAGCGGCGGCTGCTTTCCGGAGTGCGGCCTTTGACGGGCAGAAGCTGCCTGTGACCGTGGCGGTCTGGGACGGCGGCACCCGGGCGGCGAAAGAGCACGAGGAATGGATCCGGGAGACATGCGCACGTGGACGGATCGTCCTGGTCATCGACCCTCTGGGAGTTGGCGCAGTCCGGCCCTACCCTCTGGGTGGAGAAGAGCTTTCAGGGCGGTTTGGGACGATGTACGTCCTGGCCAGCGAGCTGATCCGGCTGGGGGACAGCCTCTGCGCCATGCGGTGCTACGACGTATTGCGGGCGATAGAGATGGCCGATGAATTCGAGGACGCCTCCGGAGTGGGCACCGAACTTTACAGTTGCGGAACAGGGAGCATTTACGCGAAAATTGCCGCGCTGCTGGCTCCGCACAAAACGCCGGTTCAGACAGAAAGGGGGTTCGTCAATTTTACGGAGCTTGTTCAGGCAAAGTATTATTCTACAGAAACATTGATTGAAATCCTCCTGCCGGGAATCCTTCAGCATTTGGACATGGAGGATCTGGACAGCTGGAACATTTAAAAAAAGAAAGGGAAACTGCTATGAAAATCATTGTCAGCAAGGACGCAAAAGCTTTGGGAGAACGGGCGGCGGAATATGTCGCCGGGATTCTCAATCAGTGCATCGCCGAAAAGGGAGAGGCCCGGATTGTCCTTTCCACGGGGGCTTCGCAGCTCACCACGATTGAGGCGCTGGTGCAGAAGCCGGTGGACTGGTCCAAAGTGGAGATGTTCCATCTGGACGAATACGTCGGTCTGCCGGAAACCCACATTGCCAGCTTCCGCAAGTATCTGCGGGAACGGTTCGTTGAAAAGGTCCATCCCAAGGCCGCGTACCTGGTAGATGGTACACCGGAGGGTATCGCGGGTATTACGGCGGCGCTGCGGAAAAAACCGGTGGACGTAGGGCTCATCGGCATCGGGGAAAACGCCCACATTGCCTTTAACGATCCCCCTGCTGATTTTGACACCCGGGAGGCCTACATTGTCGTCAACCTCAATGACACCTGTAAAAACCAGCAGGTCCATGAGGGATGGTTCGCCAATGTGGATGAGGTCCCGAAGCAGGCGGTTTCCATGACCGTCTATCAAATCCTTCAGTGCCGGCGCATCGTTTCCTGCGTCCCTTACGCAGTCAAAGCTGACGCGATCCAGAAGACCCTGGAAAACGATGAAACCAGCCGTATTCCCGCAACCATCCTCAAGGGGCACCCGGATTTTGTGCTGTTTGCGGATGAGGATTCCTTCTCCAAGGTGGAAGAAGAAAAGATCCGGCCGGCGGCTGGATGCAGCTATACGCTGGAACGCTGACAAATCGGCGGGGCACTGACTCTTTTCAAAAGGAAAACGTCCCGTTGGGATGTTTTCCTTTGCTTTTTCGAGCTGAGGAAGCACGTTGATGCAGGACACAAGAAGGACACTATGACTTCAAAGGAACGCCTGACACGCTGCTATTTTGGACAGGAAATTGACCGACCCGGGGTGTACAGTAGAACGGGGTTTCCCCAAAACGATCCTTCCTACGATAAGCTGAAAGCGTATTTGTGGGAATACAGCGACTGCAAAGCCGGCTGGAGCATTGCGAATATTTTGACGCCGTATCCAACGGATGTGGAAAGGAGAGGCTACTCCGCAGAATATCGACAAACAATTACCACACTGCATACCCCTGCCGGAGATTTAACCGAAATCTTTTTTGAGGGGGTAAACGATAAACCCGGCTTCTGCCGCAAGCATTTCATCAGCGAGCCGAAGGATATTGAAACCTATCTTTCTCTTCCGTTGCCCGAGGTCCGAGGCGATACCGCCGGCTTTTTTGAAGCAGAGCGGAATATGGGCGACCGGGGGATTGTGGAGATACTCCTCGGATCAAATCCAGGCGGTACCGCTGCCGAGTTGATGGGCTCCGAAAACTTTGCGATGTTCTCCATTACGGATCGGGAACTACTGCATGTGCTGTGCGAACGGGAAATGAAAATCAAAAAAATGGCAATAGAGTTTTTACTTACCAATCGCGTGGGACCATTTTTTTCGATGCTGGGCGAGGAATACATCGTTCCTCCGCTTCACGGGAGTAAGGATTTTTATGATTTTAACGTCCGCTATGATAAAGAGATTCTCGATCTGATCCATAACGGCGGCGGACGCGTTCATATTCACTGCCACGGTCCGCTCAAGACGGTGCTAAACGGGTTCATTGACATGGGAGCTGATGTGGTGCATCCAATCGAGCCTCCTCCCATGGGAAACATTACAGCTGCAGAGGCGAAAAATATCCTCCGCGGAAAAGTGTGCATCGAAGGGAATATTCAAATTTCCAATATGTATGAGGCAACGCCCGAACAGATTGCGTCAGAGACGCGGGCGTTGATTCAGGACGCATTTGATGATCGAAAGGGCTTGATTGTCTGCCCGACTGCCTCGCCGTATATCCCTCACGCGGGCCTTGTGTGCTTTGATCAGTATAAGGCGATGGTTGATACGGTTTTGGATTTTGGAAAAACGAAACTCCCGGGGGCCTAACGCTCAAAAAATGCGGCAGCCGAACTGGACATCGCCGCCTTTTCGGTATACAATGAAGAAAAGCCGGTTTGGCTCCCAATATCTTCGCGAAGCCGCCCTCCGGGCGCCGCTGGAAAGGAAACGATATGAAACAGATACAAGACATGGTACAAAAAACGAAACGGCCGGTTCGGATTGTCCAGTTCGGGGAAGGGAATTTTTTGCGGGCCTTCGTGGACTGGATGGTGGACATCGCCAATAAAAAGGGTATGCTGGACAGCGGGATCGCCCTGGTCAAGCCCATCCCCTACGGCGATCTGGAGCGGTTTCGGAAGCAGGACTGCCTCTATACCGTTCTCCTGCGGGGACGGGAAAACGGCGAGGCCGTGGAGGCTCGGCGTATTGTCACATCGGTACAGGAGGCTGTGGCCGCCCACGAGGAGTTCGACCGCTTTCTGGCTCTGGCCCGGGTGGAAACGGTGGAACTCATCGTCTCCAACACTACGGAGGCGGGCATTGTCTACGACGAAAACGACCGGTACGACGCGGACCCGCCGTCCAGCTACCCCGGAAAGCTCACACGGTTTCTCCACGAGCGGTGGAAGGCCTTCTCCGGCGCTCCGGAAAAAGGCGTGATGCTGCTGCCGGTGGAGCTCATCGAAAACAACGGCGGAAAGCTGCGGGAATGTGTGGAGAAGCTCATCGCCCGCTGGGGGCTGGAACCGGAATTTGCGGCGTGGGTAACGAAAAACTGCCGGTTCTGTTCTACCCTTGTGGACCGG
>CAJMLQ010000048.1 GCA_905214265.1 uncultured bacterium
TTGGGCATTTCCTCCGGCGCACGGCTGTCGGTGGGAATCATGATGCTGGGAGGAGTCCTCACAGGCGTCGTGGTCACAGGGCCGTGGATGCTGTTCCTCGGCGCGCTGGCCGGGGCGTTGGCCGCTATGGGAGTCATGCTGGCCTTCTCCTCCCGGGTGCGGAGCACGGCGACCCTGTTGATCATTGGCATGATGGTAGGATATCTCTGCTCCGCCTTGGTGGGGGTGCTGGTGGCATTCTCCGACGACAGCGGCATCGCGGATTTTACCCGCTGGTCCATGGGGAGCTTCGGGCTGCTCACCTGGCCGAAAATCGGCGTGATGACGGTAGTCTGCCTGGCCTTTTTCGTCTTTTCCTTTCTCCTTTCCAAGGATCTTAATGCGCTGATGTTGGGGGAGGCCTATGCTGTGACCATGGGCGTTCGGGTGAAACGGCTTCGGGTGCTGATCATCGTCTGCTCCGGCGTGCTGACGGCGGTGGTTACCGCTTTCGCGGGGCTGATCTCCTTTGTAGGAATGAGCGTCCCCCACATTGCCCGAATGACGATGCGTACGAACGATGCGCGGATCCTCATCCCGACCACGCTGCTTTTCGGCGGAATTTTCGGGGTGGGCTGCGATTTGATCGCCCGGACGATCATTGCGCCCAACGAGCTGTCCATCGGGACGGTGACTTCCTTTGTAGGGGTGCCCATCGTGCTGTACCTGCTGCTCAGCCGCCGGAAAGAATCGTGAGGAGGGACGGGCTGTGGACGAGCATCTGAAGCTTCAAAACGTCACCGCTGGATATGGCCGGACCGCCATTGTCCGGGATGTAACCCTTTCCGTCCGCCGCGGGCGGATGACCTGCATTTTAGGTTCTAACGGAGCCGGGAAAACGACCCTGTTCCGGACGATCACCGGCATCATCCCGCCGCTGGGGGGGCGGATGTTCTTAAACGGCAAACCGTTGGAGGACTATTCCCGCCGGGATTTTGCCCGCGAGGTGGCGGCGGTTCTCACGGCCCGGGCGGAGCTTCCGGACATGACGGGCTTTGACGTGGCCTGTATGGGCCGGATCCCCCACACGGGCTTTTTCGGGATCCTCTCGGCCCGGGACCGGGAGGCGGCTCGCCGTAGCCTTGCGGAATGCGGCGCAGACGGCCTAGCGGAACGGCTGTTCAGCGAGATGAGCGACGGCGAAAAGCAGAAGGTCCTCATTGCCCGGGGACTCTGCCAGGACACGGGACTGCTTCTTTTGGATGAGCCGACCAGCCATCTGGACATCCGTTATAAGCTGGAACTGCTGGAGTCCCTCCGCCGCCAGTGCGTCGAGGGGGGAAGGACCATTCTCTGCACCCTCCATGAGCCGGATCTGGCGGTGAAATGCAGCGACGACCTGATTCTGATGAAGGGTGACTCGGTACTGGCAGCCGGTCCGGCGGATGAAATCGTCGCCGGGGGCTATCTGGATCAGCTTTATGGCTTTTCCGGCCGGCAGTTCAACGCGGCGGCAGGGCTGGTGGAATTTCCAGCGGCATCCGGATCCGATTACTTTCTGGCGGGAAGCGGCCCAGAGACCCCCGGCCTGATGCGGGCGCTCTGCCGGAGCCGGAAGGGTTTCGGCTCCGGGGTGCTCCGACAGGATGGGCTGGCCTTCCATGTAGCGGAGACTATGGGCGCACCGGTGGTTTCGGTTCCAGCTGGAGCGGAGATCCCGGAGGTTCTTTGGGAAGATGCGTTTCAGCTTGCCCGCCGCTATCCGGCGGCAGTGGCCGGGGCCGAAACGGTTCCGGCTTTTCTGGCACGGCTGCGGAAGGCTGGAATTCGCCTGCTGACCCCGGCGGAGTGCTTGGCAGAGCTGGACGGCGGTTCGGAGGAAGCGCTGTCTGTGGATGCGGTTCCGCCCTCTGGAGAAACCCTGATCTTCGGTGGGACCTCCGAGGGGCGGGAGCTGGCGGAATTCTGCCGCCGGGAGCGGATCCCGGCGGTGTTGTCAGTGGCCACCGAATACGGGGAGAAGCTGGCTGCGGACAGCTGCGGAGAAATCCATACCGGCCCCATGGACCGGCTCCAGATGGAGCAATTTCTTCGGGAACGGAAATTCTCCAGGGTGGTAGACGCTACCCATCCCCATGCGAAGGAGGCTACCCAGAACATTCGGGTTGCCTGCAAGGCCGTGGGTCTTCCCTATGTCCGCCTCCTTCGGGAAGTAGGCGAGCAGGAGGTTTTTGATGGGGTGCGCTACTGCCGGGATGCGACGGAAGCAGCTGGAAAATTGGAAAAGATCCCCGGAAACGTGCTGCTGACTACTGGGAGCAAGGAACTGGCCGCTTTTTCCGGGGTTTCCGGCTTTACGGAGCGAGTATACGTTCGGGTGTTGCCCCTGGAGAGTTCCATCCGTGCTTGCCGGGAGACCGGGCTTTCCGGCAGTCGGATTCTGGCGGAACAGGGCCCCTTTTCCAAGGAGTGGAACCTGCTGACCATGCGGGAAAAGCAGATCCGGGTGTTGGTGACCAAGGATTCCGGCAGTCGGGGTGGGTTCCCGGAAAAGCTGGCCGCTGCCCGGGAGCTGGGGATCGCGGTGTTGGCCATCCGCCGCCCGCTGGAGGAAGGGGTATCCCTTTCGGAGGCGGAATCCATTTTATTGGAAGGGAGAGAACGGCCTTGATGCAAAAGATACCCCGCCTGCTGTTTGCCGCTGCGGGGAGCGGCAGTGGGAAAACCACCGTGACCTGCGCAGTGCTCAAGGCCCTGTTGGACCGGGGGCTTCGGGTGGCGGCCTTCAAGGCGGGCCCCGATTACATTGATCCGATGTTTCACCGCCGGGCGCTGGGAACCTCCTCCTGCAACCTAGATCTGTTCCTGTGCGGGGAAGCAGGAGTACGCCAGCTGTTTGCAGAAAACAGCGCTGGCGCGGATCTCTCCGTAATCGAAGGCGTGATGGGACTATATGACGGCCTCCGCGGCGTGTCCGACGAAGGTTCCGCAAATCATTTGGCCCGGGTGTTGGATGCTCCTACGATACTGGTGGTGGATGTAAAGGGCATGGGCTTGTCGGCAGCGGCTGTTGTCAGCGGATTTCTGCACTTCCGGGAAAACCGCATCTGCGGGGTCCTGCTCAACCGCTGCTCCAAGGGAATGTATCCGATCTACCAGCAGGCCATAGAGGAGTTGGGCGTCCCGGTCTTAGGATACTTGCCAGTGCTGCCTGGCGCCTCTTTAGAGAGCCGCCACCTGGGCTTGGTGACGGCAGAGGAAGTGGAGGGACTCCAGGAAAAGCTGGAGCTTTTAAGCGGGGCTGCGCAGGAAACTATTGACTTGGACGGCCTGGTAAAGGCGGCACAGATGGCCAATTCCCTGGACGTTTTGGATAATTACTACAAAAATATACATTTTGTAAAAGAAAATCCCATCGTTGCGGTTGCGAAGGACCGGGCTTTCTGTTTTTATTATGAGGAAAATCTCCGGCTTTTGGAGCGATTGGGGGCGGTGATTCGGGAGTTTTCGCCGCTGTCAGACGAGGTCCTGCCTGAGGCGGACGGCTTGTGGCTGGGTGGCGGATACCCGGAGGAGTACGCGGAGGCGCTTTCCGCCAACGCCGCCATGCGGGAGTCGGTGCGGAAGGCTGTGACAGGGGGGATGCCTGCTATCGCTGAGTGCGGGGGATTTCTCTACCTTTTGGAGGAGCTGACCGATCGGGCGGGGAGGACCTGGCCGATGGTCGGAGCCCTGAAGGGAGAGTCCCACATGACGGGAAAGCTTTCTCATTTCGGATATGCGTATCTGGAGGCCAAGGGGGAAAATTTGCTGTGCGGAACGGGTGAGCGGCTGCCGGTGCATGAGTTTCACTACTCGCAAAGCAGCAATGACGGGGCCGGGTTTGCGGCCATCAAAGGAGAACGACGAAGAGACTGCGGCCACGCGGGCCCTTCCCTTTACGCAGGGTATCCCCACTTGCATTTCTATGGGAAGCCGGAAGCCGCGGAGAAATTTGTCAGATGCTGCGGGGCGTATCAGGCCCGGCGGCGAAAGGAGCAGACCATATGACGCTGGGAGAAACGATTCGATCCATCGGCCCGCGAAACCGGCAGGCGGAGCAGGCAGCGCGGGTCCGATGGGATTCCATCGCCAAGCCTCTGGGAAGTTTGGGGCTGTTGGAGGATGCAGTAGCACAGATCGCCGGGATCACCGGTTCGCCAAATGTTGACCTTTCCAAGCGCTGCGTTGCGATTTTTTGCGCGGATAACGGCGTGGTCGCCCAGGGGGTGACCCAGAGCGGCCAGGAAGTCACCGCCATTGTCGCGGAAAACTTTACAAAAGGAAAAACCAGCGTCTGCGCCATGGCCCGGGCAGCCCATGCCGACGTGGTTCCGGTGGATATCGGCATTGCCCGGGAGATGCGCGCTCCCGGGCTGTTGGGCCGCAAGGTGCGGCTGGGCACCGCCGATCTGACGCAGGGCCCGGCCATGACCCGGGAGGAAACCGTGCAGGCCCTGGAGGCCGGGATTTCCTTGGCCGGAGAGTTGAAAGTTCAGGGTTATCAGATTGCTGCTACCGGGGAGATGGGCATCGGCAACACCACCACCAGCTCTGCTGTGACCAGCGTTTTGCTGGGCGTGGAGCCGGAAACGGTGACCGGCCGGGGTGCGGGCCTGGACGGTGCCGGACTCCGGCGGAAGATCAGCGCCATCAAAACCGGGATTTCCGTCAACCGGCCGGATCCCGCCGATCCGGTGGATGTGCTGGCCAAGGTAGGGGGACTGGATATCGCTGGAATCGCCGGATTCTTCCTGGGAAGCGCGGCAGTGGGGTTGCCTGCGGTCATCGATGGGTTCATCTCCGCGGCGGCGGCGCTGGCGGCGGTGCGGCTCTGTCCGGTTGTCGGAGAATACTTGCTGGCCTCTCACGTTTCTGCGGAACCGGCGGGGCGGATGCTTCTGGACGCCCTGGGGCTTTCGCCGATGATAACGGCAGGAATGTGTCTGGGTGAAGGCACCGGCGCCGTGGCGCTGTTCCCACTGCTGGATATGGGGCTGGCGGTCTACCGGGAGATGAGCACTTTTTCCGATGTGGAAATCGAAGCGTACACCCGGTTCGAAAGTTAGGAGGAAGCAAATATGCTGGCATTGGTGATGGGCGGCAGCGCCAGCGGAAAATCCGCCTGGGCGGAAGAACTGGCGGTTTCCCTGGGGGAGCGGCGTCTTTACATCGCCACGATGCAACCTTTTGACGAAGAGTGCCGCCGCCGGATCTCCCGGCACCGGGAGATGCGCCGGGAGAAGCAGTTCGAGACACTGGAGGTCTACACGGGCCTCCGGGACGTGTGGCTGGAGCAAAAGGCGGACGTGGTGCTGCTGGAATGCCTTTCCAACCTGCTGGCCAACGAAATGTACGGTCCGGAGGGCTGTGGGGAGGGGTTCCCGGACCGGATTCTGGAAGGAATTTTCCGGCTGAAAAGGCAGGTTCCTCACTTGGTGGTCGTCTCCAATGAGGTTTTTTCTGACGGAGATTGCTACAGCGAAGAGACGCTGCGGTATATGGAGGCGCTGGGATATTTGAACCGCCGGATCGCGGCCCGGGCGGATTTGGCGGCAGAGCTGACGGCGGGGCTGCCCGTTCTGCACAAGGGAGGAAATTTGCTGTGAAAAAGCTGTTGGGCGGGCTGGTAACCGCCTTTTCGATGTACTCGGCGATCCCCATGCCCCAGGTGGAGTGGACCGGGGACAGCATGAAGTACGCCCTCTGCTTTTTTCCGCTAGTAGGGACGCTGACCGGCGGATTTTGTTGGCTGTGGATCACTCTCTGCGGATATTGGCAACTAGGAGCGGCGCTGTGCGCGGGGGGACTGGTGCTCCTGCCTCTGCTGGTGACGGGGGGCATCCATTTGGACGGCTTTCTGGACACCTCCGACGGCATCCACTCCCACCAGCCCGTGGAAAAGAAGCTGGAGATCCTCAAGGACCCCCATGTTGGGGCTTTCGGGGTCATTCGATGTGGAATGTACCTGACCGCCCAGTTCGCATTGGGTGCAGCGCTGTATGGACACCCGGCTCTGGCTGGAATCGCCTGTATTGGCTTCACGGTGTCCCGGGGATTTTCAGCCATTGCAGTGGTGTCCTTTCCCACCGCGAAAAAATCCGGGCTTGTCTACCTATTCGCCGATGCGGCCTCCAAACGGGCGGTCCAGGCGGCGGGGTGCATGTTTATCCTTGCGGGATGGGCCGGCATGGTTTTGCTGGACCCGCTGTTTGGCGCGGCAGCGGCGGCGGCCTGTCTGGGATGGTTTTTTTGGTTTTGGCGCATCTGCCGCAGGGAGTTCGGGGGAATCACCGGGGACCTTGCAGGGTATTTTGTGGAGATTTTGGAGCTGCTGCTGCTGACGGTGGCGGTACTGGGAGGTTTTTTGCGGTGAAGCTGATCGTAGGCGGACTGTTTGCGGGAAAATGGGAGCGGCTGCGGGAGCTGGGCTTTGCTCCCGAGGAAATCGCCGACTGCCGGGAGGTGGGGCTGGAAACCGCCTTTGAGAAACCGGCGGTTTACCGGGTCAACGTGTTGATCCGCCGGATGATTGAGGAAAACCGGGATTTGGCGGAGCTGCTGACTGCGGTCCGTACCCATCCGGAGATCGTCATCGTCTGCGACGAGGTGGGCTGCGGCGTGGTGCCGGCGGACCCGCTGGAACGGGAATACCGAGAGCAGGTGGGGCGGTTCTGCTGCGAAGTGGCGAAGCTGGCCAGTTCAGTGGAACGGGTCTGGTGCGGGATCGTCACGGAGCTGAAAGCGGGAGAAGACTATGCAGAATGAAATTGTTCTGATCCGCCACGGGAAAACCGCCGGAAACCTCCGGGGAACCTACATCGGGCGGACCGACGAGCCGCTGTGTCCGGAGGGCCGCGCCCTGCTGGTGGCCCGGAAGGAGGCAGGGGATTATCCTCCAGTGGATCGGGTATTCACAAGCCCTCTGCTGCGCTGCCGGGAGACGGCGAAGCTGCTTTATCCCCTGGCGGCGGTCATCCGGGAAGACCTGCGGGAGATGGATTTCGGTGATTTTGAAGGCAAAAGCTACGCAGAGCTCAACGGGAACCCGGACTATCAGCGCTGGATCGACCTTGAGGGAACGATCCCCTTCCCCGGCGGTGAGGATCCCATGGCCTTCCGCCAGCGGAGTGCCATGGCGTTTCGGACTCTTTGCCGGGAACTTCGGGAAGGAGAACGGGCAGCCGTGATCTGCCACGGCGGGACGATCATGGCAGTGTTGGCAGCCTTTGCCCGGCCCTTTGGAGATTTTTATCACTGGCAGGCAGCCAATGGCTGCGGCTATCGATTCATTTTTGATGCGGAAAGCGGTCTGGCGGAAAATGTCACGTCGGTCCCGTTGGTTTAAGGAGGACTTTGGATGGAAATACTGCTTGCGGTGGTGCTGGGCTTTTGGCTGGACCTGCTCCTGGGGGACCCCCACTGGCTCCCCCATCCGGTGCGGCTGATGGGGCTCCTCATCTCCGGGGGAGAACGGCTGCTTCGGCGGATTTTCCCCAGGACCAGCCGCGGGGAATTGGCTGCCGGAGCGATTCTGGCCGTTCTGGTGCCGGCGTTCTCCTTTGCCGTGCCTTTTCTGTTGTTATGGTTGGCGGGAATGGCCGGATGGTGGCTGCGGCTGATTCTGGAGACCATTTTTTGCTACCAGGCGCTGGCGGCTAAATGTCTTCGGGTAGAGAGCATGCGCGTGTACCAAGCTCTGCGCAGCAGCGGGCTGCAGGCGGCGCGGAAGGCGTTGTCCTGGATCGTCGGTCGGGATACGGAGCAGCTTTCGGAGGAAAAAGTGGTAAAGGCCGCCGTAGAGACGGTGGCGGAGAACACCTCCGACGGGGAGATCGCACCGCTTTTCTACCTGATGATCGGGGGTGCGCCTTTGGGGTTTCTCTATAAAGCGGTGAACACCATGGATTCCATGATCGGCTACAAAAACGAGAAATACCTGTATTTCGGGCGGGTGGCTGCCCGGATGGACGACGTATTTAACTTCCTTCCGGCACTGCTGTCGGCCTGGCTCATGACCGCGGCCAGCTTTCTGCTGGGTATGGACGGGAAGAGCGCCTGGCGCATCTACCGCCGGGACCGCCGGAATCACGCCAGCCCCAACAGCGCCCGGACCGAGTCGGTCTGCGCCGGGGCGCTGGGGCTGCAACTGGCCGGGGACGCCTGTTACTTTGGCAAGTTGGTAAAAAAGCCTACCATTGGCGATCCGGTACGTCCGGCGGTCCCGGCGGATATTCCCGCGGCCAACCGGCTGATGTACGGGACCTCGATCCTGGCGCTGCTGATCTTTGGAGCGGTGCGGCTTCTGGGGGTGCTGCTTTGGATGAGTTGATTCACGGCGGAGATGTGTATACCGACCGCTGCCTGCCGGAAGGTGTGCCGCTGCTGGATTTTTCCGCTAATCTGAATCCCTTGGGGATGCCGGAATCGGTCCGGCAGACGCTGGCCGGCTGCGCGGAGCAGTGCGGAGCGTACCCGGACCCTCTCTGCCGGGCGCTGCGAGGAGCATTGGCGGAGCGAGAAGGCGTGCCGGCGGAGCGGATCGTTTGTGGAAACGGCGCAGCGGACCTCATTTACCGGCTGGTCTGGGCACTGCGGCCCAAACGGGCCCTGATTCCGGCCCCCACCTTTGCGGAGTACGCTCTGGCCTTAGAGGGCGCCGGATGCCGGGTGGAGTACGCCTTTCTGCTGGAAAAGGAAGGATTTGCGTCGTGTGAGGCGCTGCTGGACGCAGTGAAGCCGGGGGTGGAGCTGGTCTTTTTCTGCAACCCCAACAATCCCACCGGCGTGCTGTCCGGCCGAGAGTACCTGCTGCGGCTGGCGGAGCGCTGTCGGGAGGCAGGTGCTGTTCTGGCGGTGGACGAGTGCTTCTTGGATTTTGCCGACGGAGGGGATGAGTGCTCTCTGGTTCCGGAACTGGAACGTTTCCCAAACATAGCCGTTCTCAAGGCGTTCACCAAGCTCTATGCCATGGCCGGGCTGCGGCTGGGATACCTGCTATGCGGTGGGGAGGAGCTTGCCGGGAGGGTGAGCCGTGCCGGGCAGGCCTGGAGCGTGTCCACCCCCGCCCAGCTCTGCGGCCTGGCGGCGCTGGAAGCGGTGGATTACGCCAGCCGGACCCGGGATGCTATCCGGGGAGAACGAGACTTTCTGCGGAAAGCTCTGGAAAAGGCGGGCTGCCGGGTCTACGGCTCGAAGGCCAACTATCTCTTTTTCCGCAGCGGCTGGGACGATCTGCCGGAGCGGCTGCTCTCGTACGGGATCCTGGTGCGGTCCTGCGGCAATTACCCAGGATTGGATAAACGGTACTGCCGGATTGCGGTGCGCACGTCCGGTGAAAACCTCCGGTTCGTGGAATGCCTTCAAAAAGTTGCAGATGGGGAGGGAACAGCTTGGCAAAAGCAATCATGATTCAGGGGACGACCTCCAATGCAGGAAAAAGCTTCGTCGCGGCAGGGTTGTGCCGGATTTTTCACCAGGACGGCTACCGCGTGGCGCCGTTCAAGTCCCAGAATATGGCACTGAACTCTTTCATTACCCGAGACGGGCTGGAAATGGGCCGGGCCCAGGTGATGCAGGCCGAGGCCGCCGGGCGGGAGCCGGACGTGCGGATGAACCCCATCCTCTTAAAGCCCACCAGCGATATGGGGTCGCAGGTCATCGTCAACGGCGAAGTCATGGGGAATCTTTCCGCCCGGGAGTATTACCGCAGAAAGGCGTCGCTGCTCCCGGAGGTGAAAAAGGTCTACGACAGCCTGGCTGCGGAAAACGACATCATCGTCATTGAGGGCGCGGGAAGCCCGGCAGAGATCAATTTGAAGCAGGACGACCTGGTGAACATGGGCATGGCCAAGCTGGCCGGCGCGCCGGTGCTGTTGGTCGGGGACATCGACCGGGGCGGGGTCTTTGCGGCCCTGGCCGGAACGATGCTGCTGCTGGACGAGACGGAAAAGCCCTATTTGAAGGGAACGGTCATCAACAAATTCCGGGGGGATGTCTCCATCCTGGAGCCGGGGCTTCGAATGCTGGAAGACATCATCCGGGTCCCCACTGTGGGAGTCGTCCCCTACCTGCATTTGGATCTGGACGATGAGGATAGCCTCAGCGACCGGTTGGGCCGGAGGGAAAAGGCGGCGGTGGACGTGGCGGTGATCCGTCTGCCCCGGATCTCCAACTTTACCGATTTTAATCCCTTGGAATACCTGGACGGTGTTTCCCTGCGGTACGCCGGATCGGTCAACGAGCTGGGGGAACCGGATCTTATTATTCTCCCCGGCACCAAGAACACCATGGCGGACCTGTCCTGGCTGCGGCAGTCCGGGCTGGAAGCGCGGATCCTGAAGCACGCGGCAGGAGGAAAGCCGGTGCTCGGCGTCTGCGGGGGCTACCAGATGCTGGGGCTCACCGTCGCCGATCCTTACAGCGTGGAGCATGGCGGCGAGATGGCCGGGCTGGGGCTGCTGCCGTTCTCCACGGTCTTTGCCCCGGAAAAGACCCGTACCCGAGTCAACGGAACCGTGCCGGAGGTGGGAGGAATCTTCGCCGGATTATCCGGGCAGCCTTATGAGGGATATGAGATCCACATGGGCGTTACCGACGCCCAGGGGACGGTAGTATCCGCCGGAAACGTTTACG
This sequence comes from uncultured bacterium, assembly GCA_905214265.1. GTDB lineage: Bacteria > Bacillota > Clostridia > Oscillospirales > Ruminococcaceae > Merdivicinus. The sequence goes on from CAJMLQ010000048.1 coordinate 10,654, forward strand.
GAACCTATCTCCACGGCTTTTTCGATCGGGAAGAGATCACCAAAGCCGTGGCGGAGGCGTTGTTTCGTGACAAGGGGCTGGATTCCTCCGGTGTGCAGGCCTTTGACATCGCCGCTTATAAGGAAGAGCAGTACGACAAGCTGGCGGCGGCCCTGCGGGAGGCGCTGGACATGGAGCTGATTTACCGGATCCTAGAGGAGGGAATGTGATGGAGAAGCTGGGACTTGTCCACTATTATTACGGTGACGGTAAGGGCAAAACCACCGCTGCTATGGGCCTTGTGCTGCGGGCGGCCGGTTGGGGAATTCCAGTGGCGGTGGTGCAGTTCCTGAAGAACGGCTCTAGCGGCGAGATGCGGGCGTTGGAGACATTCCCTCATGTCGTGGGAATGGCGGTGAAATGTCAGCGGAGTTTTTCCTTTTCCATGACGGCAGAGGAGCGGTCGGAGTGTGCCGCTGTGATGCAGGAAAATCTGGAGAAAGCAGAGCGGCTCTGCCGGGAGGGAAAGTGCCGTCTCCTGGTACTGGACGAGATCGGCTCCGCGCTGCGTGCCGGGATGGTGGACCGGGAGGCCTTTCTGGAGTTTCTGGACCGCCGGCCCGCGGGGGTGGAAATCGTTATGACCGGTCACCAGCGAGATGATAGTCTGGCGGAGCGGGCGGATTATGTCACCCGGATGACCAAGGAAAAACATCCCTATGACCGCGGAGTTGCGGCCCGGAACGGCGTGGAGCGCTGAGGAAGGAGAATAAGCATGGAATTGGAGAACATCCGTCCGGCAGAAATCGAGGCGCGGAGCTTTGAAATCCTCACCGGACTGCTGGGTGAGAAAAAGCTGGATCCCCGATATGATTTTATTACCAAGCGGGTCATCCACACCACGGCGGATTTTGACTATGCGGATGCCCTCTTTTATTCGGAGGAAGTTGTGGAGGCTTTTGAGCAGGCGGTCCGGGCAGGGGCAGATATCATCACCGATACCCAGATGGCCCGGGCGGGAATCCACAAGGCGGCCCTGGCCCCTTACGGCGGGGAGGTACGCTGCTTTATCGCGGATCCTGATGTGGCGGAGGAGGCCAAAAAGCGGGGGGTTACCCGGGCTGTAGTATCCATGGAAAAGGCGGCGGCCCTTCAGAAGCCACTGATCTTCGCCCTGGGCAATGCGCCTACCGCCCTGCTCCGGCTCTGCGAGCTGGCGGCAGAGGGCTTGGTTTCCCCGGCAGTAGTTATCGGCACGCCGGTGGGCTTTGTCAACGTCGTCGAGTCCAAGGAGGTCCTGCTGGCCTCCGGGCTCCCGCAGATCACCGCCCGGGGGCGGAAGGGCGGAAGCAACGTTGCGGCCGATGTCTGCAACGCCTTGCTTTACCATATGAATGGGCGGCAATAAGCTCTTGGCAATAAAAGTGCTCCGGCGGCGGATGAAAACGGAAAACCGTTTTCATCCACCGCCGGAGCGATTTCCATAGCGGAGGGCTTTTTGTATGCTAGAAGCGGCGCTTGGTCTTGCGGCGGTGACGCTTCCGGTTGTTGTAGAGAATGGCAAACACGATATAGGCGGCGATCAGCAGAAGGACCAGTACGATCACAAGCTTGAACCACACGGAGGAGAAGAAGTTTTTGACGCCGCGCATGAATTCCAGCCAGCTGCTGCGCTCCAAGGATTCACCGGCAACCAGATCGACAGTGGCGATGGTAACGTCGGCCAGCTTTAGTTCCATGGTACCAAGGATCTGTCCCTCTGTGACAGGGGCGTCGATGGATTCCGGGAGGTTGATAATCTTTTGGAGGGCAGACATGTCGATATCCTGTTTCATCAGGTAATTGACATCTTCCGCCGGGAAAACGGGGATGGTGTCCTTATCCTTGGCTAACTCGATTTTGACTTCACCCTGGGGAGTTGAGGTTTTGATGACAGAACGGACTGCCCAGTTTTTGAAGGCCCAGTCATAAAGCTGTTTGGCATCCACAAAGGACTGGTTATCCGTGATTTCATCGCCGTTTTCGTAGTAGCGCTGGGCGTTGAGGGTGACCAGGGTGTAGGAATAGGCGTCCTTTGACGCTGTGGAGACCAAATTCCGACCGGTGTTGGTCGCGCCGGTCTTTACACCGCGGACGTTGGGGAAATACTGGGCGCCGCCGCGGCTTTCGCTCATCATGTAATTGGTGTGGGAGATGGTCCGTTCCTGAGCGTGCTTGTTGGTGGCCGGAAGCGTATAACTCTCCGTCGAGGCGATAGTCATGAAGATGGGATCCATCTCCATGGCATATTTCGTGATGAGATACATATCCTTGGCAGTGGTGTACTGATTGTCGTCGGGAAGACCATGTGGATTTGCAAAATGCGTATTGGAGGCACCGATTTCCTTGGCTTTCTGGTTCATCATTTCCACAAAGACCGCGTTGTCACCGTTGCCGATATAATTGGCGATGATGCTGGCGGCTTCACAAGCGGAGCGGAGGATCATCGCGTAAAGCAGGTCGATCATCCGGACCTCCTCACCGTGGCGGATGTCCACGTTGGCGGCGCCGAGGGTGTACAGCTCGTCAAAGACGGACGTCGGGGCGGTAACGACCGTCCCCTCCAGGTCAGAGCAGTTTTCAATGGCGATGATCGCTGTCATGATGGTGACCAGTGAAGCGGGCGAGAGCATCTTGTCCGCGTTTTTCTGATAGATCACGATTCCGGATTCGTTGTTGACCATATAAACGGCCTCGCTGGACAGCTCAAATCCCAATTCCGGATCAGCTTCCGCGTGGACCGGCGGCACCGTCAGAAAAGACAGGCAGAGGGTAAACGTCAGAAACAGCGCAAGGACTTTTCGAAAACAGTTCGTACGGGGCATATAGGCCGGAACCTCCTTTATTGCAGCACTCTGGGGAGCAGCTTTTTCGTCTCCCTTTCTGTCTGTTTCAGCCGGAAGGGCTGGCGGAGACGTTCTATATCAGTATTAGTATAACATAGAAAACCGGTCAGGGAAAGAGAAAACACAATTTTTTTCGCCAAAATCTTCTTAATTTTTTCTGAAGAGCCGGAATTTTCTGGACGGAAATCACGGAAAATGGTATACTGGATGCGGGAGATGCAGAAAATTAGGAAGGAGCATCTGTGTGAAAAAGAGCTTTTCGGAGGACTGGGAATTTACAATTACCGTGAAGGAGGCAGGCCTTTGCCGAATGGGCTTCGAGCCGGGAGACCGGTTTTTCTGCCGGTATGAATGTCCGGCAGGTTTCTGCCCAAAAACCATGGCACTGCTGCACAGTCTCTGCGAAACGGCTCGGGCAGGAGGCGATTACCGATTGCTGGGCGGGAACGCCCGGGATGAGATGAATTTTGTTTGCGCGGACGGGATGGTCCGGTTCCAGCTGAAGGCCCGGCATTTAAGCGAAAGGACGAAAGAAAAGAATGAACACAGCTGACTGCTTACAGATCACGGAAGAATATTTTGCCCGGTGGCTGGGGGCGGAAGCCAGGGAGCTCCGGCAGCCAGGGGTCAGGGGCTTTTATTCGGCGGAGCGGGAAACTAACCAGCCGGGGTATCCTCACCCCTATGATGGGTATCTGCTCCAGCGCGGGGAAACGCTGCTTTTCTCCTACAGTAGGCAAGCGGAAGAGCAGGCCAGGCGCTTTTTAAGGGAAGCCCCGGCAAACGGCGCTCCGGAGCAGATCGGAAAGATGCTGGAGGAGACCTTTGGAGTCCGGCCGTCTCACGGCCTGAAATTTGTCTGGCAGGAGGGGATGGCAGTGGATATTGGAGAAGCCCGGCAGCTTTCAGAAGAGGATTATCCCGCTTTTTTGGAGTTTTTCCGGGCGGGGCACCCAAACTGTGTACATACGGAATGGCTGGAAGAGTATTTTGTGGAGATCGCGGGAAAAGGATTCAGCTTCGCCATATTCCGGGAGGGGAAGATTGCCTGCGCCACCGACGCGCCGGTTATGCCGTATCTGGAGGGCGCGATTCAGGAGATCGGCGTGCGGACCTTGTCGGAGCATCAGCGAAAGGGCTATGCGGCCCAAGCCTGCACTGCGGCAGCGGCGGAGATGCTCCGGCAGGGCGTCTGCCCGGCTTGGTCCACCGGCGCGGACAACCAAGCCTCTGAACAGCTGGCGTACCGGGTGGGCTTCGCCAAATTTGCGGATGTGTGGACGTTGCGGCTGGGAAACAGTTAAAAAGTGGAACGTGCAAAAAAATTGAAAAAAAGGTTGTGTTTTTGCGCAGAATATAGTATAATATTTAAGTACCTGTCCGGCTTGAAGTTTTGTCCGGAAGGTGATGACATGAAAACAGGAAAACCGCACGTTTGGGAAGAGCGTGCAATCCGACATACGGAAGAGCGGGTCCCGCGCGATGAAACGCCGTGAACCATGTCAGGCGGGGAACCGAGCAGCATTAAGCGGCCGCGTTCATGTGATGCGGCAAAGCCTTCTTTTCCGTATGTCCGGTTGCACGGTCTTTGTTTTCAGTAGGGGGGATCGGCAATGTATCTGGCGCTCTACCGCAAGTGGCGGCCCCGGGTCTTTTCCGATGTGGTCTCCCAGGAGCACGTCACCCGGACGCTGCAAAACCAGGTCCGCACTGGACGGACCGCTCACGCTTACCTGTTTACCGGCTCCAGAGGGACCGGGAAGACCACTTGTTCCAAAATCCTTGCCAAAGCAGTCAACTGCCTGCACCCGGTGGATGGAAATCCCTGTTTGGAGTGCAGCGTCTGCAGGGGCATCGAGGACGGCTCCATCCTCGACGTGGTCGAGATGGACGCCGCCAGCAACAACAGCGTTGATGATGTGCGGGATCTGCGGGACGAAGCCAGCTATGCTCCTTCTGTCTGCAAATATCGCGTCTACATCATCGACGAGGTGCATATGCTCAGCACCAGCGCTTTTAATGCGCTTTTGAAAATTATGGAGGAACCCCCTCCCCACGTCCTGTTCATCCTGGCCACTACGGAGGTGCATAAGGTCCCCCAGACCATTATCTCCCGGTGCCAGCAGTATGATTTCCGGCGGATCCGGCCGGCCGACAGCGCTAGGCGGATGCTGGAGATCAGCGAACAGGAGGAATTCACCCTGGAGCCGGATGCGGCGGCGCTGATTGCGCGGCTGGCGGACGGCGGGATGCGGGACGCCCTCTCCCTTCTCGACCAGTGCGCCGCTTTTTCCGACCACATCGATCTTCAGACAGTGGCGGATACGGCGGGGATCGCTGGGTCAGAGCACCTTTTCGCACTCTCCGACGCCATCCTGCGGAAGGATGCGGCTGCGGCCATCTCCCAGGTCGGCGAGCTTTATGACAACGCCAAGGGCGTCGACCGACTGGTCAGCGAGTTGATTGGGCATTTTCGAAACGTGATGCTCTGCAAGTCCGTGGCAGACCCTCAAAATCTGGTCGTCTGTCTGCCGGACGAGATGGAACGGTTCATGGCCTTGGCCAAAGCCCTGCCCCTCAACCGGATCTTGGAGATTTTATCGGCTTTCCAACGCTGCTTGGACGCGCTATCCCGCAGCGGCAACAAAAAAGTCGAGCTGGAAATGACCCTGATCCGCCTGTGCAGCAGCCCGGAACCAGCCCCTGCCTCGCCAGAGCTGGCTCAAAGACTGGAAAGGCTGGAACGCCAGGCCGCTCAGACTGCCGCACCTGCTCCGAAGAAAATGCCAGCTCCGGAAGTTCCGGCTCCCCAGCCGGTGCCTGAATCTACGGCGGAAGCGGAGGGCTCCCAGCCCATGGTGCAGTGGGAAGGACTCCTCGGAGAGCTTTCCCGCAGCGAACCAGCTTTATATGTGATGCTGGAGGGGTCTCGGGCCTATGTCAGCGGCGGAATCGTGCTCATTGAATCGCCCAACCCCATGCTCAAAAGCCTGCTTCTGACTGACAATATCGGTGCGAAGCTGGCAGACGTCGTTGAGCAGACCATGGGGCGGCGGTACCGTCTGCGTATCACCAAGCGCGAACCCATCGCGGTCTCCGGGCAGACGAAATCTGCTCTTGACCATATACTTCAAAAAGCAAAAGAACAGAACATTGAGGTTCATGAATCTTAAGGAGGACAAAAAATGAAAGCAAGACTTCCGCAGGGATACGGCGGCGGCGCCCAGAATATGAACAGCATGATCAAGCAGGCTCAGAAGATGCAGGAGGAGATGGAGAAGGCCCAGGAGGAGATCAAGGCTAAGGAATACTCCACCACTGTGGGCGGCGGCGTTGTCGAGATCACCATGACCGGCGACAAGGTGCTCAAGGCCATTACCCTGAAGCCCGAGATCGTTGATCCAGAGGATATCGAGACCCTTCAGGACCTGATTGTCAGCGGTGTCAACGAGGTGCTGCGCCAGGTCGAGGCGGAGACCGAGGAGAAGATGAACGCGATCTCCGGCGGACTCAACATCCCCGGCCTTTTCTAAGAGCATATGGATTACACGCCGGTTGCCCTGAAACGGCTGATGGAGTGCTTCGCCGCTCTCCCCGGCATCGGGCGGAAGACCGCCCAGCGGCTGGCCTTTCATGTGCTGGATATGCCCAAGGAGCAGGCCCAGGGCTTCGCCAAGGCCATCCTAGAGGCTCACGAGAAGATTCACAACTGCAAAATCTGCCAGAATTTTACGGACAAGGAAACCTGCGATATCTGTTCCTCTCCGGAGCGGGACGGCAGCGTCATCTGCGTGGTGGAGGACCCCAAGGACGTGATGGCTTTCGAGCGGCTCCGGGAGTACCGGGGACTTTACCATGTCCTTCATGGCCTGATTTCCCCTCTGGACGGCATCGGGCCGGAAAGCATCCGGATCAAGGAGCTGCTCCAGAGGCTCCAGACCCAGGAGGTCCGTGAGATCATCATGGCCACCAATCCCACCATTGAGGGGGAAGCCACCGCCATGTACCTTTCGAAGCTTCTGAAGCCTTTGGGGTACCGGGTGACCCGGCTTGCCTTTGGTATCCCGGTGGGGGGCGAGTTAGAGTACGCGGACAACGTGACTCTGAACAAGGCATTGGAAAACCGCACCGAAATCTGAACCCGAAAGGAGGACCTGCAATGGCCAAACACGCGGCGGATGGAAAGATCATCACAGTCAACCGCAAGGCGCGGCACGATTATTTCGTGCTGGAGGCATTTGAGGCAGGCATCGAGCTGACGGGGACGGAGGTCAAATCGGTCCGGGCGGGCGGCGTCAATCTCAAGGATAGCTGGTGCAGCATCGACAACGGCGAGCTGTTTTTGAAGGGCGTACACATCAGCCCTTACGAAAAGGGCAATATTTTCAACAAGGATCCCTTTCGGGTGCGGAAGCTCCTGATGCACAAGTCGGAGATTGCGCGCCTGTACGGCAAGGTGAAGCAGGACGGGCTGACGCTGATCCCGCTTTCCCTTTATTTCAAGAGGAGCAATGTGAAGGTGGAGTTGGGGCTCTGCAAGGGTAAACAGCTTCACGACAAACGTGCGGACATGGCGGAGCGGGACGCGAAGCGGGAAATTGACCGCGCTCTGAAAAGCCGCCAGCATGGATGACAGGAGTGTTGGATTGTGATTGTAATGGAACTGGACCTAGGCCTGGGCTATGAAAAGGTTGGATTACCGGTCCCGAAAAAAATGCCGGAATTTACCGGGTATATTCTCAAGAACTACGACGAATACTGTAAGGACCGGCGACGTCCGGCCGTTCTGGTTCTGCCGGGCGGCGCCTACGCGTTCACCTCCCAGCGGGAAGCGACTCCCATTGCGGCGGAATTTGTCGCGGCGGGGATTTCCGCGTTTGTTCTGCGATATACCTGTGCGCCGGACGCCTATTTTCCGACGCAGCTGATTCAGGCCCTCCAGGCTGTCAGGGTCATCCGGGAGCACGCGGACGAGTGGCACATCGATCCGAACCGGATCGCGGTGTGCGGCTTTTCGGCCGGCGGGCATCTGGCGGCTTCTACGGGCGTATTCTGGAACCACGAGCTGGTGCGGAAATACGGCTTTAGCGGGGACGTTCAGAAGCCAAACGGCCTGATCCTGGCCTATCCGGTCATCACCGGCGGGGAAAAGGCTCACCGCGGGTCTTTCCAGAACCTGCTGGGAGAGCAGTACTCCGATGAGATGGTGGCGTTCACCTCCCTGGAGACCCAGGTGACGGCGGACACGCCGAAGTCCTTCATCTGGCACACGTATGAGGACGGCGCGGTTCCGGTGGAGAATTCCATGATGTTCGCGGACGCCCTGATCGCTCACCGCGTGCCGGTGGAATTGCATATTTACCCTCACGGCAGCCACGGCCTGAGCCTGGGGAACAGTCTGGTCAACGGCCCCAGCGGCACGATTCCGAAGGTGCAGAGCTGGATGCCTTTTGCAAAAGAGTGGGTTTACGATTTATAAGCCCTGTGCGGCGCTTTGGCGCCGCTTCATGGGGGCGTAAAGGTTTCGACGGGGATTTTGAAGTTCAGTAAGCGGGTAGAGCGGGCGAAAGCTCTTTAATCGTCGCACCTAAATATAAACGACAATAACAACAATTATCGTTTAGCTTACGCTGCCTAACTTTAGGCGGCTGCCTGACCGGTTCAGCACCGCGGGTTCCGGCCGGGCCTAATTAGCGGTCAACGTCTCAGGGGAGAGTCCCGACCCCTCTGACGTATTCGGGAATACCTCTCCGGTGAGCCTGCTTACCGGCGCCCCAGAGAGGGAACTTTAAACGATAAGCTACACTCGTAGAAAGCTGAACGGAGAGGTTTTCGGACGCGGGTTCGACTCCCGCCGCCTCCACCATAACTGAACCGACAGTTGATACAATTATCGACTGTCGGTTCGTTATTTTT
>CAJMLQ010000049.1 GCA_905214265.1 uncultured bacterium
CCTCCACAATTGACAGTGTTTTATTTCACTGTCTCTCATAGAGGGAGCATATCATGAAGCCTTCCGCCGCCTGTTTATGTTTTTTGAATGAACTTCGTGCCGCAGATAGGGCAGCAAATTTCAATTTTTCCCTTTCCCCGGGGAACTCGCAGTTTCTTCCGGCATTTGGGGCAGGAAAAATAGCAGTGGGTCTTGCGGTCCTGAAACTGCCGCTTCTTGCCTGCAAACCAACGTTTTACCTTGTACCAGACACCCTTGACCTGGTTCCAGATTTTCAAAAATTCCTGGTTTTCCTTGGCCCTGGCCGCCGCGTTCCGGGAAAACATCCGGAAGATCCCATATGCCAGCAGCAACATCCCCAGCAGGGAGACCGGCAGCCATCCGGTGAAGGAGGCAATCAGCGTACACGCCATGGAAAGGACCAGTACGCCGATATTCATTTGGTCGACGCCGTAGCGCCCCATCATAAAATTTCTCAGCCAGTTCACAGAATATCCCCTTTTCCAAAATTCGAATTCTGTCTTCAGTATAGCACGAATCCCTTCCGAGAAGGTGAATATTTCGTGAAAGAATCTGGCAGCCTTTTTGAACCGGCTTTAAGAAAGCTCAAACTGGCCGGTATACAGCTGATAGTATTTGCCTTTCTGGGCGATCAGTTCCTCATGGTTTCCCTTTTCGATGATCTGCCCGTTTTCCAGCACCAGGATGGAATCAGCGTTGCGGACGGTGGACAGCCGGTGGGCGATGACGAAAACTGTCCGCCCCTCCATCAGCCGGTCCATGCCCTTCTCAATCAGCGCCTCTGTCCGGGTGTCGATGGAGGAGGTTGCTTCATCCAGGATGAGCACCGGCGGATCCGCCACAGCCGCCCGGGCAATGGCCAGCAGCTGCCGCTGCCCTTGGGAGAGGTTGGCTCCGTCCGAAGTCAGCAGGGTGTCGTACCCCTCCGGCAGATGTCGGATGAAGAAATCGGCGTTGGCCAGCCGTGCCGCCTCTTCCACCTCCGCATCGGTGGCGTCCAGCCGTCCGTAACGGATGTTCTCCCGAACCGTTCCGGTGAAAAGATGGGTGTCCTGGAGCACCATGGCCAGGGAGCGCCGCAGATCGTCCTTCTTGATCTTGGTGATATTGATGCCGTCGTATCGGATCTTTCCGTCAGTCAGCTCATAAAATCGGTTAATAAGATTGGTTATGGTGGTCTTTCCCGCACCGGTGGAGCCGACAAAAGCGATCTTCTGCCCCGGTTTGGCGTGAAGGCTCACGTGATGCAGCACTTCCTTTTTACCGTCGTAGCTGAAGGAGATATCCTCAAACTCCACGTCGCCGTGGAGCAGCGTGTAGGTCACGGAATTGTCGGCGGAGTGGGGATGTTTCCAGGCCCACTCTCCGGTGGGCTTTTCGCTTTCGGTGATACTCCCGGCGGCGGAGACGTTGGCGTTGACCAGCTCCACGTAGCCGTCGTCCGCTTCCGGCGGGGTGTCGATGATCTCAAAGATCCGCTCCGCACCGGCCAGCGCCGCCAGCAGGGCATTAAACTGTTGGGAGATCTGGGTAATCGGTTGGGAGAAGGAGCGGGTATATTGGAGGAAGGAGGCGATGGAACCCAGGTCCATCATTCCCCGGATGACCAGCATGGCGCCGGCCGCCGCCGTCAGGGCGTAGTTGACATAGGAAAGGTTTCCCATGATGGGCATAATGATGCTGGCATAGGTGTTGGCGTCGGTGGCAGCGGACCGGAACTCCTCATTGAGGACGTCGAAGCCCTCCTTGGCCTCCTTTTCATGGCAGAAGACCTTGACCACCTTCTGTCCCTCGGTCATCTCCTCGATGTAGCCGTTGAGGGCGCCAACCGCCTTCTGCTGCCGCTTGAACAGCTGTGCGCTGCGTCCGCCGATGAACTTGATAAGAAAGAGCATCAGCACCAGCATGGCCACGATGAGCAGGGTGAGAATGGGACTGAGGACCACCATCATGACGAAGGTGGATACCGCAGTCACAGCGGAGGAGATGAGCTGCGTTGCGCCCTGGCTGATGGCTTCCCGGAGAGTGTCCACGTCATTGGTGAACCGGCTCATTAACTCGCCATGAGTGTGGGCGTCGAAAAAGGAGATGGGAAGGTCCTGGAGGCTGTTGAATAAGTCCCGGCGGACGGCGTTAAGGGTCTGGTTGGAGACTTGGATCATCAGCCGGTTGCAGGCGTATCCGGACAGCGCGCCCAGCAGATAGATGCCGCCCATGACGGCCAGCATCCGGATAAAGGGCAGCAGATCCGCCGCCGTCGTGTTCTTCCCGATCAATGGGACGATGTAGTCATTGAGGATGGGCTTGAGAAAATAGGTCCCCGCAACGCCGGCCCCCGCGTTGAGCAGTACGAGCACCAGCACGATGGCCAGCACCCATTTCTGCCGGAACATATAACCGATGACCCGGAAAAAGGTTTTAGAGGCACTTTTTGGTTTCGCCATCTGCATGGGTCTTGGTCCTGGTCCTGGCATCAGGCATCCCTCCCTTTCTGCTGAGATTCATAGACCTCCCGATAGATTTCGCTGTTTTTCAGGAGGTTTTCGTGGGTGTCAAAGTCCGCGACTTTCCCGTCATCCAGCACCAGAATCCGGTCGGCGTCCTGCACACTGGAGATGCGCTGGGCAATGATCAGCGTCGTGGTTCCCTTCAGCTCCCGGCGGAAGGCTTCACGGATCTTGGCGTCAGTAGCGGTGTCCACCGCGCTGGTGGAGTCGTCTAGGATGATGATCTTCGGCCGCTTGAGCAGCGCCCGGGCGATGCAGAGCCGCTGCTTCTGCCCGCCGGAGACATTGACGCCGCCCTGACCCAGGTCGGTGTCATACCCGTCAGGAAAGCTCCTGATAAATCCGTCTGCCTGAGCGGAGCGGCAGGCGTCCTCAATTTCTGCATCCGAGGCATTTTCGTCGCCCCAGCGCAAATTGTTCCGGATGCTCCCGGAGAACAAAACGTTTTTCTGGAGCACCATGCTGACTGCGTCCCGCAGGGCCCGGATGCCGTACTGCCGCACGTCTTTGCCCCCGACCAGGACTCGCCCGTCGGAAACATCGTAAAGCCGGGGGATCAGCTGTACCAGAGTGGTCTTGGCCGAACCGGTGCCGCCGATGATGCCGATGGTTTCGCCGGAGTGAATGGTCAAATTGACGTTCTGGAGGATATCCTCTCCGGCGGCGGTATCATACCGGAAGGAGACGTTGTCAAAGACGATGGAGCCATCCGCGACCTTTTCTTCCGACCCGTCCCGTAGGTCCGGCTCTTCGCCCAGTACTTCCAGAATACGGGAGAGAGAAGCCTTGGACATGACCAGATTGACGAAAATCATAGAGATCATCATCAGGCTCATCAAAATCTGGGTGACATAGCTGATGAAGCTGATGAGTTCGCCGGTCTGCATGGTACCGTCGATGATGTGGTTCCCGCCGAACCAGAGAATGGCGATAATACATGCGTAGACAGTAATTTGCATGAACGGCCCGTTGAAGGCCAGCACCTTCTCCGCCCGAATAGAGGAGTCCCGGAGGGCGTCGTTGGCGTCCTTGAATTTTTTCTTTTCGTGGGAGGAACGGACAAATGCCTTGACCACCCGAATGGAGATCAGGTTCTCCTGCACGGAAGCGTTGAGTCCGTCGTACTTTTTCAGCATGGCTGTAAACCGCGGAAACGCCATGCAGGCAATGATCGCCAGCGCTGTGGCCAGCACCGGGATCGCCACCAGAAACACCGTTACCAGGCTGCTGTTGATGGTGAAGGCCATCCAGGTGGCGCAGACCAGCATGAATGGCGCCCGGACCGCCACCCGGATGATCATCATAAAGGCGTTCTGGACGTTGTTGACGTCGGCGGTCAGCCGGGTGACTAGTGATGCCGTCCGGAACCGGTCTAAATTTTTAAACGAAAAGTCCTGAAGCTTATAAAAGAGCCCCTTCCGCAGCTCACTGCCGAAGCCGATACCCCCCAGCGCCGCGAACCGCGCAGCCAGCGCACCGCACGCCAGGGCGCACAGCGCGTAAAGAACCATCCGTCCGCCCATCATCAGAACATAGGAAATATCTTGCTGCTGGATCCCGACGTCCACGATCTGGGACATCAGCTTGGGGATCTGGATTTCCGCCCAAACTTCCCCGATGATCACCAGCGGGGACAGGATTGCATAGACCCCGTATTTTTTTGCAAAAGGTAGGATTTTTTTAATCACGTCCGTTTTCCTCCTTCTTTTCCTGCATCTTCATCGCCACATGAAGCCGCTTTTCCTCGTCGAGGAGGGAATGCACGGAGCGTTCCCGGAATTCATCGGTTTCCAGGTTAGCCGTCAGGCGCTGAAGGTAGTTGTACAGCGCTTCGCATTCGTCGGTTCGGAATCCTCGAAACGCCAAAGCGTCCACTCCGTCAAAGGAGCGGCGGCAGGTCTCCACGTATTCAGCCCCTTTTTCGGTGACCGTCAGGCGGTTGCAGCGCAGGTCGTTTTCATCCGCGACCCGCTGGAGCATGCCATTTCGTTCCAGCCGCTTGACAGCCGCCGCTATCGTGGGCGGGGAGACCTGTAAAAAATCCGCGATCTCCTTTTGGGTGCAGGCCTCATGCGTTATCACGTATTCCAACAGCGGCATCTGTCCGAAATACGCCTGGTTCCGCGCGGCAGCCCGCTGAATGTAGATTCGATGCAGCAGATGCAGCTTGTTGAGCTGTCCTAGAATCTCACGATACGTAACAGACAAGCTCTCTCCTCCTTTTTGTTCGAGATTTAATAATTTGATAGCTAATGATTAGATGGTTAACTATAAAATACTATAGCACAGACGTTTTTGGATGTCAACCCTTCCAGTGTGGAAATGTCAAAAAAATTTTTAGCCTGGATCGCGCAGAAAACAGCACAGAGCATCGCGGATGCTCTGTGCTGTTCCATTGCCGGTCAGCCTCTTTTCTTTTTCCAGGTGAAAGCCCAGACGGAAGCGAACGCCATCAAAAGCGCATATCCCAGCACCCATCCAAGATGAGGGAGAATTTCTCCGGTGCTGCCGCTCAGAACTGCCCGCTGCAGCTCGACAGCATGGACAAAGGGCAGAGCGTAAGCGACTTTCCGGAACGCGCCGCCCACCAGATCCAGATCGAACCACGTCCCCGACAGCCAGGCGGCCAGGTTGGTTAGCAGCGCCCCGCAGAGTCCGCCGACCAGCTTATCGCTGAAAAGGCTTCCGCACAAGAGACCCAGGAAAAGGAAAAACAGAGCCGCTGGTACGGTCAGGAAAATCGCGTAAAGAATCTGTACCACTGGTTCCATCCCCAAAACAACGGCCGCAGCGTAGCAGATGATGCTCTGCGCCAGGGCAATGGGGATCATCGGGAGCAGATACCCAAGGATATAATCGCTTCCGGTCAGCGGCGTGGTGTAAAGCCGCTGGAGCAGGGCGCTGGAACGGTCCTTGGCCACCAGCATGCCGGAGAACAGCGTGAAAAAGGACAGCCCGAATACCGCGATCCCCGGCGTTAGCCGATCGAGTTCAAAAAGGCTGACAGGGATGTTGGCCTGGATCGCTGTCAGCAGCAATAGGACGGCCAGCGGGAATCCAACCCCGAAAGCCACGTTCAGCGGGTCCCGCAGGACCTCCTTGGCGGTCCGCCTGGCAAATGGGATCATTCTCATACCGGTGCTCCTTCCCGGACAAGCTTCAAAAATGCGTCCTCAAACTTTTCCATTCCCGCTCGTTCCTTAATTTCGCCTGCCGTCCCTGTTAGCAGCAGCTTGCCGGATTGGAGGATGGCGATGCGGTCCGAAAGGGCTTCTGCCTCTTCCATATAATGGGTCGTCAGAATTATGGTGATTTTTCCCTTCAGTGCGCGGATGGTATCCCACAATTCACTGCGGGCCAGAACGTCCAGCCCCAGCGTGGGTTCATCCAGAAACAGGATCTGCGGCTCAGAGATCAACGCCATCGCAATGCTCAATCTGCGCTGCCAGCCCCCGGAGAGCTTTTTCGCTTGCTTCCCCGCAATGTTCTCCAGGCCGAACTGCTTCAACAATTCCCCGGTCTTCGCCTTTACCTTCTCCGGGGAAAAGCCATGGACGCCGGCCATCAGCTCCAAATTTTCCCGTACCGTCAGGTTTGGAGCGACGGCCGTCTCCTGCGGGGAAACTGCAATCATGGATTTTACGGCCTGCGCGTCCCGGAGAATGCTTTTCCCCAGGAGGATCGCATCCCCGCTATCCGGCCTGGTCAGGCAGCAGAGCATCTTGATGGTGGTGGTTTTTCCGGCGCCGTTTACCCCCAGCAGCGCAAACAGCTCCCCCTCCCGGATGGAAAGATCCAAGCCGTTAACAGCTGGTTCTTTTCCGTAGCGCTTGGTCAGTCCCCTCAAAACAATGGCATCCATCCTATTCGCCCCCCTTTTGGCAGAATTGTTTCCGCAGCCCCTGATAAGCGTCGGTGAGGATCCGGTTGATCTGTTCTTCGTTCCACTCCAGATAGGACGTGGCGATCATAGTGGCGATTCCGTGTACACAGATCCACATCTCGATGTGAAACAGATAGGCGTCCTCGGCGTCCAGCCCAGTCTTTTCGGAAATCAGCCGGATTAATCCGGCTACTTCGTCCCGTTCCTCCGTGATCTTTTCCTGGGAGCGGTTCCGCATAAACAGCAGCCGGAACAGTTCGGTTTCTTCCCGGGCAAACCGAATGTAGGCCATGCCGCTGGCTTTGTACGGGGGGTATTCTTCCTCCGCCATTTCGTCCCGTATGAATTGCCGGTAGCGTTCCTTTGCCTCCAGAATGACGGCGGTCCGCAGCGCATCCATGGACGGATAATTGCTGAAAACCGGTTGGGTGGAACAGCCGATTTTTTTGGCTACCGCCCGTGCGTTGAGGGCGTCTGCACCTTGTTCTCGCACCACATCAAGGGCCGCTTCGATGATTTGCTCCTTTAAAACTTTTACTTTTGGCGGCATAAGCTCCTCCTTTATATAACATATGTTATACATCTAGAGCTATTTTATCAAAGAACTTCTCTTCTGTCAAGACGCATTTCCGGGATTTCGGCAGAAGAGGAAAGTGCGGCACAGCCGTGCCGCACTTTCAAGGATCATTTTTCCAGATCATAAAGCGCATTTTCATAATCCGCCACATAATATCGAAATTTCGTTCTCCCCCTTCGGACTATCCTGTGCCCTTCCGCCTCCAGCAGCTGTTTCTGTGCTTCGACACCGCCTGGATATTTGGGATTCAGTTCGCCTTTAGCCTTCAGCGTCCTCCAGTAGGGCGTTTCCTCCCCGTCCCGCTGAAAACTCGCCCATGCGGCGATGGAAACAAAGATTCCCGCCGTGATGGGGTCGGTGAAGTCAGCCTGATTCTGCCTGGCAAAATAGGCCCGGATCTCCCCAACTGTCGTCACTTTTCCATAGGGAATGGTTTTCATGATCGCGTCATAAGCCAGAGGCGGGGCAAAAAACATCCGGCTGCCGCCGTATTTTTGAATCGCAGCCTCATCGGTAATAATCTGGATTTTCGGCATTCCGGTCTCTTTGCGGAGCATCGCGTTGAAATCCTTTTTCTCTTCGTCTGCCACGGCAAACACCTCCTGACTATAGTCTACCGCATCGTTTCACTTTTGGCAATGAGGCGGTTTGAAAAAAGCGGACCCGGTTTTGCCGGCGCTTTCACCGGCCTTCCCAGGTCTACCCCGTCGCGCCAAAACATAGAATGTCTTACAGGCTTCGGAATCCCGCTGGGCGGCGCGGGAACGGAAATAGAAAGGCGTTGATAAAAGTGAAATTGTTGGACTATCTGGATCAGGACCCTTCGTCAGGGGAACAGCTTCCCGCGCCGTACCAGGGGCTCTCTCAGGCGGAAGCGGAGCGCCGTCTGATAAAGCAGGGAAAAAACGTCCTGCGGGAAGCGAAAAAGGTCCGCCCTTTTGCAATTTTTATCTGCCAATTTAAGGATTTTCTGACCCTGGTGCTCTTAATCTGCACTGCGGTGACGGTTTTTCTGGGGGATTATATGGAGGCCCTGACCATCGGGGTCATTGTCCTCTGCAACGGCCTTATGGGATTTTTCCAGGAGTTTAAGACGGAGCGCACCCTGGAGGCTCTGCGCCGGATGGCCGCGCCCAAGGCTAAAGTCTACCGGGACGGCGTTCTCCGGGAGGTCCCGGGGGAGGAACTGGTGGTCGGCGATGTCATCGCCGTGGAAACCGGTGACCGGGTCCCGGCGGACGCGTGCCTTCTGGAGTCCGCGGCTCTTCAGGCGGATGAATCCATCCTGACTGGAGAGTCAGCACCGGTTTCCAAGACCGCTGTGCCCGGAGGTACTCCTTCGGAGGGGAACGACCTTCACCAGCTCCATCTTTTGTATATGGGAACAGTGGTCACTGCCGGCCACGGCACCGCCCAGATCGTTGCGGCGGGCATGGCAACCCAGATGGGCCGCATCGCCGGCATGATCGGAGACATCGCCGAGGAGCCGACCCCCCTGCAGAAACGACTGGATGAGCTGGGGCGCTATATCGCCATCGGCTGCCTGCTGATCTGCGCCGTTGTGGCAGGGGCCGGCCTGCTGCGGGGCGAGCCCCTTATCGACATGCTGCTGACCGGCGTCAGTTTGGCGGTGGCCGCGGTGCCGGAGGGGCTGCCCGCCATTGTGACCATCTCTCTGGCCCTGGCCGTGGGCCGTATGGTGAAACAGAAATCTCTGATCCGCCGCCTTCACGCGGTGGAGACTCTGGGCTGCGCTGACGTCATCTGTTCTGACAAGACCGGCACCCTGACCGAAAACCGAATGACAGTCCAGGAGATTGTTACTCTGGAGGGCCGGGTCCAGGTGACGGGAAGCGGCTACCAGCGCGCCGGGGAATTTTTGGCGGAGGATGGCCGGACTGTCTCACCCAACACCTTCAAGCCCACCAGGAAACTCCTCGAAATCGCAACGCTCTGCAACAATTCCGCAATCAATGCCAATGGGAAATCCCGGTCCCGAGCCGGAAACCGGGAGCAGGGGGAGTACGCTGTCAGCGGCGACCCTACGGAGATCGCCCTGCTCGTCATGGCGGCCAAGGCATCCGTGACCCGTCCAGCCCTGTCGGAGGAGTACCGCCGTCTCCTGGAAGTCCCCTTTGACAGCCGCAGCAAATGCATGTCCGTGGTAGTGGAAAACCAGGTTGGGGAGCGGTTCCTGCTGGTCAAGGGCGGCTATGACGTTCTGTTGGGGCGATGCAGCGGAGTGCTGACTGCCGGGGGAGTTCTGCCTCTGACGCCAGCTCACCGCCGCCAGATCGATGCGGAAAATCTGCGGTTGGCAGGCAGCGCCCTGCGGGTGCTTGGGTTTGCCTACAAACCCCTGTCCGGCGGGAAAAACCTTACGGAGAAAGAGGCGGGAACGGAGCATGGGCTGGTGTTTGCCGGCCTTGCTGGAATGATGGACCCGCCCCGCCGGGAAGCCAAGGACGCGGTGGCTCTCAGCCGCAGGGCGGGGATTAAGACGGTGATGATCACCGGCGACCACAAGGTCACCGCCTGCGCCGTCGCTCGGGAAATCGGCATCTGGCACGAAGGGGATCGGGTTCTCTCCGGCAGCGAAATTTCGACTATGACCGAGGAGCAGCTGGGGGGCATCATTGACGAAACCACGGTCTTCGCCCGGGTCAGCCCCAGCGACAAGCTGAAAATTGTCCGCGCTTATAAGAAGCGGGGGCACATCACCGCGATGACCGGAGACGGCGTCAACGACGCGCCGGCGGTAAAGGAGGCGGATATCGGCGTCTCCATGGGAATTTCCGGCACAGATGTTACAAAAGAAGCCTCGGATGTGATTCTGATGGATGACAACTTTGCCACCCTAGTGACGGCAGTAAAGGAAGGGCGGGTCATCTATCAGAATATCCGGAAATTTATCCGGTATCTGCTTTCCTGCAACATCGGAGAAGTGCTGACGATGTTTCTGGGAATTCTGATGGGGCTTCCGGTGGTGCTTCTGCCCATCCACATCCTTCTCATCAATCTGGTGACCGATGGGCTGCCCGCCATTGCGCTGGGGCTGGAGCCGCCGGACCGGGACGTGATGAAGCGTCCGCCGCGGCGGTCCTCCGACGGCATTTTTTCCGGGGGCCTGCTGACGACGATTCTGTTCCGCGGATGTTTGATCGGCCTGACGACGCTGGCGGTTTTTATCCGGCTAAGCCAGACCTCCAGCCTGGCGGCGGCCCGTTCCGGGGCGCTGTTTGCGCTGGTGTTCGCCCAGCTGATCCACGTATTCGAATGCAAGAGTGAGGAACGTTCCCTGTTCACCATTAACCCGTTCAATAACATAAAGCTGCTGCTGGCTGTGCTGCTATCCACAGCCATTGTTCTGATTGCCGTCTTTTTCCCACCGGCCCAGCTGATTTTCCGGACCGCGGCTTTGACGGGAGGGCAGGTGCTGACCATTGTGGGCTACCTGATGGTCGCGCCGATTCTGGCGGCGCTGTTGGGGGCGCTGTTCCGGCCAAAACGGAAATGAACCAAAGAGAACCGGAAAACCGCGGCGTGAAATCAAAGCGATGATTTCACGCCGCGGTTGTTATTTATGGGGAAGGGGGACGGCCCTTTTTCGCAGAAAAACTGCAGCCAGAACAAGCGCGGCAGCGCATCCTGCCCACACAAGATCCAAGGGATGGAAGACCGGATGAAAAAGGTCAGACGAACAGAAGACTCCCTGCTCGTAAAAGATCTTATCGATGAACCGGGTATACTGGAAGGAAGCCTTTGCGGATGAAAGGCGGCTGGTCCTGCGGACCCCTGCTGCCGGGCCGCTAAAAACGGCTTTGGCCACGGCTTCTAAGTCAGAGGTGCGGACGTAGTAATAGCAAGGATCAGCAGTCTGCCCTGTCACCTGAAACGGTCTTGCATACCGCCAGCCTTTTTCGTAGGTAGGATAGCCCTGAAGGCCGTATCCCGGATAAAAGCCGTTGAATTCCGGTTCTGGAATCCAATAGACTTCTGTTCCCTTTGCAATTTCTGCTGTCAGGCGCATTTCCCCGTTTTCGGCGGTATAATAGGAGATGGTTTTCGGTAAAACCAGCCGGTTTTCCACGGGAATCGCAATGGCGGTTACGGGAATGGAAAAATAAGGGGAATATACGGATAAGTCCATCTCCTCCATTGAAACACGGAGAAGGTAGGGGGACTCTGCCTGGGGCTGAAATTTCCCTGCGATTTGCCGGTTTTGCCGGATCTGCCAGCCGGCGCGGCACAGGGGAACCAGCAGCAGGACCAGTGCCAGAGAGAGAACCCCGAAGGGGATTAGACGGCGCTTTACCATAATGGCCTCCTTTTTTAGGAATTCTTTTTCGGCAAGTTCCGCTCGAGCTCATTGACGCGGAAGCAGAGGGTGGACAGGCTGTCTCCCAGATGGACGTTTTCCACCACAATGCCGCTGTAGTCCAGCGTCAGGTCATAGTGGCTGAAATTCCAGAAGCCGCGAATTCCATACTTTACCAGGGTTTCCGCCAGCGCCCGTGCCGCCTCCTTGGGAATGCAGAGGATGGCCACATCGGGATGGTTCGCTTTGCAGAAGGCTTCCAAAGTCGTGCTGTCGCTGACCTGGATACCGCCGACGTCCATGCCGACCAGAGCTGGGTTGGTGTCAAAAATAGCCAACAGTTCGAATCCGCGGGAGGAAAAATCCATGTGCAGCGCGATGGCGCGCCCCAAATTTCCGGCGCCCAACAAAATCGCCTTGCGGCGTTTGTCCAAGCCAAGAATTTTGCCGATCTCTTCATAGAGATCTTTGACGTTGTAGCCATAACCCTGCTGTCCGAAACCGCCGAAGCAGTTCAGATCCTGCCGGATCTGGGATGCAGTCAGTCCCATCCGGACGGAGAGGTCACCGGAGGAGATGCGGACAGTGCCGGCAGCCAGGAGATCTTTTAAAAAACGGTGGTACCGCGGCAGTCGGCGGACGACGGAAAGAGAAACATTTTCTTTTGCCATATGCAGCGCGTCCCTTCTTTGCCTACTATTCGTTGTAAAATTAACAATTCGGTTGGAAAAGAAAAGGGCAGCAAAGGCCCTTCAACCGTTTATTGCTTAACAAACTCATAATTTTATTATACAGCAGATTGCTGTAAAAAGTCAAGTTCATGCGGCTATCCTCTATTTTGAGCGCAGGAGTGAAGGAAGGTACTGCTCAATATCTAGTAATAATCCGAAAAAACGGGCCTTTTTCCGTACATAGTTCTTAGATATCAGGCTTTTGGATATTGGAATTTGCATGATTCAACATATCCTTGAATTCTCTTGGACTGACCCCATATTTCCTTTTAAATGCTTTATAAAAGCTGTTATAGGAATTAAACCCCACCTCTTTATAAATGAGGTGAAGCGGAATCTTTCCGGTTACGATCAACTCTTTTGCATCGTTCATCCGTATTTCATTGATCATGCGCGGCACTGTATTCCCATTTTCTTCTTTCATCAGATAAAGAAGATGGTTTTCGGATAAATGAAAGTGTTCGGCTATTGATGTGACGCATAAATTAGCGTCATGGATATTGGCATGTATGTAGTTCATGATCTGCACTTTTATATCACTTTTTCTTTCTTTTTGCTCGAGGTTTATCTTTTTACATATTATTTCGATGACGGAGAAGAACTCTTCCTGCATTTCAGCTTGGTTCTTTTTAATACTATATTGGGGAATCGGAAGCGGATCCTTCTGCAATGAGGAACTGTTCTTGATAACCATTGTAATCACAGTGGAGATTAAATGGTGTTTTTCGAGATCAAAGTCCATCGAGAATAAAGGTTTGATCGATTTTATAGCTGCTTCGCGATTTCCTGACGCGATCAGGTGAAACAAATTATCAATATACTCTAGGGAATAGATGTCGTCTCCCTTCAGGGAAACACCCTTTTCCAGCTGCCGGTAAAAGGAGGAACGTGCTTCCTCGTATGCCTTCCGCAGGTTGGTTGCGCCCTGTGTTACCTCGCTGAAGGCCATATCAATTTTATAATGTGGACAATTTGAATGGAACTCGTGAATCAGGGAAAGGAGATGTCGTTGCTCCTTTGCGGGAAGAATGATGATAAAAATATTTTCGCTGATTGTGTGAACCAGCCAACTCTGGTCTAAGGCCTTTAAAAAGCCTGAGACAAATGGATAGTCGGGATTCAGTTCACCTCGATCAATCCCAGCGAAGGATATCTTGAGATAAAAAAGTATATAGTCATTTTTGAGAATCAGAGGAATTTCATATTCAGGAGTCTCGCAATCACCGCCAGCTAGTAAGTAATCGATTAGGTAGAAGGTCATGGAGACGCGGTATTTTTCCAGCTTTTCTCGATTATCAATGTGAACCATTTTGATGTAATGAAATTCGTTCTTGTCTAAATGAGAATCGTTTCTTGTGTTGAATAAAAGAAGCAGGTCCCTAATTGGCTTATACCATTTGAAGGTAAATAGAGCGGCTAAGAGAATTCCCAAAAGATAAGAGAGGACCAGATGCTTCAAAAGGGTTTGGACTTGAGCGTTGTAAAA
This sequence comes from uncultured bacterium, assembly GCA_905214265.1. Classification (GTDB taxonomy): domain Bacteria; phylum Bacillota; class Clostridia; order Oscillospirales; family Ruminococcaceae; genus Merdivicinus. Next base: position 13,524 of record CAJMLQ010000049.1, read on the forward strand.
GGAATAAAGATCTTGATTGGAGATTCCCAACTCCATTTGGAATTTGTCAACGGCTGTTTGGATGATCGTATATTCGGAATCCTTCTTTCTTGTGGGCGCTGTTCCGCAGAATAAAATTTCGCTGCTATCAAGAAAAAGGCGGATGTATCCGTTGGAATCGAGAAGATTTTCGAAATTAAGAGGAAAAAGATTTTCTGCGTTCAGCAGGATAAAGGCAGTCCCCCAATTATTTAAGTGGTTGAACAGTTCGATTTTTACTGGTATGACCCGCTTGTTTTGATAAATAGGAGAGGAAATACCCGTTTCTGGATATACAACATATTTTTTTTGCGTTTTTTCTGGCGGTGTAGTCAGAATAGCCGGATCCCCCAATGTGTAGATTTTGAAAAAATCCGTTAAATTATCAAAGGAGTAGTATTTGCTGACCAGAATATTGCTGTTTTGAAACAAAATATAGATATCCACAATATTTTGATGGAATCCGGAAAAAAACAGCAGGCTATCATTGGCTGAAGACAAGTAGGTGTAGTCTTCCAATTTCAGTTCGTCGCTGATTAATTTTAAACGGCTGAACCCTTCTGTATTCTGTATATTTTGAACCGTAGTCGACATCAAGTCGAGCTGTTGACTCCAGTCATTTAGAAAAGATTGGCACGCCTTTTGATAATCATTTACTCTCTTTTGAATTTCGTTTGAATAAGTCTGAAAGAGCGCGGGAATCAGTAAAGCAATCATACAGCTTACAATAATAATATTTGATAAAAAATATTTCCAAAACACGCTTTTCTTATTACAAAAAACAGTGACGAGATCATTCAATAGCGATTTAAGCAAGTTCCACTTCACAGCAAATTTTTGCAATCTAGACACCTCCGCCCAGAAAATACAGTTGAAATTCATAAAATATCAAATGTAAATTTGACTAATATTATATCATGTGCCTTGATCTTCTGCAAGAGTTGAAATCTGATTCCGGTTTTTTTCATAGTAATTGAGATTTTTCACACTGCCGGCAGATGAATTTATGAGGGGTTTGTCACAGTATATCTGATTTTTCATGTTTACAGTGATGAAGTACCTGTAGTATCATGAAACCAAAGGAACTGAAGGAGGAGAGTATGAATGCGGATTCAAAAGAGCCGGACACTGCTCAGAAAAATAAAAAAGAAGTGGCAGTTTTATTTGTTTTTGTTTTTCCCGCTGGTGTACATCATTACGTTTAAATATGTGCCGATGATAGGAGCACAGATTGCTTTCCGCGATTTCAATCCGGCGCTTGGAATCTTTAAAAGCCCCTGGGTTGGATTTGAATTTTTCAAGCAGTTCTTAGGTTCGTACATGTTTGAGAGAGTTGTGAAAAATACTATCACGCTATCCTTATACAGCTTAATCGCTGGTTTCCCGATTCCTATACTGCTGGCTTTATGCTTGAACTGTATTAAGAATATTTTTCTGAAAAAAACGATTCAGAATATTCTGTATATGCCGCACTTTATTTCAACGGTTGTTATCGTAGGAATTATGACCCAGATGTTCAATCCAGTCGTCGGCCTCTACGGAACCATCTGCCAAGCGCTGACAGGGCAGATCCCGCCGGATTTGCTGTCAAACCCGGCAGCCTTTCCTCATATGTATGTGATTTCCGGCATATGGCAGAGCATGGGGTGGAACTCAATTCTTTATTTTGCCGCGCTGTCTAATGTAGATACCTCTCTGCATGAGGCTGCGATGATCGATGGTGCAAGCAGATTTCAGCGGATTGCATACATAGACTTTCCGTCTATTCTTCCGACGATTGTCATCATGCTGATATTGAGCAGCGGGAGTATTATGAGCGTCGGATTTGAAAAGGCATTCCTGATGCAGAACGACTTGAATCTGACAACAAGCGAAATCATTTCCACCTATGTTTATAAAGTAGGACTTTCCGGGATAGGGGGAAATAATTTCTCCTATGCCACTGCAATCGGCATCTTCAATTCCGTTATCAACATGATTTTACTGATTGTTGTCAATAAGATTTCCCAAAGGCTAGGTGAAACAAGTTTATGGTAAAGGTTCAAGCGCGCAGCAGAAAAAAAAATCGGATCGCCAATTCCAAATCCGATACCGCTTTTCTTTTCCTGATGCTGATGGTCCTGATACTGATCACGCTTTGCGTGCTGTATCCATTGATCTATGTGGTGTCGGCTTCTTTTTCTGATCCGCAGGCAGTCGTCAGCGGAAAAGTGATCCTCTTGCCAGTGGGCCTCAGTGTAGACGGTTATAAAGCGGTGTTTGAAGACCGGAATATTCTGAGTTCGTTTTTTAATTCCGTTTTTTACACTGTTCTGGGAACCGTCATCAGTGTGTGCATCACCATGACGGCCGCCTATCCTTTGGCGCAAAAGGATCTGCCCTTTAAAGGCACTATTATGGGCCTTTTTACCTTTACAATGATTTTCAGCGGCGGTATGATCCCCTCTTATCTTGTAGTATCCAAATTGCGGATGACCAATACCATATGGGCGATCGTAATTCCCGGATGCCTGGCTGTTTACAATATGATCATTGCACGAACCTTCATACAGGGACTGCCAGCCACGCTGAAGGAAGCGTCGGAAATAGACGGTTGTTCCGATATCCGGTATTTTTTCTTCATTGTAATTCCACTTTCGCCGGCCATCCTCGCAGTACTTACCATTTATTATGCCGTAGGATACTGGAGTGATTACTTTCGGGCATTTTTGTATCTTACCAATCGGGACCTTTATCCGCTGCAGATCATTTTGAGAGAGATCCTGCTGAAAAACCAGATCGCGGAAAACAGCATCCAGGATTCTGAGTCTGCTATGAGGGTAGGAGGAATGGCAGAACTGTTAAAGTATTCGCTTATTGTCGTCACTTCGCTGCCGATGTTGATCCTTTATCCCTTCATTCAGAAATATTTTATCAAGGGCGTGATGATCGGGTCCATCAAGGAATGAACGGAAGGGCGGTAATGGTGGAAGTTATGCGCGTTCAGATAAAAACGGGAAGGGACTGGTGACAAAATGCTTTATAACCTTCGGGCGAAGAAAACGGTTACACCCATTGAGGTGGATTGCGGCGACGTGATCCATTATACGCTGGCATCTGGATTTACCAATCAGCTTGAGATCCTCCATTGCTCGGCAAAGGTCGTGGAGACTAATAAGCAGGATTTAAATGATGATTGGCCGGAGGGAGGAACGATCCTGAAGCTGATCTGTACGGCAAAAGTCAACGGACTTGACGCCTGTTTTGTAAAGTACATCGGCTGTCAAGAGTCTTTTTCTCAGCCATATCTTATAAATGGCATGCATTTATGGCTTGACAATGCCAAGTGCCTGTTTGATGTGATTCCGGAAAACCATGGAGAATGCAGAGCCCAAAAAGACGTTCGACTCGTTTTGCATGATGGCAGTCTCCCGATATGTCCGCAGGAGATTTCGGATTGGTGCGACATGTATGGAAAAGATTATATTGACATCGGGGAATGTTATAACGGTGATGACTGCTATCTGGGTGCGTATAACGGCAGTGCCGCCCATGGCGGCCTTGACATTAATCATCCCAAGGGAACCGCAATTTACGCGCCTATTGATTTTGATGATCAATGCTATTTTCACAGCCTACCATGCGGTGATGTCAACAACCGGTGGAAGGCAGTCCGCCATTGGGACTCGGACAGCGCGTGGGTCCTGCAGGTTCACCACATCGGGGGCCTCACCATCGAAGAGCACACCTCTGTTGCCAGGGGTACGCAGGTTGCGGAGGGCGCTTTGGTGCATTTGGGCTGTCACGCCCACAGTCACTTTGTATTCCGGGCCTATGAGAGGGGAGAGGAATATGTCCTTGATCCGTGGATCCTGTTCCGCCAAATTCTAATAAACAAAAGGAAACACCGTCTGCATGGCGCGATTCAGCACCAAAATCGGATCATAACGGGAGAGCGCGCTGCGTTTACCGGTATTTCCAATAAGCCGGATACCACCTTCTTGTGGAGGATCAGCGATGGGACCAGCTATTACGGGGAGTCAATCAATCACATTTTTACGAACCCCGGAATCTATGCAGTTGAGCTTTCTACATTCACGCAGGACGAGTCAGATTACACCCTCGAGTATGTTTCGGTGAACGGAAATGCGATCTCCACACCGAGAATGCTGGTATGCATCCAAGACAGAGGGTTTTGCCAAAAGCAATTGCCTTATACCCCCAACTACGGATTTCAGCAAGACCTGCTGAACGTGATGGACTTGGCGTTTCACCGGAATTATCAGGGAACGGTTGTTCGAGATTTTACCATAGTGAAAAGCGGGCCGATTCCCCTTGACGTAAAGGAGATCGAAGTGGTTTCCAGCACGGACGCTATCCAAGCGGCTGTCTCGAAAAAAGCAGAGAACGAGATCGTCGTAAGAGTGTGCGCTGATGCAGCGAGGCTATCGGAGGGCCAGCTGATCCGGCTCGACCTAAGATCTGCGTTGATAAACGGATGTCAGACGATTTGGCTGAAGGTAAGGCTGGCGGAACAAAGCCATGACCCTGCCATTATCTGCAGCTGCAAAAGCCGGGATTTTTACCTGGAGGGATACAGCTTTGTAGGGCACAAATTTGTCAATTGGTTTGGCAGCAGAGGATATGAGCAGTTTTATTTGACGGATGGAGGAGAAAAAAACTCAAACGCAAAGGCCGTCTTCCGGCCGGTGCTTTCTGCGGGACGGTATCAGCTAGAATTTATGGAGCACGAGCTGCTGGAGCGCAATTGCCTCATTGCGGTAAAAGTGACAGACGTGGACGGAGATCATGAGGTAAAAGTGAACCCGAGGGAATCGCTGATAATCGGCACGTTTACGTTTTCAGAAGGAAACGGCGGAAGGGTGGAGCTGATTTCCTGCCAAAGCACGGGAATCGTTTTGGCGGATGCAATCAAATTTGTCCGAATAAAATAACGGATCGTCCAGGGTCTTCTAAGGATCCTGTCGAGGTTGATATCCATTCTATGAGGAGGATGAAAAATGAAGAAACTTTCTATTGGCGCGGGTTTGCTGGCTGTGAGCCTGTTTGTGTCAGGGTGTGGCGGAACCGCTGGAACATCGTCAGGCGGAACAGCTCCGTCCGCCCAAAGCAGCACCGAAACAAGCATTTTGAATGAGGTGGGCACACTCCCCATCGCAAAGGAAAAGCAGCCGCTGAGCATTACCATGCCCCAGAATGTTTTGGTAGAGGATTATGAGGCAAACGCGTTTACGGAGTATCTTGAGAAAGAGTGCAACATCGACATTGAGTTTAATTTTCTTCCCAGCGATGGCAATGAAGCGCTGAGCAAACTAAATCTCATACTTTCTTCCGGAGAAAAGCTTACAGATGTAATCAATATGGGCTTGGGCTTGGACACTGCCACGCTTTATGGAGACAGCGGCGTGTTTATGGAGCTAACGGAACTTTACGAGAACTGCTCCGTTGAATTTAAAAAGGCAATTGCTGAATATCCGCAGTATGACATTTTTTCACGCGCAACAACTTATGAGGGAAAGCTCTACGGCCTCCCCACGGTAACGAAGGAGGAAATCGGACTCGCCCCGCAAAAAGCTTGGATCAATACCAGATTCTTGGAAGCGCTTGATATGAAAATGCCAACCACGACGGATGAACTTTATGATTACTTGCTCGCCGTCAAAAATAATGACCCCAATGGAAACGGAAAAACCGATGAAATCCCCATGGTAGGTGCGAATGCATGGGCTTCGGAGGTCATACCGTGGGTGATGAATGCGT
>CAJMLQ010000050.1 GCA_905214265.1 uncultured bacterium
CGGCAAAAGCCGCAGGGTTTCCGTGAAGCGTTTCTGTAGCTCGGTAAAAAAGAACAGCGGTCCCCCCAGAAACGCCACCTTTCCCTGAATCGGGCGGCCCTGAGCCAGTCCAGTGATAGTCTGATCTACTACCGCCTGAAAAATGCTGGCGGCGATGTCCTCCTTCCGGGCCCCCTGGTTCAAAAGAGGCTGGATGTCCGACTTGGCAAAAACGCCGCAGCGGGAGGCGATGGGGTAAATCTTCTCGTGTCGGGAGGAAAGCTCATTGAGCTCCTCCGGGCTAACATTTAAAAGGGAGGCCATCTGGTCGATAAACGCCCCGGTTCCGCCGGCACAGGTGCCGTTCATTCGCTCTTCGACTCCCCCAGTGAGGAAAAGAATTTTCGCGTCCTCGCCGCCCAGCTCGATTACGATGTCTATCCCATCGGCAAAACGGTCAACCGCCTTGCCGGTGGCGAAAACCTCCTGAACAAATTCAATTCCCGCCGCCTTGGCCAACCCAAAACCGGCGGAACCGGACAGCGCTACTGTAAATTCTTCGTCACCAACTGCAGAAGCGGCGCTCCGGAGGATCTCCGCCGTCTTCTGGCGTACCTGAGAAAAGTGCCGCTCATAATGTTTAAAAAGAAGCTCCTCCCCTTTCATTACCACGACCTTGACCGTGGTGGAGCCGATATCAATTCCCACACTTAACATTCCGTTCCTCCATTCCCACTGCAGACAGGTGCGGCTGCGATCCCATTAAGAAGCATTGACAGCACCTGACGATTTTCCCGGCGAAAGGATGCAGCAAGTTCCGCTTTCTGATCGTTTCTTTGACTGATGTATTTCAAATATTTGTCCTGCAAGTGATCCGTGGCCGCCAACAGCAACTCCAGCGCCATCTCGGGATCAGCGTCGGGTCGAAGGGCACGTCCTTTTAAAAAGCGCTCCAGGCGTTCTTTTTTCAGAAGGACGACACGTTCGCGTAAAGCGGCAAGCTTCGAATCCACAACCTCTGCATTATGCAGCAGATCGGTGATAATCCGATGATGAAATGGATGCGCGACAAAAAAGAAAAGTTGGCGCTGGCAGATTTCGTCAAATTGACCGCGCAGGCCGTCCGCCGTTTCCAGATCGCAGATACATCGTTCCAATACCTCTGCAAACAGCTGCTGCTTGGTTTTGTAATAGTGAAACAGAAGGCCCTTGGAGATCTCCGCCTGCCGGCAGACGCGGTTTGTCGATGCGCCTTCATAGCCCCAGACCCCGAATTCTTCCAATGCAGCGTCTAGAATTCGCTCTCGGCTGTCCAGCGATCTTCCCTCTTCCTGATTCATGCTGTCTCTCCTTTTAAGCAGACTACTTCGGTATCGATTGCATGCTCTTTATTATAACATAGAATTGACCGGGTGGTCTATACGCACTCTGAACAAAACATCCTATTCCAGAGTCGTTTTTTTGCGCTTTCCCACGATTTTTGGTAAAAGAAAAACAGGACCAAACTGGTCCTGTTGAAAGTAATACGGTTTTTGTACCTTATTGAAAAAAGTCGAGAAAGTTTGCGCCATTTAGGGAAAACTTACAACTTACAGCCGAAGGGAGGAGCAGTCTTATTGAATGACAAAGTCTACGCATACCTGTGCGGCTACCCGCAGTTCTCCGGGTTGAACAGAGGACATGGACATTTCCGCTGCATCAGCCAAAAGAGCTTTTGCATTTGTGTAGCGCCCTGACTGATCAGCCAAATATTCCTGCACATTCGCAATACCGCTGATGGTGCAGCCACCAGCCTTCGCGATGGCTTCCGCCTTTGTACGGGCGTTTTGGACCGCAAGCTCCAGGGCCTGCTGATAGGATTCGTCATAGCGGCTGGACTGATACGTGACAGACTGTACCTGGTTGACCCCGGCGCTGACAGAATCCTCCAGTAGCTTTCCCACCAGGTCGATGGGAAGGTCGGAAACCGTTAAAGTCGCAGACATTTCGTAACCAACCAGCTTTTGATAATTCTGGCTCCAGTCATACTGCGGCGAGAGATTCAGCCGGGTCGTCTGAATCGAGGACTCCTCCACTCCCAGAGCTTTCAGCGCCTCTACAACTGCCGCTACGGCCTCGCTATTTTGTTGGCGGCAGGTTTCCGCGTCTGCCGCCTCTGTGGTAACGCCATAGACGACCTCCGCCATATCCGGTTCCACCCGGACCTCCTCTGCAGCTGTTACCGTAATCACATGAGTTTCCGAGTTTACAAGCTGGACAGACTGCGGCACCGTTCCGCAGCCGGATAAAGGCATCACCGCTGCCATAACGATTCCCGCACATCGTTTCACATGGACCCGCCGTTTCATCTGAACACATCCTTTCCGAAAAAAGAAGAACTATTTGTTTTAAATGTGGCAGATTTTAGGCGATCTGTTGCAAAAAAATTAAAGTAAAAACATATCGATGATTTTTTGGATCGCGTCCTCATCGTTGGAGGCATCAAGCACCAGGTTCGCCTTTTGACGCACCGGCTCCTCGGCGTTGCGGACAGCGATGCCAAGACCAGCTTCTTCGATCATGGAAAGATCGTTGAATCCGTCGCCGACGCAGATCACCTCTTCCATGGGGATCCCAAGCCGCGCTGCCAGCTGAGCTACGGCATGGCCCTTTCGGGCGCTGGCTCCCACATACTCCGCAAGGGAGGGCGGCATGATATAGCCCAGAGCCTCCGGCGGGCAGACCGGTTCCATCCGACTGATGAAGTCAAAGGCGTAGTTGGGCTGATCCGAAAGAAAAAGCAACTTGGTAATCTCCCCCTGAATTTCCCGCAGGTCTTCCGGCAAGGGGAGCAGCTCCAAGCCGAAACGCTCCTCATACAGACGCTCTGCCGTCGGGCTGCGATAATAGACCGCCTTGGTGGTGCAAAGACGGATACGCTGCGGTCTCAGATCCTCCGGAAAGGAAGCGGCCTGCCAGACCAAGCGGGCCGCCGCGTCTACGGGCAGATAATTTCCCTCCAGAATCTTCAGAGAAGCGGCATCTACCAGCATGGCCCCACTACAACATATGTAGCAATTTCCCGGATAATTCAGCCCCAGCTCTTCCCCAAGGGCTGCGACGCCTTCCACAGGGGAACGGCCGGAGCAAAGAACGATGGGGATCCCGCGTTCTGTAGCACGGCGGATGGCGTCTCTGTTTCCAGGCGAGACGGCGCCTTGGGTCGTAAAAAGGGTTCCGTCCAGATCGGTGGCCAGCATTCGGTAAGAGGGAGGCATGTTGTTCGTCCTTTCTGTCGTGGTTTTGCAGGAAGATTCCCCGGCACGCCGCGGCGTGCCGGGGAATCCGGTCATGGCAGTCTGTTTCCGGCTGCCTTGTAGATTTCGTACCATTCCTTCCGAGAGAGCGAAATCCGGGAGGCGGCGCAGATTTCCCGGAGGCGGGCAGCGTTAGTCGTCCCCACGATCGGCTGCATCTTCGCCGGGTGGCGGAGGATCCAGGCGATGGCCACGGCGGAACTGGTGACGCCCTGCTCCTCAGCGATGCGGTCCAGAACCGCGTTCAGTTCCGGATACCGGTCGTTTCCGATGAAAACACCCTCAAAAAAGCCGTATTGAAAAGGGGACCACGCCTGGATGGTTACGTTGTTCAGACGGCAGTACTCCAAAATAGAGCCATCCATATCCCGGGAAGGATCGATTTTCATGTTGACGTTCAGGCCAGAGTCGATCATGCCGGTATGGCAGATGGAAAACTGCAGCTGATTGACCAGGAGCTTTTCCCCGTCCAGAGAATGGTTCAGCAGCTCCATCTGCAGAGGTTTCTGATTGCTGACGCCGAAATGCCGGACCTTTCCGCTGTCACGAAGGGCCGCGAACGCCTCGGCGACCTCTTCCGGCTCCATTAGGGTGTCGGGGCGGTGAAGCAGGAGAAAATCCACGTAATCGGTTTTCAGACGGCGGAGGCTCCCCTCCACCGAACGGAGAATGTGCTCCTTGGAAAAGTCATACATGCCATCGTGGATGGCGCATTTCGTCTGGATTTGGATTTTTTCCCGGACCGAGGGACACATGCCCACCGCCTGGGCAAAAACCTCTTCCGACCGGCCGCCACCATAAATGTCGGCGTGATCAAAAAAATCGATTTCCTCCTCCAGGGCGGTGCGCACCAGCGTCTCCGCCGCTTTCGGTTCCAGGCTGCTGATCCGCATGCAACCCAGGGAAATCTCCGAAGCGGGAAACTTCCCGCCGATTAAAAGCTGATTCATTGCTGCTACTCCTTTCGTTTGTCACCATTATCCAACAGGTCCTGGACAATCCGGCTGGCCATGAGAAATCCCGCAGCAGGCGGGCAGAAGGAAATGCTTCCCGGCGCGTAGCGTCCAGTCCCCTCCACCACCGTTTTGGCGGGCGTTTCAGTGGAATACATCACCGGCTGGCCGGAGATGCCTCTTTTTTTCAGTTCTCGCCGCATGACACGAGCCAAGCCGCAGCCGCCGGAGTTCACCGTATCCTCGATCGTTCCGATGCGGAAGGCGGACGGATCCAGCCGGTTCCCCGTCCCAAGGGCCATCAGCAGCGGGACGCTGCGGGAATGGCAGGCTTCTGCCAGGTGGAGCTTAGCGGTGACCATGTCGATGCAGTCGGCCACGTAGTCTGGGCGGCAGGCGAAAAGACGGTCCGCTGTTTCCGCAGAATAAAGCATCTCCAGTGCTTCCACACGGCAGGCGGGGTTGATAGAGAGTATTCGATCCCGGCAGGCGAACGCTTTACTCATCCCCACTGTGGCAGTTGTCGCAATCAGCTGCCGGTTCAGGTTGCTCCAATCCACAGTGTCGTGATCCACTAAAATCAGCGTGCCGATACCGGTCCGGCAGAGCGCTTCCGCACAGGCACCTCCGACGCCGCCGAGACCAATCACAGCGACACAGGCACCCTCGAGCGTCTGGCACGCATCCTCGCCGAGAAACAGACGCTGCCGGCAAAGCCAATCCTCCATACCGCAACTCCCCTTCCGATTAAAACAAAATCCCCCGCCTGCAGCGGGGGATTTTTCCTGCGAAAGCAGGTTTTTTGAAAAATTACTCCACCTTGCCGTCGTACAGTGACATAAACCCGCTTCTCAGCAGGTGGGTAACCGCCCATATACATCGCGCTCCCTTCGTCCGGCCGAAGCCAGGAGGTCTGCATCCCGCATACGGAGCTAAGTCCCCTATTATATCAATGTTCGGATTTAAAACAACTGTACTTGCTCGTACAAGGCAGACGTTTTTCTGAAACATATTATAGCGAAAAGCCCCAATTTTGTCAAGTGCATTTTTCTGGAAAATAGAAATTATTCCTCTTCCTCTGCGCCATCCAGTTCTTCCAGCTCCTCATCCTCATCGAATTCACCGTCAAAGAGCTTGTTCAGGCGGTCAATGAAGAGATTGCCGATCCGCTCATATTCGTCGTCGTCATCAATGGAAGCCATCATTTCCTCGCCGTCAACGATTTCCGACGTCAAAACGACCAGCTCGCCGTCGTCCTCCACCTGCTGTTCCGGATCGTCATAAACTGGAACCAAAGCGAAATACTGCTTCCCATCTACTTCCATCGCATCGAGCATTTCAGAGGTCTGCTCCACGCCTTCCTCATCGACCAGGGTATACAGATTGGCCTCGTCAAATTTGTCAGCCATAATGTCCTCCATAATCTCCCTGCCACAGCAGGTTTCAATCAGCGTTCCATGCGCCGTTATTTTTATTTTAACCCGGATATCCGGTAAAGTCAAGCAAGTTTTGTAAATTCTATATTTTGAATATATAAACTATATTTTTTCTGATTTTTATAAAAAAACAGTTGACTTTACCTAATTTCTCTGCTATACTATAGCCATAGAAGATAATCAAACGACAAAAATGAGAAGACAAGATGAAAGTAAAGGGGTGATTCCGATGGACAGTATTGAGTGTTCGTTCGTCAGGATCAACGGTGAGCATTCGTAAGGAACCTCCTATTTTAGTGAATTGTCTGGCAATCATTCGGCAAGCAATTGTTTCGTGATATTGAGTATGTTCCATTCCGGAATGTCTTTCGGAAAAATGTAATTTCTGCTCGAACCACAGGGGCAAGTAGACTTGATTCATTGGTTTCCATAAACATTCGGACAAAAAGGCTGTTTGCCTTGCTGATTTCTTACGATTTGATGAGCGCGTTGATTATTTTCTATTTCGCATAGGCCGTTGAGCCTGATGGATCGTTCAAACTCCGAATTTTCAAATACCGGTGAAAAGTCCAATCGCATATTCAGAATTTATTGTGTTTGGAGTGAGTCCACCCGAAACGTTTGCGTAAGCGAAAACGCAAAAAGATGAATTATACTGAAAAGAGCCGGGGAGTAACCCGGCTCTTTTCTTATGCGTAACGAAGGAAAAAGAACCAGATCACCGCCAGAAATCCGCCAGCAACCAGCAGGACCGCCGGAAGGAGGACGAGAAAAGCCGCAAGAATCATAGCGGGAAGGTCGCCTTTTTCCAGTTGTTCCGTATGAGAAATTTCTTTCTTGGGCGCAGGCAATGTTTTTTTTCGGAACACAGCGTTCCCCTCCCTTACAACACCGGATGGTCCAGCGGATGGTGACATGCGGCAAAATGGCCGGGCGCCAGCTCGGCAAAGACCGGTTCGATCTCTCCGCAGACATCCGTTGCATAGGGACAGCGGGGATGGAATTTGCAGCCTTTTGGAGGGCAGATAGGACTTGGGATGTCCCCTTCCAGCAAGATCGGCGGACGTTTTCTTTTTTCCGTGGTGGGAATCGCGGAGAGCAGAGCCTCGGTGTAAGGATGGTGCGGCGTAGTGAAAAGCTGCGAAGAAGGGGCCAGTTCCACAAGGCTGCCGAGATACATCACACCGATGCGGTCCGAAATATATTTGACGACGCTGAGGTCGTGGGAGATGAAAAGATATGTCAGGTTGTCCCGCTCTTTCAGCTTCCGAAGAAGATTCAGAATCTGGGACTGGATAGACACATCCAAAGCGGAAACCGCCTCGTCGCATACCACAAACTTCGGCCGGAGGGCCAGGGAGCGGGCGATGCCGATCCGTTGGCGCTGTCCTCCGGAAAACTGATGGGGATACCGGTGGAGCATATAAGGGGCCAGCCCGCAATCTTCCATGACCTGGCGGACATGCTCCTGAAGCTCCGGTCCGTTTTTCTCATGGACACCATGAGCCAGCAGTCCCTCTCCGATGATCTGTCCCACCGTCATCCTGGGGTTCAGGGAGGAATACGGATCCTGGAAAATCAGCTGAAGATCCTTCCGAAGCGGACGCATTTCCTCATACCGAAGCCGCACTAAATCCACGCCGTTGTCCCGAAAGGCTTCGCAGCGGTCAAAGAGCGGTTCGCCGGCGTACTGGCTACGGAGGGCGTCCAATTGGGTCTGGCATTCTCCCAACAAGACCTCCTGCCGAATGATCTGCTCCTTTCGGGAAGGTCCCTTATCGTTATTCCGAAGCCTTTTCAATTCCGCTGATATCTGAAACTGTTTGTTCAAAAGCTCCAATGCAGGCGCAGGGTTCGGAAGAGCGTAAAAACCACCAGCTATAGAAGCAAGATCCCGAAAACGGGTCTCCACTTCCTGGGAAAGGCGGTTTCGGGCTTCGGGATTCTGCTCCGTTTTCTGCTTTTCCCGTAGGGCCTGTACCTCCTGACGGTGTTTGGAGAAATTTTGGAGAGTCTCGCCGACGTAGCTAGGGGCGGTTTCCTGCAGGGTCTGGCCGTAATAGAGGGTCTTTCCGGCAGTTTGGCGGTAAAGCTGGAGGATGACCCGGCCAAAGGTTGATTTTCCGCATCCGCTCTCCCCTACCAGGCCGAAGGTTTCGCCCTGATAGATATCCAGGGTGATACCATCGTTGGCTTTGACATACAGCTGCTCCTTTTGAAAGAGCGAACTCTTTTTCAGGGGGAAATACTGTTTCAAACCGATAATACGGAGCAGAACCTTTTTATCTTCCATGACGGCGCGCCTCCTTGGAGGGATAGTAGCAGCGAATTCGGTGGCCCGGCTCGATTTCAGCCAGTTCCGGTTCCCGCTCCCGGCAGCGGTCCGTCGCGTATTTGCAGCGGGGGGCGAACTTACAGCCAGGCGGCAGATCCAGCGGATGAGGCACGGAGCCTGGAATCGCCTCTAGCTGGGCGCCGGAAGGCGTATCGAGCCGGGGAATGGATTCCAGAAGTCCCTCGGTATAGGGATGCGAGTACCCACCCTTTTGAAAAATCGCGGCTACCGGCGCCAGTTCCACGACTTCGCCGCAGTACATCACCGCTACGTCGTCCGCCATCTCGTAGATGACCCCAAGGTCGTGAGTAATGAAAAGGATCGCGGTCCCGTTTTCCTCTTTCAGGTCGTTCATCAGGCGGAGGATCTGCGCCTGGATGGTTACATCCAGCGCCGTGGTCGGCTCATCGGCGATCAGCAGGCGCGGGCGGCAGGCCAGCGCCATCGCGATCATGACCCGCTGGCGCATTCCGCCGGAAAGCTGGTGAGGATAGCGGCGGGCCACGTTCTCCGGGTTGGGAATCCGTACGGCCTTCAGCATTTCTACAGCCTTTTGAGCGGCTTCCCTTCTGGACAGACGCTGATGGACTTCAAAGACCTCTCCGATTTGACGGCCGATTTGGAAGACCGGATTAAGGCTGGTCATGGGCTCCTGAAAAATTACCGAGATTTCGTTGCCGCGGATGCGGTACATCTCTTCCTGGGAACATTCCGCCAGATCGCGACTGCGAAACAGCACTTGGCCTTGGGCAATGTATCCATTACCGTCCAGCAGCTTCAGGATGCTCATAGCGGAAACGCTTTTTCCAGAGCCGCTTTCCCCAACCACTCCCAAGGTTCTCCCTTCCTCCACGGTGTAGGAGACGCCGTTCACCGCTTTGACGATTCCCCGCTTTGTTTGAAAATACGTGTGCAGGTTGCGCAGTTCCAGCAGTGCCATAGGTTTCCTCCTAACGTTCGTTGGATTTGGGATCGATGGCGTCCCGCAGACCGTCGCCGATCAGATTGATGCTGATGGTGGCGAGACTCAGGGCCAGCGCCGGAAAGACCCATCGCCACCAATAGGTTCCAATAACCGTAGACGATTGGGAGCCGGTCAGCATATTGCCCCAGGTGGGGCTGGGTTCAATAACGCCGAAGCCCAAAAAAGAAAGAGACGATTCCGTCAGCAGGCAGGTGGCAAAGTCCAATGTGGCGTTTACGATAATCACCGTAATCACATTGGGGAGAATGTGTTTGAAAATGATGGCCAATTCCCGCACGCCAATGGCCTTGGCAGCAGTGACAAACTCCTTTTCACGCTCAGAGAGGATCTGCGCACGGACCAGTCGGGACAGTCCCGGCCAACTTAACACGCCAAGAATCACCATGATAATGCTGATCCGTCCGATTTCGGAAACCCGGTTTCCGACGATGGCGGAAAGGATAATGGCTAGAGGCAAAAACGGAATCGATCCGACAATTTCGGCAAAGCGCATGAGGACCATGTCCACTTTTCCGCCGTAATACCCGGAAAAGCCGCCGACGGCGATGCCGATGAGGGTGGAGAGGATGACGGCAATGGCACCGATAGTCATAGTGAGCCGCCCTCCTGAAATCAACCGCACAAAGACATCGCGCCCATATCCATCTGTGCCCATCAGATAGCCACGCAGGCCCCAGACCGTGACCTTTCCGGAGGATTCCACAGCATAATTCTGATAGGAGCCGACGTAAAGGGCCGTGACCGTCTTTCCATCCAACGAGGAGGGGACGGCGTTTTGATGAAAGTTGCTACTGCCCCAAGAGACGACCCCTCCATCCGTTGTCAGGGCGGAGAAATGGGCGCGTCCGGCCTCAAGGGAGACCGTATTTCCCTGAAGCTCTGCGGGAATTTCCAAAATTCCATAGTCCCCGCTCCCCCACACGGTGACGTGCCCGTCGCTGGTAACCGCTGCCGCTGCCTTGTCCGTCGCTGCCAAATCCACTGTGTGGCCCTGGATCTTCTCCGGAATCACGGAAAACGGTGTGGATTTGGCGGTCAGAGCTGCGACCCGTCCATCCCGGAGAAGGGCCAGACCGGTGGTAGTGTTTAGGACCACCTTTTCCACCTGGCCCTGGACCTCCTGCACGCGCAGGCTGATCAGGTTATCATTCCCCCAATAGGTCAGCCGCCCGTCGCCGGTCAGCACCATGGAAATCTGGTGTCCGGCAAGAATCTGCCGGATATCCATCCGGCCCGTCAGCTCCGGCGGGATGCTGCCCAGAGAAAACCGGCTGTTTCCCCAGGTGAAAAGCTGTCCTTGGTCGTTGAGGGCAAGAATATGGTCCAAACCGGCGGAAACCTGGACAACGTTTCCCATGTTTTTGGGGATATCCCGGAGACGGTCCGAGGCCCTGCCCCAGACGAAAACCTCCCCTTTTTCATTGATTCCTACAGAAAAAGTGGAGCCGGCCGAGATCTGCCGGACGCCGCTTTTCATTCCGACGGGAAGGCGCATCAGCCCGAAGCCCGGAGCTACGTTCTGCTGGGTGACGTCCTGATAGGTCTTGTCCAGCGGAAAAAAGAGCGGAAGAAGAAAACAGGCCAGAAAGAGCAGTAAAAAAGTGATAAGACCCGTCATTGCCACACCGTTTTCCCGGAAATTGCGGAGAATGGTGCGCAGCGGGCTTTGAACGGCTTCCTCTTCCATTGGGGACGCCGCATTGGAACCAAAAATGGTTTTCTTCAGGCTTCGGAACCGGGGGTCCGGCCTTTTTTTCCGCTTCATCGTGTCCCTCCTCAATCCAGTTTCACGCGTGGGTCTACCAGGCAGTAGCCCAGATCCATCAGCAGGTTCCCGGCAAGGGTCAGTACCACGTAGAACATCTGCATGGCCAACACAACGGGGAAATCCTGCTGGCGCAGTGCGTCGATCAAGACCTTGCCAATGCCGTTCCACATAAAGATGGTCTCAATGACCACGGAACCGCCGAATACGCCCACAAACCACCCGGTAATAATGGTCACAATGGGGATTAGAGCGTTGCGGAACGCATGGGAATAGATGACGACCTTTTCCCTCAGGCCCTTGGCACGGGCGGTGCGGATGTAATCCATCCGGAGAGCGTCGATCATAGCGGCGCGGACATATCGGGTCAACCCTCCAATGGAGCTGAGCACCAGCACCAGCAGAGGCAAGCACATATGATACAGAACGTCCAGCGCTTTCTGAAAGGCATTTCCTTCAAAGCCCGCCGTACTGACCCCGCTGATTGGAAAAACCGGCAGTTTTACCGCCAGCAGAAAGATAAGGGTCAGGGCGATGATGAAACTTGGGAGGCTGTAGCCCACAATGGTGCCGACCTGTATAGCATGGTCGAAGGCGCTGTTCTTCCGAACGGCTGTTGCGATTCCCAGAGGGGTGGTGATGCAGAAAACCAGCGCCAGTGAGGCAAGGTTCAAAAGCACAGTATTTTTCATGGGCGCCGCGACCATGTCGATGACGTCCATCCGGTAGGTCATGGAATAACCGAAGTTTCCCGTGAGCATATTGCCGATCCATTTGACGTACTGGATGGGGATCGGATCATTGAGGCCGAGACGCTCCCGTGCCGCTTCATACATCGCCTGATAGCGTACCGGGTCTGTATTGGCGATGGTGCTGTCCAACATCATACGCGCAGGATCGCCGGGCATGAGCTTATAGATTCCAAACAGGAGAACGGATACGATCAAAAAAACGAAAATGATGTAAAGCAAACGCCTTAACAGATAACGCGCCATAAAGTTTCCTCGCTTTCAAGACGGGATAGGAATACTGTACCCCAAGACGGCCTGAAAATTCTCCTTCCCGCTCCGAAAAACAAAAAACACGCCGCCGTCTGGGGGAACCCGGTCCGGCGGCGTTTGGAATTTCAGAACATCACTGCAGTTCCGCATACAAAATGGCGTTTTCCCAGGGCCACAGACCGTCGGGCTGATAATTCTTCAGACGTGTAGTGAAGAAATCATGGTAATCGTCGGAGTAAAGTGGAATGTCCGGAAGCAGTTCATTCCAGCGTTTCTGAAATTCCAGCCACTTGATGTCCCAGGTCGCTGTATCCCCGGGCTCTGTGGCTTTCATGTCGGCTGCCAGATGGTAGAGCTCCTCGTCGGAAATAAAGTTGGAATTGTACCCGCCGCCGAAGGTTTCCAGATCCGGGTTATAGTAATACCATACAGCGGAGATATTGCCAAAGCCGGTTCCGAGATTGAACATGTGGTAATTTTGCCCGTCGGTCTGTTGAAGTTCGTTGAGGAGTTTTCCTAGCTCCATGGTGGTGGGCTGCAGCTCCATACCAATTTTTTTCATCTCGGAAGGGAGCATAGTGTTAATAAGGTCAGAAACCGGATTGTTAGCGGTATTGGCCCAGCGGATGACCAGCGGCATCAGTTCCCCATCCACCTCTTTGTAGCGGAGCGGATCTGTTCCCTCCTGAAATACGCCACCGGAAGCGTTTTTCGTCCAGCCGTCGGCGATCAGGAGTTCCCGGGCCTTATCCAGATTGTAGGTGTAATGAATCAGTTCAGATTCCAGCGCCTCCCGATTGTCCCGATATTCGCGCTGAGACAAGCCGTAATAGCCGTCCACAACCTTGGCGTGTCCGCCGGAATACAGGCGGGCGAACTCGTCCCGGTCCAGGCAGTAGGCGATGGCCTGGCGCACGGCGGCAAACTGTGTCGGGCCGTGGTTGGCAGCGAAGGCGATGCGTCCATACCCGGCCCGCAGATAGGCAGCGTAGTCCGCTTTTCCCTCTTCCACCAGGTCAAGACCGCGATCAATGGTTGTGCCGGAGATCTGGGTCAGCAGGCCGACGGAACCGGCGGAGAGCTCGTCAATCATTGTCGCGTCGGTGACGGATTTCAGAATCAGCTTTTGAATAGAGGGCTTCTGCCCGTCATAATTTCCCTGGAAATAGGGATTCAGGGTCAGCACCGCCTGCTTGGTGGAAGCGTCGTAGCTCTCCAGGCGGTAGGGGCCGGAGCTGACGGACGGGCGGTAGCGATATCCGGTTTCCGCGTCCAGGATCGTTTTCTGCAGAAGCTCTTTGGTAAACTCTTCGCTGAGGAATGCGCCGTCCCCATTGTCGGAGAGGGTCACGCCGGGGGCAATCACCGCCATGGGCAGAGGGGTTACGCCGGCATAGTTCAGCTCATAATAGTACGGAAAGTTTTCTGCTTTTACCGTGATGGAAAAGGTGTGCTCATCCAGCAGACGGACGCCGGAAAAGGTCCGGCTCTCTCCGGAGTGAAATCCTTCAAAACCCACGTAGTCAATGCCGGCAAAGTTGTCTCCCTCCAAAGCGCCGAATTCCGGTGAAGAATAGAGCAGGACGTTAAACACGTAATCCGAAGCCGTTATGGAGGAGCCATCGTCGAAGGTCAGGCCTTGCCGGATCGATACGGTAAAGGTTTTGGTGCCATCAGCATTTTCGGTAGTGGTCAGATTTTGAACGGCTGTTTTGTTGACAGCAAACAGCCCTTCTTTGGTATAAGACACGGTTTCATAGCCATTGAGCAGCGCCTTGATGGACTTATTCTGCCCTGCGTTGGTCCATCCGTCCATCATATCCGCGTTTAGATCGCTGACAGAGCCGACGACGAGCTGGTTGGATGCGCCGCTGGGATTGGAGGAAGTACCGGAAGAATTTCCTGGTTCTGAATTCCGGCATCCGGTCATGCAAAACGCTGCCGCAGCAGCGAGAAAGAGCGATACAATCTTTTTCATCAAAAGTGCCTCCTTAGATCAGGTATGGATAGTATAGGCAGAAATCCGGAAAATACCATCCGGCGGACTTTTCCAGGCGTGGAAAAAATACGGTATATTTTTCCGGCCAAAGGAAACACTATCCACATCCGAAAAAGGAACTCACAGAAGGAGGAACTGTTATGACGAACATCCGCAGCAGAGTGCGGGCCGTCACCTTTGTGACCGCCGCCCTGCTTATTTGCGCCGGATTTGCCCTGCGCGGATATATCCAATCGCAGCGCTATAAAACGGCCTTGGAGATGACCTATCTCCGCGCCGCAGAGGATCTGGCGTCCTACACAGAAAATATCGCGTCCGCCCTGGAAAAGGGCATGTATGCCGGAACACCGGAACAGCTCAACAATCTGACTGCAAAGCTCTGGAAGGAATCTGCCGCTGCAAAGGTTTCCCTGTCCCAGCTGCCGACCAGCCGCTTTAATCTGGAAAACACCTATAAGTTTCTCGCACAGGTGGGCGAATACGCTGTTTCCCTTTCCAAAAAGGCGGCAGACGGCCAGAAGCTCACGGCACAGGAGAAAGAGAATCTTCGAAAGCTTTCCAATTATGCAGACAGCCTGGAGGAGAGCATGCTGGTCATCCAGGACGCCCTTCGAAGCGGGCAGATCGGTTTCGCCGACGCTGCGGCCATTCCCGCAGGAGTCGATGCCATTCCGCCGGACATTGGCGAGGATCTGGCGGAATTTGAAGAGGGCTTCACTGCCTATCCGACTCTAATCTACGACGGACCTTTTTCCGACCATTTGCTGCAGCGCGAACCGGAGAAGCTCAAAGGCGCGAAAGATATCAGCCGGGCAAAAGCGCGGGAAACGGCTGCCTCTGCCTTTAATGTGGATTCCGGAAAAATCATCAACAACGGAGACGAGGAGGGCACGATGCCTTCCTACTGTTTCACCTTTGGGGACCGGGAGATCTCTATCACCAAAAAGGGCGGCTATCTCACCTATCTGACGGACCCCCGGCTAGTGACAAGCCGGAAACTTTCCGCCGAAGAAGCAGTCCACAAGGCGGAAAACTATCTCAACTGGCTCCAAATTCCGAATATGACCATGACCTACTATGAGATCGCCGACAATATTCTGACGGCAAATTTCGCAGCCGTCCAGGGAAATTTTACGGTTTATACGGACCTGATCAAAATCAGTGTTGCCATGGACGACGGCGGTATCGTGGGCTATGACGCCCGGGGATATCTAACCAACAACCGGGAGCGAGAGCTGCCAAATCCCAAGCTCACCACCGAGGAGGCACGCAAATCGGTCAGCGATCTGCTGACGGTCCAGTCGACGCGGCTGGCTGTCATCCCTTCGGATGGCCAGAACGAACGGTACTGCTATGAGTTTCACTGCAAAGCAGACGACGGCCAGGAAGTGCTGGTTTACGTCAACTGCAACAATGGCAGGGAGGAACAGCTACTGATCCTTCTGATCGACGAAAACGGAACGCTGGTCCTCTAAACAGAAACCCCTCCCCAGGCAGCGCATTACTGCGGCTTGCCTGGGGAGGGCCTTTTCTTATTCACCGAGTTCCAGCCATTCTTCCATCCGCCGGTTCAATTCGTCCCGAAGGGAATCCAGCCGCTGGCACTCCTCCTCCATTTCCCGGTAGCCGCCTTCAAAGCGTTCCGGATGCTGGAGGCTGTCTTCGACTGCAGCAATTTCGGACTCCAATTCCTCCACACGATTTTCCAGCTCACGGATCCGGGCGCGGCGCTGAGCCTCCTCCGCCTTCTGCTGCTTGGTGCGGTATCCGACGGGATGAGCCTTTTCGTCCTTGGATACCCTTGACGGAACCTGAGCGGCCTGGAGAGCAGCTTTTTCCTGTTGCTTTTCCAGATAATAGTCGTAGTTTCCCTTAAAAATCTCCACATGATCGGAGAAAATTTCAATAATCCGGTCTGGAACTGCTTTTAACAGATAGCGGTCATGGGAGACGAAAAGCAGAGTACCCTTGTAGTCCCGGAGGGCGTCTTCCAGCAGCTCCTTGCTCCGGAGGTCCAGATGGTTGGTAGGCTCATCCAGCATGAGGAAATTCCCGCGCTCCATCATCAAAATAGCGAAAGATAGCTTGGCTTTTTCTCCGCCGCTGAGAACCGCCACTTTTTTATAGACGTCCTCACCCTGCAGCAGAACCCGGCCCAGCATACTGCGAATTTCGGTTTCAGTTTTCCGGGGCCAACGGCTCCAGAGCTCCTCCAAAACCGTCCGATCGGGATGAAGCTGACGGTTTTCCTGATCAAAATAACTGGCTTTTACTTCCTGGCCCCAACGGATTTTTCCGCTGTCTGGAGCCAGCTCGCCCTGCAGAGCGTGGAGAAGAGAGGACTTTCCAATCCCATTTTCCCCGATGACAGCAATTTTTTCTCCCCGTTCAATGGTAAAGGAAAGATGGTCAAGAAGATGCTTCCGTTCCGTTCCCTCCCCTACCGTGAGGGAAAGATCATTTACAGAAAGGACTTCCTTGACCGGGTCCCGATCGAAATCAAACTTTAGGGAAATTTCCTTTTTGTACTCCCGCGGGCGGTCGATGATTTCCATATGCTCCAGACGTTTCATGCGGCCCTTAGCCATTTTGGAAGTAGACGCTCGGGTGAGATTCTTGGCGATAAAATCGTTTAAATCGGCGATTTCTTCCTGCTGTGCCTCATATTCCTTTTCCCAGCGCGCCATCAGCTCCGCCTTTAGGGCTTTGTATTTGGTGTAATTTCCTGGGAAAACCCGCAGGGCGTTGAACTCGACCTCCCAGATTTCCTGGACCGTTTTGTCCAGGAAATACCGGTCGTGGGAAACCACGACGATCGCTCCTTTGTAGGAAGCGAGATGATCCTCCAGCCACAACAGGGTTTTGAAATCCAGATGGTTGGTGGGCTCATCCAAAATCAGCAGCTCCGGTTCGCTCAAAAGGAGCTTGGCCAGGGCCAGGCGGGTCTTTTCCCCGCCGGAGAGGGTGGAAATCACCGTTCCCACATCTTTATCCTCAAAACCCATGCCATTGAGGACGGTTTTGATTTTCACGTCGATGAGGTAGCCGTCGTTTCCCTCGAAATAAGCCAGATTCCGGTCATATTCCCGGGACAGGGCGCGGTAACCCTCGGAATCCGGATCGCACACCGCCATGTCCGAATGGATCCGTTCCATTTCCTGCTGAGCTGCCAGAATTGGTGCGAAAACCAGCCGCATTTCTTCCCAGATGGTATTCGAACCGGAGAGTCCGCTGTTCTGCTTCAGATAGCCGGTATTCAGGGATGGCTTCCGGCTGATCTCACCGGTTTCGTATTCCTGGACGCCGCAGATGGTATTTAATAAAGTCGATTTTCCGGCGCCGTTTGCGCCAATCAGGCCGATGCGGGAGTTTTCCTGGATTTCGGCGGTGATGCCTTTCAGCACCGGCACCGCGCCGAAGGAAACCCCGACCTCCTGCAGGGATACTAACATGCTGTTCCTCCTAAAGAACTTCTTTTAAAATCAGATAGGCAGCGTTGGCCAGCGCCTTAGCCTCCAGATAGTCCCGGTCCACGTGGTAATTCCCCTTTTCCAGGATCGACCGCATTTCCCGGATCCGTTCAAAGCTTTCCACCACCTGGACAGGATCCGGGATGACGAAATAGCTTTTTTGCATCAGGGCACGCACCTCTGTACGGAACCCCTTGGGAACGGGATTTCCAGAAAAATTTTCCGGAAAAGCATACTCGCCCAGCGCCGGACGGCCCTGTTCTTCAGCACGGCGGCTGATCTGATCCGCAGTCTGATGGGCAAAAACGATATCCTCCAGCATGGAATTTCCAGCCAGGCGGCTGCTGCCGTGGACGCCTGTGTGGGCGCATTCCCCTACAGCGTACAAGCCGTGAACCGAACTTTCTCCATTCAGATCCACATCGATGCCGCCCATCAGGTAATGCTGGCAGGGACAGACCGGGATCAGATCCCGCGTCATCGCGATCCCCGCCGCCGCAAGATTTGCATAGGTGTATGGAAATTTCTGCCGGGCGCCGGCATCGTCCGCCATAGTAAAATCCAGATAAAAATGGCCGTCGCCAAGCCTGCGGCCCTCTTCCACCATGGCCCGGGAAATGACATCACGAGGAGCCAGCTCAGCACGTGGGTCGTAGCGGGTCAGAAACGGCTCGCGGGCGGCATTTACGAGGACTGCGCCCGCGCCCCGCACTGCCTCCGGAATCAGTAAGCATTCCCGGCGGTTATCGGCGAATCCCGTGGGATGGAACTGCACCCACTCCATGTGGCGCAGCTTTGCTCCCACACTACTGGCCAACAGGATTCCGTCTCCGGTGGCAACAGCGGAATTGGTCGTATGTTCGTAAACGCGTCCGACGCCACCCGTGGCAAGAACGCAGGCATACGTCCCGGCGCAGACGTGCTCCTCCTCCCGGAGTATGTCCAGAGAAAAGCCGTTATGGACGGTTCTGAGGCCGCAGACCATGGCGTTTTCCCAGACCGTAATATTCCGGGAGAACTCCAGCGCGGCGATCAGTTTTTCCGTGATCTCCCGTCCAGTGGCATCCTTATGGCGTAAAATACGCGGATGAGAATGTCCGCCTTCCAGTGCCAGATCTGGAGAACCGTCCGGCTTCCGATCAAACTCCACGCCGAAATCCATCAAATGACGGACATTCCGGGGACCTTCTGTCACAAGAATTTTCAGGGCCTCAGTATTATTTTTAAAACCGCCGGCAATAAGGCTGTCGTTGAGATGAGAATCTGTACTGTCATCGGAGCCCTCCAGAACGGCGGCGATGCCGCCTTGAGAGGAGGAGGAATTGCCTAAAGAGAGGCTGCGCTTTGCCAAAAGCAGGACCTTCAGCTTCGGGTCGAGGTTGAGGGCAGTATAAAGCCCGGCAATGCCGGAACCGACGATAATCACGTCGAAATTCTGTTGCACAGCGTTTCACCTTTCCGTAAATTGGGTTTTGGCGGCCGACTAGATTTATGTTTTATTAGTATAGCATAGTTTCAGGAAAATGAAAAGGGATTTTGTACAGAAAAAGACCCGGCATCGGAAGCTGACCGCCTCAGACACCGGGCCTTTTTAATTGATTGTTACTTTTTCCGCAGGTATTTGATGCAGGCGAGGATAATCAGTATATGCGTTACGATGTTTAGGCCCAAGGAAATATAGGACCAGGCGCTAACCACAAAATCGTACCACGTCATTTTTTGCTCCTAATTATAGTTGATTAATTAATGTTTACTGAACAATGGCCCATTTTTTCTGCGGTGAGAAAACGGCCATCAG
>CAJMLQ010000051.1 GCA_905214265.1 uncultured bacterium
TGCGCCTTGGCGGTCAGCTCCTCTTGGGTGTAGCGGGAGGCGTTAAAGGAGAACGTCTGCCCCGAAACCACCAGATCGGTGCAGCCGCAGCCCACCTTCACATACCGGCATCCCCAATGGCTGCCGTTTTCCTGGGGCTTCAGATAGTCCTCATGGAGACAGTCCGCACAGGCTTCAAAGCGTCCCAGCCAGGAAGCACGGTGCTTGTCAACATAGCTTTCCAGCGGCCCGTAGCCGAAATACTCCACCTTTCCCATGGCTTCGGGCAGGAAGAGCCGCAGCCCGAACCGGGGCAGGTATGGCATCACGTCCGTTTTTTCCACCGCCATGTCCACCTTCACGCTTCCATCGGGTGAAATGGTCCAGCAGACATCCATCTCCGCGATGCGCTGAAGGATGACCGCCAGCATCGCTGCCTTGCTGCGGATGACCACGGCTCCATTCTCTTTGACCACGCTGGTGGTATAGGCTCGGGATGACGCCCTGTGGTAGCCTGCGGCCTCCCACTGGATCCGGACACTGCGGTCGTTGTCCGTGGGCGCGCGCCAGATGTTGTACTCCATAGGCTTTTCCAGAATCGTGCGGTTGTCGTATACCATGGTTTCGAACAGTCCGGTTTCCTTGTTGAAGACATAACGGAAGTGTCCGCCGTCGACCGTGATTTTCCGGTCGGTCTCGCGGTACACCACTTCGCCGCTCTTGGAGTCGGCGGCCAACAGTGCGGCCAGGCGGGAGTTTCCGGCGCTTTCCGCCGCGATGACCTGGTCTCGGCCCAGAATGTGTCCGGCCTTGACCAGGGGCAGATCGGTTTTCTGCATCAGGGTGAAGTCTATGGTGACGGTGCCCTCCGTGGGAATGGCATGGCCCAGGGAAACGGTCTTGGACCCATGGGGCGGGATATCCAGTGCTTCGGAGCAGATCTCTCCTTCCGCCACCGCGGTCCCGTCCTGGACAATGGCATATTTCACCGTCATCAGCTCTGCAGTGTTGGTGAAGTCCAGAATGTTTCGGAAAATAAATTCTCCCTTGGACAGATCGCCTGCAATAATCCGCAGGGGCCGGATGACGTTTTTGAATTCCTTGAGGCTGGGGGAAGGCGTCCGGTCGGGATAGACCAGTCCGTCCATGCAGAAGTTGCCGTCGTGGGGGAACTCGCCGAAGTCGCCTCCGTAGTAGTATTTCGCCTTGCCCTCGTTGGTCCTTCCCATAAGGACTGCGTGGTCGCACCACTCCCAGACAAAAGCGCCGGAGAAGCAGTCGTATTTCTCAATGAGCTGCTGGTAATCCTCCGCGTCTCCGGGCCCGTTGCCCATGGCGTGGATGTATTCGCAGAGGAAGAAGGGTTTCTCCGGATTGGAGGAGCAGTATTCCTCCGAATACTCGATGGAGGGATACATCCGGCTCATAAGATCCAGGTCAGGATTTCTCCGCACGTCGTCAAGTTCGGCCCTCTCGTAATGAGTCAGCCGGGTGGGGTCGTAGCTCTTGGTCCAGGCCAGAGCTTTTTCAAAGCAGATGCCATAGCCCGATTCATTGCCCATGGACCAGATGACCACGGACGGGTGGTTTTTGTCCCGGATGACGGAGCGCTGGACCCGGTCCACGACGGTTTCCACCCAGGCGGGGTCCTTGGCCAGCAGGGAGTATTTTTCCAGATAGCTGTCCGGCCCGATAAGGCTGGTGACGCCGTGGGCTTCGTTGTCCGCTTCGCCGACGACATAGAAGCCGTACCGGTCGCACATCTCGGTGAACAGGGGAGAATTGGGATAGTGGCTGGTACGGATGGCGTTGACGTTGTGCTCCTTCATCAGCCGCAGGTCTTTTTCCATCATTTCCCGGGTGACGGCGTAGCCAACCACCGGGTCGGAGTCGTGGCGGTTGACGCCGCGGAATTTGATCTTCCGGCCGTTGAGAAGGACGACTGCGCCGTCCCGCTTGATCTCCCGGAGGCCCACCGCCTGGTAGATGGTCTCGCCGCAGCAGGTCAAGGCCAGGGTATACAGCGCGGGATTTTCAGCATTCCAGAGCACCGGGTCCGCCACACTGATAGAGATGGAACCGTCCTCAGAGACACCGGAAGCGATCTCCCGGCCTACCGGGTCAGAGAGGATGTAGGCGACGGGGGCAGTTTCTTTGCGGAACTCCATGGAGACCGTTACCGCGGCCTTGGTATAGCCCTCTGAAAGGGGGGTGCGGACGGTAAAGTCCCGGATGTGATTGATCGGTCGCCGGAGCAGGTAGACATCTCGGAAAATTCCGGACATCCGCAGCTTGTCCTGGTCCTCAAAATAGCTGCCGTCGCACCATTTGAGCACCAGTACGGCAATGGTGTTTTTTCCGGCTCGGAGATAGGGGGTGGCGTCGAATTCGCTGGTGGAGTGGGAAACTTGGCTGTAGCCTACAAACTGGCCGTTGAGCCAGACGTAGAAGCAGGAATCCACGCCTTCGAAGTTCAGAAAGTATTCTCCCCCTAAATCCCTCAGTTCAAAATCCCGAACGTAGGCGCCGCAGGGGTTTTCCAGGGGGACATAAGGCGGGTCGTAGGGAAAGGGGAAGTTCACGTTGGTGTACTGGTGGCGGTCGTGGCCGTGATTCTGCCAGACCGAGGGCACGGGGATCTTTTCAAACCCACAGCGGCAGAAGCCGTCCTTCCAAAATTCTTCGGACAAGGCCCGGACATTTTCGTAGTAGCGGAAGTCCCACTCCCCACTGAGCAGGAGAAAACGATCCGACTGCTCCCGGCAGCAGACGGGTCCATGGCCTTCGGAAACCGGAATGTAGTACGCGCGGTTTTCCATGGTGTTCAGATGGAGCACCTGGAGGTTTTCAAAGAAGTTTTCGACGAGCATGCGGTTCACCTCATTGACTGTTTCACAGAGTGTCACATTTTTTTACGATTCCTCAAGATTTGCCAAGAAATTTCAAGGAATCTTCTCCTCCATTATACGGGAATCCGTCCGGCGATACAATGGAGAAGATCGGCGGGAATATGCACAAAATTGACGTGCTCGGCTGGACAAACGCCACCCGGTGCGGTACAATGGAAGCCAGAGGATTCCGAATGGGAAAGGATGGGTTTTTTATGTTTCAGATGGCCGGCTATCTGGCGGGACAGGACGACGATATCGTCAGCCCGGAGCAGGATTTTCTGGTGACGGGCTGTGGCCACTACCGCTTGATGCAGCGGTCGCTGTTCCAAACGGTCCGCCCGGAGGGAAGGGCGGATTATCAACTGCTTTACGTGGCGAGAGGCGCCGGCATTTTCATCCTGGATGGCCGGGAGACCCGCGTGGAGGAGGGCGGCGCAGTGCTTTACCGGCCCGGCATGGCGCAGAATTACTATTATGCCCTGGCGGACAGCCCCGACATCTATTGGATGCACTTTACCGGCCGGGGCGTGGAGCGAATCTTAAACGAAGCCGGAATGGCCGGGACTCTTTTCCGGGCGGGGCCCAAGGCCGCGTATCCATCGCTTTTCGACCGGATCATCCGGGAACTTCAGCTGAAGCGGCTGGGATTTTCGGCGATCTGCTCCGGAAACGGGATGGAGCTCATCTCCCGGATCGGCCGGGGCTGCGCAGGCGCTGTGGACAGTCCAGACGGACGGATGGAGGAGATCCTGGCCTACTTTCACCAGAATTTCCAGCGGGAGATCGAAGTGCGGGAATGCGCCCGCCGCTTCAGTATGAGTGAGAGCTGGCTCATCCGCTGCTTCCGGGAGCGCACCGGCATGACGCCTCAGCGGTACCTGACAGATATCCGGCTGAACCAAGCCAAGGAGCTTCTGACCTCCTCGTCGCTGAACGTGGGGGAGATCGCCGCCATTGTGGGATATGAAAACGCGCTGTATTTCAGCCGGATCTTCCGGAAATACGTGGGGCTTTCCCCCAGCGGGTATCGGAGCAGTAAGGTCTCAAGAGGGTGAGGCGGGCCTGCTCCGCAGCGTAAATATCGTCAAAACGGGTTTTTGCTTCCAACGAAAGTCTTTGCAGAATGGATAAAAAGAACTGGACTTGCAGCGCTGTATCCAGTATAATAATCTCAAGACCTTTTCCAATGAAAAGCAAAGCATCTTATGCATCTTTTGGGGCGGACGGCCCTTTTTGAGTGCATTGATAAGATCATGAAATGAAAGGGGAGTCTGAATGGAGCGGGAAACAATGGAAATTGCTCTGGGACACCGGAAGGCACCGCTGGTCTTTAAAAACGCGGCAATCGCCGACGTGTTTACCGGACGCCTGCGGCGGGCAGATGTGGCGGTCGACGGAAACCGCATCGTCGGCGTGGGAAGCTATGCTGGCGAGCGGGAGGAGGATTTGACAGGAAAATATCTCCTTCCCGGATTTGTGGACGCACATATGCACTTCGAATCCTCTCTGGTGTCCCCACGGCTCTTTTTGGAGAAAATTCTCCCCTGGGGAACGATCACCGTGATCGCTGATCCCCACGAAATTGTCAATGTGGCCGGAATTAAGGGCATGGAGTATATGATGCAGGAAACCAAGGGGATTCCGGCCCGGATCCATTGGATGCTTCCCTCCTGCGTTCCGGCCAACGGACTAGAGACAAACGGCGCGGATTTCGGCGTGGCGGAGATGAAGCGGCTTGCCCGAAAGGGACCGCTCTTTGGCCTGGGGGAAGTGATGAACGTGGAGGCGGTGCTTTCCGGAGATCCGGAGATGACGGAGAAGCTGGGGATGTTCCGCCGCATCGACGGCCATGCACCGGGGCTTTCCGGAAAGGCTCTGGGTGCCTACCGGCTGGCGGGGATTGCCACCGATCACGAGTGCAGTACCTTTGCGGAGGCGTTGGAACGGTTGGAGCAGGGTTTTACCGTTCAGATCCGCCAGGGGACTGCCGCAAAAAATCTGAAGGAGATTGTCAGCGGGATTTTGCGGGAAAAAGTCCCAACGGACCGGTTCGTTTTCTGCACCGATGACAAGCATCTGGACGACGTCCGGCGGGAGGGGCATATCAGCTTCTGCGTCAAAATGGCCATGGAACTGGGGATTCCGCCGGTGGAGGCGATCCGGATGGCAACACTGAATCCGGCTCAGGCTTACGGCTTAGAGGGGCAAGGGGCCATCGCGCCGGGATATCTGGCGGATCTGCTGGTCCTGGACAGCCTGGAGACCATGCGGCCGGCACAGGTCTATGTAGGCGGAAAGCTGGTGTGCCGGGAAGGGGAGAATTTGACGCTGCCGGCCCACGGATGCGGCCGGGCGCTGAAGCATACCGTAAAGCTCCCGCCGCTGGAGCCGGAGCGGCTGCGGCTGCCAGTGCACCCGGGATATCCGGTGATCGGAATCGTACCGGGAGAGGTCACGACCCGAAAGCTGCTGCGGGACCCACCGGAAAAGGACGGCTTTTTTGCTCCGGGAGACGGGCTGCTCAAAATAGCCGTAATCGAACGCCACGGGCGGAATGGCCATGTGGCGGTAGGAATCGTGGAAGGAATCGGACTCCAGGGCGGGGCCATTGGCTCAACCATCGCCCACGATTCCCACAATCTGATCCTGGTGGGGGACAATGACGAGGATATGCTGGCGGCTGCGCGGGAGCTGCAGCGCTGTCAGGGCGGCTACACCCTGGTCTCCGGAGGAAGACCATTGCTGACCCAGGCGCTGCCAGTGGGTGGACTGTTTACGGACAACCGGCGGCAGGATGTGGAGAAAAACGTGGCTAGGATGAAGGAGATGGCGCGGGAAATGGGGGTCCGGCCGGACATCGACCCCTTTATGACCCTGAGTTTCCTTTCGCTGCCGGTGATTCCGGAGCTGCGGATCATCGACGCCGGGGTGTACGATGTGGCGTTGGGGGAACTGCTCCGGTGAGCATTTAAAGAAAAAGAAAGGACGCGGCGAGCGATCTCGCTGCGTCCTTTTTACGAAGGAAGATTATTCTGCGGTTGCTTCCGGTTGGGGGAGCTCTACGCCCAGCTCTCCGGCAAGGAATTCCAGCTGGGCTTGCTGCCGGTCGATCTGTTCCTGAAGAGTGTCGATCTTTTTCTGGTCTTCAGCCTTGATCTTGTTGGTTGCGGAGAGGTACATGGCAAAGACCAGGGTCACGACGCAGCAGAAAACAGTCAGCGCCACCGTTACCGGGTTGAAATAGCCCTTGCTCTCCTTCCGGGCATTCATGATGGAGAAGAAGCCGGTGCGGCTCAGCGCCTTCCGCAGGGCCAGACTCAGAGGTACGGAGATGACCACGGCTGCCACGGCGTTGACAAAGGAGGTTGCAATCTTCGGGACCACCGCGATCAGGGCTGCCTGGGGCGCGGTTCCCACTAGCCGGAGGGTAACGTAGGATTTGAGCAGATAGAGGAAGATGTAGGCCAGCTGCCCCACAGCACCGGCCAGGATGACGTGGAGAAGGCGGCTCTTTCCCTCTTTGCGGAAAGCGGCGCGGCTCAAGAGTCCAGCCAGAAAGCCCATGGCAAACTTGGAGCAGAAGGTGTAGGGCGCCGAGACGATGTAAACGGGGTCAAACAGATCAAAGAGTCCTGCTCCAATGCCAGAAGCAAGCCCTCCGACTCCCGGCCCGAAAAGCAGTCCCGCCAGCAAGCACATGGAGTTGCCCAGGTGGACCCGCGTCACATCCCCGATACTGACGGGAATTTTAAATTGAAGATAGTTTCCGACAAAAACAAGCGCCGCCATCATACCGACGGACACCATAACGAGGAGTTTCCTCCGCTGTTCAGTTATCTGTTGTGCCATACCAATTTACCCGGGCGATTTCAGCGCCCGTCTCCTTTCGTGCAAGCTGGATGGCATTTTGCGAAAATCAGAGGAGCCGATACCGGTCGAAGGTCTGGGCGGTGGAAAGCCAGCCCAGACAGGACTCCAGCATCACGCCGTACCGGGTGTCGCTGCCGTAACTGAAGGTGGTTCGGATGGCGATCTCCAGGAATCGGGTGGCGCGCTCAATGGCCATGGGAAGACTGTCCCCATTTAAGAGAGAGCCCACCATAACGCTGGCGAAGATGTCGCCGGTTCCGGGATAGGAGGCCGGGACGTAGTTGCAGTCCACCCGCCAGTAATCCCCCTGGTCGCGGTCGTAGCCCAGGTTGGAGATCGTTCCGTCGGCCAGCTCCACGCCCGTCACCGTCACTAGCCGGGGCCCCAGCTCGCTGAGTCGGGCAACCAGCCGCTTGGCTTCGAACTGGCGAAGGGGAACAGTCGGATATTCCTCGCCTAGCAGGATGCTCGCTTCGGTGAGATTTGGGGTGATGAGATCGGCCACGGCGGCCAGTTCCTTCATTCGGCTGCACATTTCAGGGGTATAGGTACGGTAAGGGCGTCCATGGTCGCCCATGACCGGATCCACCACCGCCAGCGCGCCGGGGTAGGCGGCGTAATACTCGAGGCAGTGGTCAATCTGCTCCAAAGAGCCAAGGAACCCGCTGTATACGCATTCGAAATCCAGTCCCAGACGCTGATAATGGGCCAGCGTGGGGGAAAGATAATCGGTGAGATCCCGGAAGACCACATCACCTAGTCCGCCCGTATGGGTGGAGAGAACGGCGGTCACGATAGGACACACCTGAACCTTCATGGCCGACAGCGTCGGCAGGATCACCGAAAGCGAGCACCGCCCGAAGCCCGAAAGATCGTGGATGGCGGCGACGCGGGGAGGTCTTTGCAGCATAATACTCACATTCCCTTTCTATGCGATTTCCTGAGGAAGGAAAAGGTCTGGAATTTTCGTAAAATGCAAATGCGGCGTTTGCCGTATCTGCATTTATTGTATACCGGAACCGACCCCAATGCAAGGCGGGAAAGCTTGGGAAGCGGCACGGCGTTTTTTGGGATTTTCCATAAAGAATATTATACCGGAAACCGGGGGTTTTGGCAATTGTCCCAGCGGAAAAGTTTTAAAAAAGCACGATTTTTTTACTAATATGCGATTTCCCCAACAAATGCCAGAAATGCCAGGTTTCCACTGTGCAGAAGGTAGAAAAACGGGGCAGACTAATTCTGTTCCACAGAGCGGAACGCCAGCACTGTGCGAATAGAATTACGCGAAATGCGGACCGGGAGGAATTCAAATGAACCGAACTTTAAACAGCGTTCTCAAAGGCGCCGCAGCCGGCGCAGTCGTCGGGACAGCCACTTATATGGCCATGGGCGGCGGAAAAAATAAAACGAAGCAGATGAAAAAGAAAGCCTCCAAGGCCATGAAAACCGTCGGCACGATTTTCGAGAACATCTCCTATATGATGTAAGGGCCGGGCGCGGCTTCCGGAAACGGAGCCTGCGCCAGCCTACATAAAAGTGCAACATCGGGGCGGACGTAAAATTTTTCGAGGAAAATTCGGGTAGTTTTACAGCGGGATTTGCAGAGAAATTACAGGAAATTCCTTTACAAATTGTGCTTTTCATGATATAGTAAGCGTATACGCAATTAGAGGAGCGTTTTTGAAGCGTATTTTCCGCTGTTTCCGCTGCGGAAGGAAGGTTCCTGTTCCGGCCGGAGATTGGACAAGGATTTTCTGGACGGTATCAGGCCGGGCTTTCGCAAAAGAGACGGCGGGGGTACTCTGCCATTACGTAAGTATGGACTTCGACGCTCTGACAGCTGGCCTGCGGCGGCTGTCGAAAGGGAAACGTCTAAAGCCGGAGAGCCGGGAAACAGTCCGGCGCAGCGGGGCTGCCGCTTAAAGTTGGGGAGCGGAAGCAGCGCGGCGCGGGACGGCGGAACGGTTGTCCGGGGGAGGGGGATTCGCTTTTGGCGGCTGCCAGCGGGTAAAGGCTGCAGCGGTTTCAGACACGCTTCTATGGTTAGAAAGATCTCGGAACCCTTTGAATTGCTTGGCGATCCATTGGATTTTCCCGGCAGCCGCAGCCGCGGCTGCCGGTTTTGTTTTAAGGCCAGATTGTGAACTTTCTGTATTTCGCTTGAATTTCCCCACTATCTTCGATATAATGAAAAAGATTAGAACAGACGGCTCCTCTGCGGGCCAGGAGTTAATATTTGGAAAGGTTTGGTTATAGCGATGAAGGCGTTCAAAAAAGCTGCGGCCCTTCTGGCGGCCTGCGCACTCTGCATCCCGCTGTTCTCGGGCTGCGGCAACAGCATTGATCCCAGCACCATTGAATACATCCAGCTGGAGCAGCCCAAGGAGGGGGAGGACATCGCCATTGTAGACACGTCCATGGGCGAGATCACCATTCTCCTCTACACGGACGAGGTTCCGGAAATTGTACAGAATTTTAAGGATCTGGTAAACCGCGGTTTTTATGACAATCAGATCGTGTTCCATGTGGAGCCCGCGGCCGGGGCGGTGGCGACCGGTTCCAGCACCCCCGACGGCAACGGCGGAGATTCCAATACAGGAAAGCCGCTGAAAGCCGAGTATTCCCCGAATCTGTGGCCCTTCTCCGGATCGGTCGCGGCGCTTTGCTATGAGGCCGGCATGCTCTGGAACAAGGGAAATTATTATGATTCGCGATTTTTCTTCGTCGGCGACGTCGATGTCACAGAGGGCATCGTCGAGGAAATGGAGCAGTACAATTTCCCGGCTATGATGAAAAACACCTTTGTCGAATACGGCGGGGTTCCGCAGTTTGGCCAGTACCATTCGGTTTTCGGCAAGGTCATCAGCGGGATGGACGTGGTCAACGCGATTTTGGAGTTGCCCCTGACTTACGAGCCGGTGGATCCGTATGCCTCAGATTCTTCCGCCACGGTGGAGCAGTCCACCAACAACCGTCCGGTAGAGGATGTCGTGATCAACAAGATCACCCTTTCCACTTTTGATCCGGACAACTACGACCATTTGGACAACACGCCGACAGAAGACGAGCTTCTGGAACTGGAACAGCGCAGCGCGAAGGAGCAGGAAGAGCTCGACGCGGCGCTGACCGGGAAGTCCGGCGAATAAAAACAGGAGGAATCATCCATGCCGATCCTGAATTTTCAAGAAGTGAAAAAGGGCGACACCATTGCGACGATCAAGACCAACTTCGGTAACATCCGCGTCCGTATGCTTCCGGAGGCGGCTCCCAAGGCTGTGGAAAATTTTCTGACCCACGCGCAGAACGGGTACTATAACGGCGTGATCTTTCACCGTGTGATTGCGGACTTTATGATCCAGGGCGGCGACCCCACCGGTACCGGCATGGGCGGGGAGAGCATCTGGGGAGAGCCCTTTGCCGACGAGTTCTCGCCGGAGGCCCGCAACTTTCGGGGCGCGCTGTCCATGGCAAACGCGGGCCCCGGTACCAACGGCAGCCAGTTCTTCATCGTGCAGGCCGGCCCGGAGACCATTGACGAGCGGATGTTCCCCATGCTCAAGCGGCAAGGGAAGGAATTTGAGCCGGAAGCGGTCGCCAAATACGTCGAGGTTGGCGGCACCCCCTGGCTGGACGGCGCCCATACGGTTTTCGGTCAGGTGATCGAGGGTATGGACGTCGTGGATAAAATCGCGGCGGTAAAGGTGGACCGGATGTCTCGGCCCTATGATGAGATTTCTATTATCGGTATCACGGTGGAAGCCGCTGAATAAAAAACAGGCTGCCCCGGCAGGACGGAAATTCCGGACCTTCCGGGGCAGCTTGACTATGCTTTTGGTGAAAGGATGAAAAATATGCAGAAAAATCGGATTTTATGCGGAATACTGGCGGCGGCGATCAGCGCGGCCTGTCTGAGCGGCTGCGGTGGAGAGACTGTGTCCTCCTATCGCCAGTTTATAAAAAATGAGGACGGCAGCTACACCGCTGCCGTATATGATGATTCCCTGCCAGTGGCGGTGATCGAGGTCGAGGGCTTCGGCACCATCCGGGCCGTCCTCTTTGAGGAGGAGGCCCCCAAGGCTGTGGAAAATTTCATCACCCACGCGGAGGAAGGCTACTATGACGGCCTGACCTTTCACCGCGTTATGGATGATTTTATGATTCAGGGAGGGGATCCCAATGGCAACGGCACCGGCGGCGAGAGCAT
This sequence comes from uncultured bacterium, assembly GCA_905214265.1. Taxonomy (GTDB): domain Bacteria; phylum Bacillota; class Clostridia; order Oscillospirales; family Ruminococcaceae; genus Merdivicinus. Next base: position 10,945 of record CAJMLQ010000051.1, read on the forward strand.
CTGGGGAGAGAGCTTTGAGGATGAGTTCACCAACAGCCTCTGCAATTTTCGCGGGGCGCTGTCCATGGCTAACTCCGGAAAAAATACCAACGGGAGTCAGTTCTTCATCGTCCAGAGCGCCGATGGCAGCGCGTATACGGACGAATATTTTGACAGCATCGAAAAGAGCAATAAAATGTCCTCTTCAGACAAGGCCAAAGAGCAGTATCAGCAGTTTTTGAATTATGGATACAGCGAATCCGACCTAAAAAGCTATGGGATCACCAAGGAGAGCCTGAAACAGAGCTACGACCAGCAGAACAAGGGCCAGACGAATTTTTCCGATGAGGTCCGGGGTTACTACCGCCAGGTTGGAGGCACTCCCTGGCTGGATAAGATGCATACGGTCTTCGGCCAGGTCATCGAGGGAATGGATGTGGTGGACGCCATTGCCGCTGTAAGCACTGATGAGAACAACGCGCCCAAGGAAACGGTGACCATTTCGTCCATTACCATTGAAAAATCCGGAGATTGAAACCCCAAAAGTGAATAAGTGTCACTAAAAAGGACAAAAAACCAGGAATGGCAAAGATTTTTTAGAAATTTGCAAGATTTTAAAATTGAACTTGCATAAAGTTTGAATTCTGATAAATTGTTCACAAATAAGCCATTGATTTTTTGCCAAAAAGGCCGTATTATGGTAATTGTAGAAAATTGCGACATTTGCCATTTTCAAATCACGAAAGGGGAAAATGAAATGCTTACTAACAACAAAAATGTGTTGAAGTGGGTCGACGAAATGGTCGCCCTTTGCAAACCGGATAAGGTCCTTTGGATTGACGGCAGCGAGGAGCAGCTGAAGGCCCTCCGCGACGAAGCCATCTCTACCGGCGAGATGATTGAGCTCAACCAGGAAAAGCTGCCGGGCTGCCTTTATCACCGCACTGCCGCCAACGACGTGGCCCGTGTGGAAGACCGCACCTTTATCTGCACCACCAAGGAAGAGGATGCCGGCCCCACCAACCACTGGAAATCCCCCGCTGAGATGCACGCCATGCTGGACCCCATGTATGACGGCGTCATGAAGGGCCGCACCATGTATGTTATCCCCTATTCCATGGGCCCCATCGGCTCCAAAATGTCCAAAGTCGGCGTGGAAGTCACCGACTCCATCTATGTCGTACTCAATATGGACATCATGACCCGCATGGGCAAACAGGCTTTTGTCCAGCTGGGTGACGAGTCCAATGACTTCGTCCGCGGCCTGCACTCCAAAGCCGATGTCGATCCGGAAAAGCGCTATATTGTTCATTTCCCCGAAGAAAATTCCATCTGCTCCATCAACTCCGCTTACGGCGGCAACGTTCTGCTGGGCAAGAAGTGCTTCGCGCTCCGCATCGCCTCCTATCAGGGCAAGAATGAGGGCTGGATGGCCGAGCATATGTTGATTCTCGGCATTGAAAATCCCCAGGGCGAGACCAAGTACATCTGTGCTGCGTTCCCCTCTGCCTGTGGCAAGACCAACCTGGCCATGCTCATTCCGCCGGAAATTTACAAGAAGCAGGGCTATAAGGTCTGGACCGTCGGCGACGATATTGCCTGGCTGCGCCAGGGCGACGACGGCCGCCTGTGGGCCATCAACCCCGAAAACGGCTTCTTCGGCGTTGCCCCCGGCACCAATGAGAAGTCCAACCCCAACGCGCTGCATACCACAATGAAGGATACCATCTTCACCAACGTGGCCATCAACAACGACACCAACACGGTCTGGTGGGAAGGCCTCGATAAGAATCCCCCCGTTAACGCTACGGAGTGGAAGGGCGCCAAGGTCAACGGCGTGGAGTATACCGCCGAAGGCAATAAGCTGGCTCATCCCAACTCCCGGTTCACCGCTCCGGCTCGCAACTGTCCCTGCGTGAGCCCCGAATTTGACAATCCCCAGGGCGTGCCGATTTCCGCCATTGTCTTCGGCGGCCGCCGCGCCAAGACCGCTCCGCTGGTTTACCAGTCCTTTGACTGGAACCATGGTACTTTTGTTGGATCCATTATGGCTTCAGAGACCACCGCTGCCGCAGCTGGCGCCGTCGGCGTCGTCCGCCGTGACCCCATGGCGATGTTGCCCTTCTGCGGCTACAACATGGGCGATTACTGGCAGCATTGGCTGGATATGGGCAAGAAGCTGGGCGATAAGGCTCCCAAGATCTTCAACGTCAACTGGTTCCGCACCGACGACGAAGGCCACTTCATCTGGCCGGGCTTCGGCGACAATCTGCGCGTCCTGATGTGGATCCTCGCCCGCTGCGAAGGCAAGGCTGACGCGGTGGAGACCCCCATTGGCTACGAGCCCAAGCCGGAAGACATCAACATCGAAGGCTTGAAGGATATCACCCTCGACACCATCAAGGGTCTGCTGGATGTTGACGTGGACCTCTGGAAAGCCGATGTCATCGGCATTGAAGAGTTCTACGCGAAATTTGGTTCCAAGCTCCCTGCTGAGATGAAGAATCAGCTGGAGGCTCTGAAAGCCCGCCTTGGCTAATTCCTCTGCGCACCTGCCGCCGGACGATTGCCGTCCGGCGGTTTTTCTTTTGAAAAGTTGCGGATTCTTTTTGGGTTATCGTACATTTTTTTACATTTTATACACGAATTCAGGACCAAAATAGGATACAATAGTATTCGTGAACAGAAGCGCCGACGGTGGAATCTCCGTCGGAACAGCGGCTTTCCGCAGGAAAGGGCAAGATATGTTCGGTTACATCAAACCCCTGAAGCCGGAGCTGAAGGTCAAGGAATTCGATACTTACCAGGCTGTTTACTGCGGCCTGTGCCGGCAACTGGGCGACGCGTTCGGGCCCTTTGCCAAGCTCACCCTCAGCTACGATTTTACCTTTATCGCCATGCTGGCCATGGGACTCCGGGAGGAATTTTCTGGATTCTGCAAAGGTCGCTGCATGGCAAATCCCCTTAAAAAAAAGACCTGTGCGGCTCCCAGCCCGGAGCTTTCCTTGGTGGCGGCCAGCGCTATGGTCTTGTTTTACCACAAGGTGCGGGATAACATCCACGATGCCCGGGGCTTCCGGAAAGCTGGATATTGGCTGCTTCTGCCCTTTGCGTCCGGGGCGCGGAAAAAGGCGATGAAGCGTTTCCCGGAGGTGGACGAGGCTTTTTCTTCCATTATGAGCCGTCAGTTTGAGCTGGAACAGCAGCACACCAAGAGTATCGACGCTGCCGCCGAACCCACCGCCGCCGCTCTGCGGCAGATGGTGGCGATGTTGGGCGGGAGCCCCGCGGAAAAGCGGGTGCTGGAGCGATTTGGTTATCTTTTGGGACGCTGGGTGTATTTGATGGACGCCCTGGACGATCTGGAGGACGATGCAAAGCACCACTCTTACAACCCCTTTCTGGAGCGGTGGGAAATTACCGCCCCCGAAGGCCTTGACGAAGCGAAAAAAGCGGAGATTATCGCCTACGGCCGGGGGGTTTTGAATATAACCGTGGCAGAGCTGGGTGTGACTTACGAGCTCCTGGAGCTGAAGCGGTATAAAACGATCCTGGACAATATTATTTATCTCGGCCTGCCGAATTCCGCAGAGGAAATTTTCCGGAAAAAAGCGGACTCTTCCCATAAAGAGCCTGAACCGTCCGCCGGAGCGGCGTAACGGGGCTGGATGCTGTGCCGTCAATGAATGGAGGCTGCAATGGCTGTTACCGATCCTTATAAAGTGTTAGGTGTAAATCCCAATGCGTCGGACGAGGAGATCAAGTCCGCTTACCGGCAGCTTGTGAAGAAGTACCACCCAGACAATTATGCCGATAGCCCTCTGGCTGATCTCGCTAATGAAAAGATGCAGGAGGTCAATGAGGCGTATGACATGATCATGAAGGACCGTCGGGGCTCAGCTTCCAACGGTGCGGGCGGCTATAACCCCAACGCGCAGTATGCGGGAAACGCCAACTACTCCGGAAATGCCGGATACGGCGGGCAGGCCTCCAGCCTGGGCGACATCCGCCGGCTGATCCAGCAGAACCGCCTTGTGGAAGCGGAAGAGCTTCTGGACGGGATCCCGGTTCGGAGCCGGGACGGCGAATGGTATTTTTTGAAGGGGACGATCTTTTTCCAGCGCGGGTGGCTGGATGACGCGATGAACCATTTTTCTACCGCCTGCCGATTAAGCCCCAACAATCCGGAGTATCGTGCGGCGATGAACCGGATGATGTGGCAGCAGCAGGGAAATATGGGTTCTCCCAACGGCTCTTACCGGACCAACAGCGATATGGCCGGCATGCAGGCCTGCAACTGCTGTTCCAATCTGCTCTGTGCGGATTGTTGCTGCGAGTGCATGGGCGGCGACCTGATCCCCTGCTGTTAAGGGAGGGCTTGTTTTGAAAAAAACCAGTCAGATCGCGCTGGGCGGCATCATGGCCGCGCTGAGCGTTGTTGTGATGATGCTGACCGGGCTTATTCCCATGGCAGAGTTTGCTCTTCCTGCCATCGCCGGGCTGTTCTTGATCCCCATTGTGGTAGAGATCGGCTGGGGCGCGGCATGGCTGACATATACCGCGGTGGCATTGCTGTCGGTCATTGTGGCGCCCAACAAGGAGTGTGCGCTGTATTACATCCTTTTTTTGGGGTGTTACCCGCTTTTGAAATCTTTCATGGAACGCCGGAAGAGCCGCGCAGCCGAATGGGCCATGAAACTGGTGGTGTTCAATGCGCTGGCAGCGGCGATCGCGGCGCTGGCGGTGTGGATCTTCCGTTTTCCGGGGTATGCGGAGATGTTCCAGGAGGCGCTGTGGATGCTGGCAGCTGGGTGGCTCCTACTCAATATTGTTTTTGTGGTGTACGACGTTGCGCTGACGCGGCTGATCAGCGGGTATATCCAGTGGTTCCGTCCCCGATATATTCGGAAGATTTTTAAATAGCCAGAATAAAAAGCGGAGCAGGAGGATTCATCCTGCTTCGCTTTTCTGTCGCCTTTTTCTGGAAAGTTAGGAATTTTGCGTTTCGTCGTAGGAGATTTGAAGGCCGGGCTGATGGCCTTTTTCCATTTTGTGCCGGGCCTTCCGGTTTTCCACGGTGTCAAAGAGGATGGAAAAGTCGTAATCCTCCGGGTACAGTTCACTGGCCGGAACCTGGAGCTTCAGGCGCTTATGGTTGATCCATTTTTTCCGCCCCTTGACTTGGACTCCCAGTACGCCCCGGTCATCGGCTGTTTGGAAAATGATTCCGGTGTCACGTTCCGGGTAAACCAGGACGCTGTCCCCGATCTGAAAGCCTGCGGCGCGGGCGGAAACCGCCTTTGGAACGGTCTGAGGCATCAGTTTTCGGGAAACGGCGGGGGCTTTTTGCGGAGCGGTTTCCTGAAAAGCTTCGGGCAGGGAAACCGCTCCGGTCCCAACCTGGGAAGCAGCCTCCCGGGCGCGGTTGAGAATCCGCGCGGGCATTCCCAGCCGGTGAGCGATATATAGCGCACAGCTTTCTCCAGCCTGTCCCTGCTCCAGCCGGTACAGGGGCTGAAGCGTCTCCCGGTCGAAGGCCATCCGGGCGTTGACCATCCCCTCCGCCTGGGCGGCGAATTCTTTGACCTCCGGGTAATGGGTCGTCACCAGGAACAGGCAGTTCCGGTTTCGCAGCTCCTCCAGAACTGCCACCGCAATTCCCATTCCCTCTGCCGGATCTGTTCCGGATCCTAACTCGTCCAGAAGGACCAGACTCTCCGGCCCTGCGGTGGAGAGAATCTCGATGATGGCGCGGATGTGGGCGGAAAAGGTGGAGAGGTTTTCGGAGATGCTTTGGCCGTCTCCGATGTCGCAGCAGTAGTCCGCATGCATGGCAAAATAGCTCTCCTCCGCCGCTGGGACGTGAAGTCCGCATTGGGCCATCAAGGACAGTAGACCCACCGTTTTGAGGGCCACGGTTTTCCCGCCGGTGTTGGGGCCGGTGATGACCGCGCCTCGGGTAGCCGCGTCCAGATGAAAGTCCAGTGGGATACAGGAGTCCCGCGGTAGGAGGGGATGCCGTCCCTGCACGATGGAGATCCGGCGCTCCAGGCCGGTTTGGGCCGGCCGGGCGTCCATGGAGGCACTGAGCTTTGCCTTGGCGAAGAGAAAATCCAAGGTCTCCATGGCTTCGGTGTTGAGTCGGAGGACCGGCTCTGCTTCCTCCACCATGGCGGTGAGGGTGTAGAGGATGCGCCGCACCTCGCTGTCCTCCTCGATGCGCAGCCCGGAAAGCTCGGCTTGAAGCCGGGACACCGGGGCCGGCTCCATAAAGTAGGTGCCGCCGGTGGAGGAGGACGCCACCAGCGTGCCGTCGAACTGGCGGCGGAACTCCTTCTTTACAGGAAGGACGTAGCGGCCGTCCCGGACGGAGTAATAGCCGTCGGAAAACCAGGTCTTCTTGCTGCGGAGGATGCTCTCCAGCCGGGATTTGACCTCCGCCTCGGCGGAGTCGATGCGTCGGCGGAGGTCCCGCAGGGTGGGGGAGGCCCCGGAATCCACCCGGGAGGAGCGGATGCAGCGGCTGATCTCCTCCCGCAGCCCCGGCAGCTCGTCCAGAGTGCGGCCATAGGGCGCGATGCGGCTGTCGTTCTGCTCCGCCCGAGCAAGGTAGGCTTTCATCCGCTTGCAGGAGGCGAGAAAGGCCTCGATGGCCTCCAGCTGCTCGGGCAATAGCATTGACCCAGCCTGGCAGAGCGCCCGGGCCTTGGCAGCTTCCCGCATGGAGGAGACCGGTGGCAAGCCCCAAGCGTCCAGGATCTGCCGGGCGGCGGTAGTCTCCTCCTGAGCGCGGCGGCAGTCCGCCTCCTTGGTGAAGGGTGCGAGGGCGGCGATCCGTTCCTTGGCCCCGTCGGAGAGGGCAAAATCGGACAGGCGCTCCCGAATTTTATCGAATTCCAATGTGATTTCTGTATGCTGATCCATGAATTTTCCTCATTTCATAATAAAAAGCCCATGGGATCCCCTACCCCCCGCATTGCAGGGCAGAATGCTCCCATGGGTTTTCACATCGGAATCAAAAAGGCCGCCCCATTACACGGGACAGCCCTTTCGAATCTTACTCGATGGTTTTTCTGAGCAGTCTGTAAGGGCAGGGTTTCACCGTCTGCCCAAACAGGTATGGCAAATAAGCGGGTCATACCCGCTGCAGCCGTCCGGTCAGGCAGTTCAGTTGTATATCACCTTTCCAAACAAAACCGACATCAAAACCATCCTTTCACGCTGAATTTGGCATTAGTATAGCAGGTTCTGTTCCATTTGTCAAGACCCTTTTCCAGATCGCTCTGCCTCTATCTGCGGGATTAAGGCCGCTCACTTTTTTCTTTTACGGCGATCCAGATTTCGCAGGAATAATTGGGGTCCTGCACGTCCGCCGAGGGATAGACCTCAAGTTCTACGCCGCTACCGTATGCGTAGCCGCTCTGCGGGAAAAATTCCGTGCAAATTTGTTGGTAGGTCTTTTTAAACGCGTCGGGCATCCTGCCCCTGCATTGAAAAACCGCGTAGGTATAGGCTGGAATCTCTACGATGTCCAGGGCCTCGCCGCATAACGGTGCGCCGTTATACTCCACGCCAATACCATAGGGGAATCCGGAGTCCGCCATCTCTCCGGAAAAGCAGACCCCGAGGACTCCGCCGAAATGGTCAAACCGGCCGTACTTGCAGAGTTCCTCAATCGTGCCGTTTTTGCTGCATTCGTTCCAAAATGCCGAAATGTCCGCCGTGGCGGTATCACCTTGGGGCTTTGTGACCTGCTTTTTTCTGCAGATCAGCTGGAACGCTTCTTTTTTCTCGATTCTGTAATTCATCAGACTGCCTCCCGATAAAATCAGTTTTACGGACAGCCTGGAAAAGGATTTGATGTTCCCGCCGCGCCGCGCTTCCGTTGGGGTGATTCCATGAAACCGCGCGAATGCCCGGGAGAAACTCTCGGGGGTGTCATAGCCGTATTTGAGCGCGATGTCGACGACTTTGCCGCCAGTCCGC
>CAJMLQ010000052.1 GCA_905214265.1 uncultured bacterium
CCTCTGTCCGCCTCCGTTTCACCCGGCGCGGCACCTGGTCTGTATCCGGAAACAGGATCCGGTAAAATCCGTCAGTGCGCTCTGCTGTAGCGCCGCCCGGGGTGTGCCACCGCAAGCCCCATCAGCTCCAGCTCCGTCATGGAGGCCAGCGCCTGATAGGACCGCAGCCCGGCGTCGTTCATAATGTCATCCACCGGACGGGGTTCGTCGCCCAAAGCGTCATAGAGCTTCTGCTGCGTGCTGTTCAGCTCGATCGGCGGCTTCACCACCGCCGCAGTCTCCTCCGCCGTTGTGCGCCCAGCATGGTAAACGGCTCCGTCCGCAACCTTCTGCCGCTGTTCCCGCACGACCTCCGCCCTTTTGGACTGGATCAGCTCCTCTGACAGCGCTTTCAGGTCTATCCTATCCGAGTAGAGGGGATAGTATTCCTCCAAAATGCTGTGAACAGAATAAACCGGCTTGGCCCCATCCTGCAAAAGGGGAACAACTCCCAAGCATCCGGAATCGTAAATATTATAGGGCGGCACGCAGAAGACCTCTTTCCCCTGCTCCGCCGCCAGGTCTGCCGTGATCAGGGAGCCGCTGCGCTCCGGCGCGTGAGTGACCAGCACTCCCATCCCCAGTCCCGCCAACAGGCGGTTCCGGGTGGGAAAATACTTGCCGTCAGGCTTGGTTCCAGGCGGGAGCTCGCTGACCAGAGCCCCTCCGAACTGAAGAATTTTCTCCTTCAGTTCCCGGTTGGGGGCGGGATAATTCACATCCAGCCCACATCCCAGGACAGCGATAGTCCGCCCGCCGGCTTTCAGGGCCCCGCGGTGAGCGTATTCATCGATGCCCATGGCACAGCCGCTGATGATGGTCACGCCGGCCCTGGCCAGCTGATAACAGAGATTCCCCGTCACGCCTCGGGTGTAGCCGATAGCCTCCCGGGTGCCGACAGCTGTAATCGCCAGCTCTTGATCCAGCCCTTCCAGGCTCCCCTTGACGTACAGGACGGCCGGGGGCGCGTAAATCTCCCGCAGTCGCTGGGGATACTCCCCGTCGGCCCAGGACAGCACCCGGATTCCCAGCTCCCGGCACTGCTCCAGAATCATCTGCGCCCGGTCCAGGGAAGTCTTGGCCATCCGCTTCAGGTCCTGCTCCGAAAAAATAGAGAGTTCTCTCCGCGCCTGTTCCCCATCCAGGCAAAGGGATTTCACATCCTGTGACAGCTCTAAAAATTTTCCGATTTTTCCGCTCCCGCTGGAAAAGCACTGGGACAGCCACACCCAGTAAACAAGATCTTCTCCCATCATTTTCACTCCTGAAAGAACCGGAGTTCCTAATTTTCGTACTGCATTTTTTCCGGGACCCAGTCCTTGAGCACGGACGCCATATCCGCAGCATAGGCCCTCGCCTTCGGGAGGCTGTGCTCCCGGTAATTTCCACATTCCGCCGGATCAGTGCCGGGGATCTCGCCCTCATAGCCCGCAATGAAATCCATGGTCCGCCGCAGCAGGGCGATTACCTTCTCCGGGGACACGCTGTCCCGCACAATGAAATAAAAGCCGGTCCGGCACCCCATGGGTCCCACATAGATGACTTGTCCGGCATACTCTGAATTCCGGACATAGGTGGCAAAGAGGTGCTCAAAGGTATGGATCCCGTCGTTTTCCAGATAGCAGCCGCTGTTGGGAACCGCCATCCGCAAATCATAAGTCACCGCGTCTCCGTCAACTCTAGACAAATACAGCCCTTTTTTTAACTTGTTATGGTTGACACAGAAACTCTCGATCCGTTTCACTCACACATCTCCTTTCCGCGCCATCTCCCACATCAGGATGGTGGCGGCCATGGCGGCGTTTAAAGATTCGGCGTTCCCCCGCATGGGGATGGTGATCCGCCTAGAGCAGGCCGACGCCTGTCTGGCGGAGAGGCCGTTTCCCTCGTTGCCGATCACGGTGATGCTGCCCCGGAAATCAACCGTTTCCACCGAAGAAGCGTCCGGATCCACCACCGCCGCATAAGACCGCAGCCCGCTTTCCCGCAGAAACGCGGCCATATCCACCGTCCAGACCGGCACCCGGAACAGGGAGCCCATGGCGGCCCGAATCGTCTTGAAATTATATAAATCGCAGCAGTTTTCGCTTAAGATCACGCCGGAAAGCCCCATGGCGTCCGCTCCCCGCAGGATCGTCCCCACGTTCCCGGGGTCCTGAAGGTCCCACAAGCCGATGTAGCTTCCGTTACAGTCTATTTTAGCAAGGTTTTCGGGTTTGTCAAGCTTTTTGCACACAGCGTACAGCCCCTGAGGGGTTTTGGACAGCGACAGCCGCCCCTCGGCCGCGCCGCTGACCTCAAAAGCTGCCAGCCCTCGCAGAGGCTCCTCCAGCTCCGGATGCGCGGCCCGGAAAGCCGGGGTGACGAGGACCTGTTCCACCTCCACGCCGGAGCGCAGCGCCTCAGTGAAGAGCTTGTCCCCCTCCAGCACGAACCGGCCCGTTTCCTCCCGGTATTTTCGGGAGGAGGCGAGCTTCGCATATTCCTTGACGCGGTTGTTGTCCTTGGACTGAATCGGTTCCATAAGAACGTCCTTTCCCGCCGGCGCGTCCGCAAACCTCCCGTATGCCGGGGCGCTTGCGGACGCGGCGTCCTTTTCCGGACGCCTGGCGTATTCCTATAAAAAGAAAAGACAGCAAACGCCCCGGGTATCAAAACCAGGGGCGTGGAATACTTATAACGCTTTTTTCGCCTGCTCAGCCAGGGCGGCGAAAGCGGCCTCGTCATGAATGGCGATCTCGGAAAGGACCTTGCGGTTGAGGGTGCTGCCGGATTTCTTGAGGCCGTTCATAAAGGTGGAATAGTTCATGCCGTTCATCTTGCAGGCGGCGGAAATGCGGGTGATCCACAGTTTGCGGAAGTCGCGCTTTTTCAGGCGGCGGCCGATATACGCATACTGGCCGGATTTCATAACCGCTTCTTTTGCGGTTTTGAAGAGCTTGCTCTTGCCGCCCCAGTAGCCTTTCGCCAGCTTGAGGACTTTATTTCTTCTCTTACGGGTTGCCATAGCGCCCTTTACACGAGCCATAATCTGTTACCTCCAAATTCGGTTTATCGTTCCTGACGTTTCGTTTACGCTTATGCGTAGGGGATCATCTTTTTGATCGCGGCCACACAGGTCTTATCCGCATAAGCGGCTCCGCGGAGATGGCGTTTGCGCTTGGTGGACTTCTTGGTCAGGATGTGGCGGCGGTTCATTTTCGCGCGTTTGACAAGACCGTTCTTGGTGAGGGCGAAGCGCTTTTTGGAAGCACTGTGAGATTTGATCTTCGGCATATCGGAAATCCTCCTTTATTTTTTCACATGGTTTGCACGGACAGAGCGGGATTATTTTGCATTTTTCGGCAGCAAAAAGATCACCATGCTCCTGCCTTCCATTTTGGCCGGCTTATCAATGGTACTGACTTCCGCGCAGGCATCCTTAAAACGCTCAAGGAGCGCCCGTCCGAGGTCGGTATGCGCCATTTCTCTTCCGCGGAAACGAACGGAAACCTTTACCTTGTCGCCGCCGCTGAGAAATTTAATGGCCTGGTTCGCCTTGGTCTCGAAGTCGTGGGTGTCGATGTTCATAGACATCCGCACTTCCTTGACTTCCACAACCTTCTGGTTCTTTCTCGCTTCCTTTTCGCGTTTTGCCTGCTCATAGCGGTATTTGCCGAAATCCATGATCCGGCAGACATTCGGCGTAGCCTGCGGCGCGATGTCGACGAGGTCAAGGCCCTTGTCGGCGGCCAGAGCGAGAGCCTGCCGCGTCGGCATGATGCCGAGCTGGCTTCCGTCCGCGTCAACGACGCGCACTTCCTTCTCGCGAATTTCCTCGTTGATAAGCAAGTCTTTTTTGCTAATGGTAAAGCACCTCCCGTACCGTTCAGTAACCAACTGTTTCGCCCGCGGCTTTCGCAGGCAACAAAAAAGCATGGACGCGCTTTCGTCCATGCCAACCCGAGGGCACCGCAAAGCGCCCGTAAAACCGGTATTGACCCATCTAACACGAAAGCGAAGGGTGAGGATGAAAGCATCCTGCTTGATTGTTCTATAGAAGTATAGCACACCCCGAGCGTTCTGTCAAGGGATTTTTTCATTCACTTCCCGCCGGATTTCCCAGACCAATTTCTCCAAATCTGCGGCATAGCGGCGGAGGAGCTCCGGAGGCACCTCATATTTTCGGCTGTAGGCAGAGAGGTGCAGCAGAAATTTTCCCGCCAGATTCCAAAAGGTGCGGGCCTTCAAAACAAGATCCTGCATATCGTTTTCCTTTCTTTTTCGTACTGACAGTACGATTATACCACAAAAGATTTCCTATAATCAAGTCATATCATTGAAGAAGGTGAACAGATGGAGCAAAGGAATCTCATTGGCAAGCGTCTGCGTCAAGCTAGATTAGCGGAAAAGCCCAAAGCCTCTCAAGCAGATATCAGCGCCCGGCTGGCTGTGCAGGGAATCACTCTTTCAGCAAACTCCATCGGCAAAATTGAAATGGGGACCCGCCCCGTCACCGACATCCAACTAATCGCCTTCTCCAAGGCGCTGAAGGTACCGGTCACCTGGCTGCTGGGACTGGACGAAAGCCGGACCTAAGGCCGCCGCATTCCTCCGGAGCATTTCCCGCCAGGGCGCATGGTATTTTCATATCTTCCACATCCCCTAAACTTTTTCAAAAGGGCTGGATCGAAAACTTTATCGGAGGCCTTGTCCGGCCCCCGATTCTGTGCTATACTAAAATCAAATTTTTACCGAAGGTGCGTGACAGCCATGGAACTCGATACCAAATGCATTCACGCGGGCTACTCTCCCAAGAACGGCGAGCCCCGCCAGATTCCCATCATTCAGAGCACTACCTTTAAATACGACACCAGCGAGGATATGGGCAAGCTCTTCGACCTGGAGGCCGAAGGCTATTTTTACACTCGCCTCCAGAACCCCACCAACGACGCCGTCGCCGCCCGGATCGCCGCCCTGGAGGGCGGTACTGCCGCCATGCTGACCTCCTCCGGCCAGGCCGCGTCCTTTTACTCTATCTTCAATATCTGCTCCTGCGGAGACCACGTAGTCTCCTGCGCCACCATCTACGGCGGGACCTATAACCTCTTCGCCGCGACCATGAAGCGCATGGGCATCGACTTCACCTTCGTGGAGCCGGACTGCTCCGATGAAGAACTAAACGCCGCCTTCCGTCCCAACACCAAGGCCGTCTTCGGCGAGACCATCGCGAACCCTGCCCTGACCGTCCTGGATATCGAGCGGTTCGCCAAAGCCGCCCATGCACGCGGCGTTCCCCTCATTGTGGACAACACCTTTGCCACCCCCATCCTCTGCCGGCCCTTCGAGTGGGGCGCGGACATCGTCACCCACTCCACCACCAAATACATGGACGGCCACGCCTCCGCCGTGGGCGGCTGCATCGTGGACAGCGGCAAATTTGACTGGACCGCCCACGCCGACAAATATCCCGGTCTTACCACCCCCGACGACAGCTATCACGGCATCACCTACACCGAACGTTTCGGCTTGGCCGGCGCTTATATCACCAAAGCCACCGCCCAGCTCATGCGGGACTTCGGCTCCATCCAGTCGCCCCAGAACGCCTACCTCCTGAACCTGGGCCTGGAGAGCCTCCACCTCCGGATGCGGCGCCACTGCGAAAATGCCCAGGCCGTGGCCGAATACCTGGAGAAGCATCCCAAGGTCTCCTGGGTCAACTACTGTGGCCTCCCCTCCAATAAATACCACGCGCTGGCGGAGAAATACCTCCCCAACGGCTGCTGTGGCGTCGTTTCCTTCGGCGTGGAGGGCGGCCGTCCCGCGGCGGAGCTGTTCATGAAGAACCTGAAACTCGCCTCCATCGTCACCCATGTCGCCGACGCCAAGACCTGCGTTCTCCATCCGGCCAGCAGCACCCACCGCCAGATGAACGACGCAGAACTGGCCGCTGCCGGTGTGCGTCCCGACCTCATCCGCTTCTCGGTGGGCATTGAGGATAAGGCCGACATCCTCGCCGACCTGGAGCAGGCCTTGGCGGTGCTGTGACCCTTTGCGGAGAGTCATGCTGACCAATGTGTACAAGCTGACCGTTTCCGCCGGGCCGTCCATGCGGGCGGTCCGGCTTTCCTATGGGATGATTTTTCACTGGAAAGGAACCTTTCAATGGCTGACTGCTTCGATTTTGACACCTGCCCGGACCGCCGGGGCACCGATTCCAGCAAATGGGACGGCCCGTCCGGCGTCCTCCCCATGTTTGTAGCGGATATGGATTTCCGCTCACCGGACTGCGCTGTCCGCGCCATGCAGGAACGCGCCGCCCACGGCGTTTTCGGCTACACCTTTCCGGGAGAGAGCTACCTCACCGCCTTCCGGGACTGGGAAAAGAACGTCCATAGCGTAACCCTGTCCAAAGAGGAGATATTCACCGTCTCCGGAGTCATCACCGGTCTTTCTTGGGCCATCCACGCCCTGTGCCGGGAGGGGGAGGGCTGCATCGTCACCATCCCGGCCTACCCGCCCTTCTTCGTTGCACCCAAAAGCTGGGGCGTGACGGTCCGGGAATGTCTCCTGCGGGAAACGGACGGCCGCTGGGAACTGGACTTTGACGCCTTCGAAGCCCTGACCCGTGAGCCGTCGGTCACCGGCTTTATCCTCTGCAATCCCCACAACCCCACCGGCCGCGCCTGGACCCGGGACGAACTCATCCGGATGCTGGAAATCTGCAATCAGAACGGCGTCTGGGTCTTCGCCGACGAGATCCACGGCGACATCATCATGCCCGGAACCGTCTTCACCTCCGTCCTCTCCCTGCCCGACCGCCTGCTGGAACGTACCGTGGTTCTCAACGCCCCCAGCAAGACCTTCAACCTCCCCGGGCTCCAGACCTCCAACCTCATCGTCCGGGACCCTTCCCTCCGCAAACAGATTCAGGAGGAACTGGACCTCCACCACGTCTCTCCGCCCAACCTCATGGGCCTCTGCGCGGGAGCCGCAGTCTACCGGGAAGGAAAGCCCTGGCGGGACGCGATGATCACCTATGTCAGCCAAAATTTCCGCCGGATGGAGGAATTTTTTGCCCAGGAGCTCCCCTCCGTGCCCTTTCGGATGCCGGAGGCCACCTACCTGGCCTGGCTGGATTTCCGAAAGACCGGCCTCACCAGCCGGGAACTGGACGCGCGCTTCCGGGAAGCCGGAGTTGCTCTGGGCCTGGGCACGATTTTCGGGGAGACCGCCGGAGAAGGCTTCATGCGCCTGACGGCCGCCTGCCCCCGCTCCATGCTGGAGGACGGGCTTTCCCGCATCGCCGCCGCTCTGAAGCGCTGCTGACCTTTAAAGGAGAACAAGACTTCTGTATTCGCTGGACCGAATCCCGAAGCTGAAAATCCTGATCCTGTCCCTGTTCCTGCTCTGTTTTACCCTGTCCTTATTGAACGAGCCGTTGTATACCCTCCTGATGGGCGTTTCTTTTGGGGCAGGCATCGTGCTGCTGATTCTCTTTCTGGTGATCCGCGCCATCCAAAAGGACGTGGCCGAACATTTGAAGCACCTTAAACAAAGGAACAATACTCCCACTGAACGAAGCTGACGTTTTCACTGGACATTTCTTCCGTGAAAGCGCATTATAAAAGAAAACCACTGGAGGAGGCCCCCGCCTTGATCTATGTAACCGGCGACCTGCACGGCGACTTCAGCCGCCTCAGCCATCCCCTGATCAAAAAGCTCAAATCCGCCGATGTCCTTTTGGTCTGCGGGGATTTCGGCTTTGTCTGGAACGGCTCCAAGGAGGAAGCGCGCCTGTTGAAAAAAATCGGAAAACGCCGCTATGACACCCTTTTTGTTGAAGGGTGCCACGATAATTACACCCTTTTGAAAGAATATCCCATCGTGGCATATCGGGGTGGCAAGGCCCGAAAAATCTCCGGGAATCTTTATCAGCTGCTCCGGGGTGAGATCTATGAGATCTGCGGCAAGCGGATCTTTGCTTTCGGTGGCGGCGATTCCGGCGAGATGAGCCTCGACAACCCCATGTGGCAGCCGGAGGAGCAGCCCTCCGAAGAGGAGCAGCAGCACGGCGTGGATACTCTCCGCGCTTGTCATGGTAAGGTGGATTTTATCGTCACCCACGAAGCTCCCGCCTCCATCAAGCATTTTCTGAACCTGGATGACAACGAAGAAAGCTGCATCCACCTGTACCTGGACTACATTTCCAAGCACTGTGACTTTGAAAAATGGTTCTTCGGACGCTACCACCTGGACAAGGTTATCCCGCCCCGATACCTGGCCCTCTTCCGGGACGTCTACCGGGCAGAATAGTGGCGAATGACGGCCAATGCCCCGATCAGTACCGGCTGATGAACCAGATAAATGAGCAGCGTCTTCCGCCCGCAGGCGGCGAGGAATCGGCTGCGGCTTTTCATGGCGAAGGGAGGGATTTCCTTCGCCATTATCCATTTTCCGGCGAAAAAGCCGAAAAAAAACACCATTCCCCATGGCAGAAACGGAAAGTAATCCGTTGATCGGAACCCCTCCTCCGCCAGCCCCAAAGGATACAGCGCACCGGATCGGACCAGCCATTCCGGCACCTTCATTCCCAGAAACCGCCCTTCCGGAAGCCCCGCGGTCAGGGCAGCGGCAAACGCCGCCACCCCGAGTCCGGCCAGAGGCGGGACTTTTTCCAAAGCCGGTCCGGCCAGCGCAGCCAGCAGCATGCTGCTTCCCAGAAGATGCAGCACACCGAACCAGATGGGGAACCCCATGACCCCGGCGGCCATGGCTACCCCCTCCGCCGCCAGGATACAGATCCCGCCCCGCCGCCAATTGTTCCGGGACAGCAGGCAGCACGCCCCCGCCACCGCTACAAACAATCCAGCGAAAAGGTCCCGCAGCCCATCCATAAGCGGCAAAGTCAACAGCTCTCCCTCCCACAGCCCGGCGCTTCGGAGATCGTAGAGGGAATGATACCCTACCATGCAGAGAATCGCAAACCCCCGCACCTCATCCAGCAGCGGGATCCGCCTTTTTTCTTCCTCCATTCAAACGCCCCCTCTGATTTTTCCGCACTTCTTTCATCCTTCCCCGCCCGCCGGAAACGATACGTACCCGGCGAGAAAAGACAAAATCTTGCAAAAAACCCTTTTCACCGCGCGAAAAATCGCATATAATAGAAGTACTGAACCGGTCGTGGAACAGGAGGAATGAATATGCAAAACCGAGTCAAGGTCGTCATCTGCGGCAAAACCTACACGCTGCAGACCGACGAAAGCCCTTCTTATATGATCACCCTGGCTAAGGAGCTGGACAAGCGCATCAACGCCTTTTTGGAGGAAAATGAAAGCGCGGCTCTCACCTCCGCCGCCGTTATGGTCGCCCTGGAGCTCATGGACGAAAGCATGAAGTCGGTCTCCGATGTGGACAACATCCGCGCTCAGATCAAGGGCTACGTGGAGGAGGCCGCCGGAGCCCGTATCGAAGCCGATCAGCTCCGCCGGGAGCTCACTCTGCTCAAGCGGGAAAATGAAAATCTGAAAAGCGATCTGGAGCTCTACAGCCTTCGGGACAAGGTCGGCGGGGAAAGCGGAAAATCTGGCGGGGAGAGCCGGAAATGAAGCCGGAAATTCTCGCCCCCGTTGGTTCCCGGGAAGCCCTGGAGGCCGCCGTCCGCTGCGGCGCCAACGCCGTCTATCTGGGGCAGAAGAGCTTCAGCGCCCGGGCGGATTCCCGCAACTTCACCCCGGAGGAGTTGGCGGACGCCGTAGCCTATGCCCACCGCTTCGGCGTCCGTGTCCATCAGGCCCTGAACATCCTGGCCTTTGACCGAGAGTTCCCGGCCCTAGAGGACTGCATCCGTGCCGCCTGCGACGCAGGGGTGGACGCCCTCATCGTCCAGGACTGGGGCGTGGCCGCCGCAGTAAAGGCCCTGGCCCCGTCCATGCCCCTCCACGCCTCCACCCAGATGGCTATCCACTCCCCTGCAGGGGTCCGGACCGCGGAAGAACTGGGCTTTTCCCGGGTGGTGCTGGCCCGGGAGCTCTCCCGGGAGGAGATCGCCGCTATCCGCGCCTCCACTTCTCTGGAGCTGGAGGTCTTTGTCCATGGCGCGCATTGCATGTCCGTTTCCGGTCAATGCTATCTGAGCGCCATGTTGGGCGGAAAAAGCGGCAACCGGGGCCGGTGCGCCCAACCCTGCCGCCTGCCCTTTTCCGCCGGCGTGCCGGGGACCACCCGGGCAGGAGAGACAGTCCTCTCCCTCAAGGACATGTGCCTGATCCCCCATCTGGAAGAGCTGGCCGCCATGGGGATCGAGTCCTTCAAAATCGAGGGCCGAATGAAGCGGCCGGAGTACGTCGCCTCCGCCGTTTCCGCTTGCCGGGCGGCCCTGGACGGCCGGGAGCCGGACCTGGACGCTCTCCAGGCGGTCTTTTCCCGCAGCGGCTTCACCTCCGCCTATTTTGACGGCCGCATCGGCCGGGAGATGTTCGGCTTCCGCCGAAAGGAGGACGTGGAAGCGGCCTCCAGCGTCCTTCGGGAGCTGCAAACTTCCTTTCTAAAAGATGTTCCCCGCATTCCGGCGGAAATGGAACTGACCCTGGAACCGGAGCGGCCCGCCTCCCTGACCATGACGGCGGAGGGGAAATCCGTCACCGTCTCCGGCGCCCTCCCCCGGGAATCGGAGAACCCCGCCGATGAAACCTCTGCCCGACGGTTCCTGGGCAAGCTGGGTGGGACGCCGTACTTTCTGACGAAGCTGCGCGTGCGAAATGAGGGCAGCCTCTCCCTCCCTGCCTCGGGGTTCAATGCCCTGCGCCGGGACGCGGCAGAACAGATGGATGCCCTTCGCACTGCCGTGGAGCCCCGTTTCACCGGCGGCGCTCTCCCCGCTCTCCCGGAACCGCTCAAAAACTCCACGATTCCACAAGAGATCTGGGGGGAATTTCAATCTTTTGCACAGATCCCCATGGAAGCCGCCGAGGATTTTTCCCGCATCCTCCTTCCTGTCCCGGAGCTGGAAGCTCATCTGGAGGAACTGCGGCCTCTTCTGCCCCGGCTGGCTGCCGTACTGCCCCGGTTCACCTTTTCCGAAGAGGGGCAGTGGGTTTCGCGCCTGCTCACCCTGCGGAAGCAGGGTGTTGCCGCCCTATGGTGCAGCAACGCCGCCCATATTTCCATGGGCCGGGACGCCGGGATGAAACTGTTGGGGAGTCCTTGGCTCAATCTGACCAATTCCCAGAGCCTTCTGGCCGCCCAGCAGCTGGGACTGGTGGCGGCGGCCATCTCCATCGAAACCGCCCTTCCCGATGCAGCCCGACTGCGGACAAGTCTCTCTCTGGGGATCGCCGCCTACGGTCTGCTGCCGCTGATGTCGCTACGGAGCTGCCCGGTAAAGTCTCAACTGGGCTGCGCCAAATGCCGGCGTCAAGGCTTCCTCACCGATCGCAAGGGGGTAAAATTCCCGGTACGATGCGATTTTGACCGCTCGACCAGCTTTCTTTACAATTCCGTGCCCCTGGAACTTGCCGGCCGACTTGAGGAGCTCTCACCTTTTTCGTTTCTGCTTCTCCTGTTCACCGGCGAAACTCCGGAGGAAGCAGCCGCCGTGCTCCGGCGGTACCAGACACGTCAGAAGCCCGAAGGTGCCTTTACCCGGGGCCTTCTCTACCGCGGGGTGGAATAAACCCCGGAAAGGACTGCTATGACTTTGAAAATCAAACGTCTGAACCCCGACGCCGCCCTTCCCCGGCGCGCCACGCCGGAAAGCGCAGGCCTGGACCTCTGTGCCTGCCTGGAAGAGGATCTAGTGCTCCAGCCCTTTGCGCTGGTGCGGGTCCCCACGGGGCTTGCCATTGCCCTGGAACCTGGGACAGTGGGGCTGGTCTACGCCCGGAGCGGACTGGCCAGCAAATACGGCGTCACCCTCTCCAACTGTGTCGGCGTCATTGACAGCGACTACCGTGGAGAGCTGCAGATCGCCATGACCAACCACTCCCAGACCCCCTTCACCATCCATCACGGCGACCGGATCGCCCAGCTGGTGGTCTCCCCCGTCCTCCTCCCGGAGCCGGAAGAAACCGACGAGCTGCCCGAGACCGATCGCGGAACCGGCGGCTTCGGCTCCACCGGCTTGACTTTTACGCGAAATGGAGGAAACTGATATGAAACGCACCCTGCTTCTGTTTCTCTATCTGCTGGGTGGCATCCTGCTGGGCACTTTGCTGGCGGAACTGGCCAGCAAAGTCTCCTTCCTGAAATGGCTCTGCATCGGGGAGACCATCGGCCTGGACTCCTTTGCGGTGGACCTGGCGGTGCTCCAGTTCAGCGTCTCCTTTCACATCAGCCTGAACATCGCCATGCTGCTGTGCATCGCTGCGGCCATCGTTCTCTATGTCAAAACTGCGTCCCGGGTCCACTGACTGGGACATATTTCGAAGGAAAGCGTCATAAAATGGAAACTATCTTGAAAAAAAAGAAGGAGGAAGCTTGTTTCCTTGACAGGCTGCCTCCGCTGATTCTAGCTTCCCGTTCTCCACGCCGTCGGGAACTGCTCTCCCGCCTCACCGAAAATTTCCGCGCGGTTCCATCCAGTTTTGATGAAACGCCGCTGATGACGGCCGGGCTTCCGCCGGAAAAACTGGTCCTGGCGTTGTCAGAGGGGAAGGCCCTTTCCGTCCGCGGCGAGCCGGATACCCCGCCGGATGCCGTAGTCATCGGCGGCGATACGGTGGTGGTCCCCCCCTCCGGCGGGATCTTCGGCATCCCCCGGGACCGGGCCGACGCGGAAAGGATGCTCCGGGAGCTTTCCGGGCGGATTCATCGGGTGGTCACCGGCATCACCCTGGCCGGGCCGGCTGGAATCCGCCGCTTTTCCGTAACCACAGAGGTGGTCTTCTACCCCCTCTCTCCGGCGGAGATCAGCTGGTATCTGGACACAGGCGAACCCTTTGACAAAGCCGGCGCCTACGGCATCCAGGGGAAAGGCGCCTTGCTGGTCCGGGAGGTTCGGGGGGATTACTGCAATGTCGTGGGACTGCCGCTGGCAGAGCTGGCGCGAAAGCTGTCGGAATTTTGCGGATTTTTATCAAATTCATAAAATATTTCTTGTGTAATCCCTCTGGGCAGGGTATAATAAGGAGAGGCATGGCATAAACGTCCATGTGGAATCAGCGGGTTTTCCCGCGCAAAGGAAGTGCAGACCAATGTTTTCAAAAGATATCGGCATCGATCTGGGTACCGCAAATACCCTGGTATACATGAAGGGCAAGGGCATCATCATAAGAGAGCCCAGCGTGGTGGCCGTGGACACCAAAACCGATAAGGTAAAGTGCGTGGGCCAGGAGGCCAAGGACGTCATCGGCCGTACCCCCGGCTCCATCGTCACGGTTCGACCCCTGAAGGACGGCGTCATCGCCGACTTCGACGTGACCACCAGCATGCTCACCGAGTTTATCCACAAAGCCATCGGGAAGGGATTCTTCTCCCGTCCCCGGGTAGTTATCTGCATTCCCTCCGGTGTCACCGCTGTGGAGCGCCGCGCTGTCCGCGACGCCGCCGAGCAGGCTGGCGCCAAGCGGGTCTCTATCATTGAGGAGCCCATGGCCGCCGCCATCGGCGCGGGTCTTCCAGTGGCTGAGCCTCAAGGCTCCATGGTTGTGGACATCGGCGGCGGCACCAGCGAGGTGGCTGTCATTTCCCTGGGCGGCATCGTGGCCTCCAAATCCGTCCGGGTAGGCGGCGATGAGTTTGACGCCTCCATCATCAACTTTATCAAGAAAAAGTACAATCTTCTCATCGGCGAACGTACCGCCGAAAACATCAAGATTGAGATCGGCTCAGCCTGCCCTCTGGAGGACGGAGAGCTGTCCATGGAGATCAAGGGCCGCAACCTCTTAAACGGCCTGCCGGAAAACATCACCATCACCTCCGACCAGATCCGGGGCGCGCTGGAAGATCCTCTCTCTCAGGTGCTGGACGCCATCCGGCTGACTTTGGAGCGGACTCCTCCGGAGCTGTCTGCCGACATCATCGACCAGGGCATCACTCTCACCGGCGGCGGCGCGCTGCTCCGCGGCCTGGATAAGTTGATCCATGACGAGACCGGCATGCCGGTCCAGATTGCGGAAAGCCCGCTGGACTGCGTCGCCACCGGTGCGGGCATGGTCCTTGACAATATTGATACCCTCACCGACGTGCTCAGCGAAGATGACGCGAATCGCTACTGATTCCAGACGGTTTGCAGGAAGGAGATGGCGGCTTGCGGGAATTTTTTAAGAGCCGGCGCTTCAAAATTATCCTGGCCGTTGTCGCCGTCATTCTGGGCGGCATGCTTTACGCCGCCTCCACCGGCGGGCTGGCTACCCTGCCGGAGCAGGCGCTCTCCTATGTGGCAATCCCTGTTCAGAAAGCCGCCGCCTGGGTTTCCGACGGGCTCACCGGATTTCTCTCTGTCTTTTTTGACGCCAGGGAGAATTACGAGGATAATCTCCAGCTGAAGGAGACAATCGCCGAGTTGCGCAAGCAGATGGTGGATTATGAAAAAATCAAAATGGAAAACGAACGCCTCAAGGAGATCACCGGCCTTAAGGAACTGAATCCCGACATCGAATTCCAGCCCGCAGGCGTTATCGCCCGGGATCCCGACGACCGGTTCGGTTCCTTCACCATCGACGTGGGAACCCTTCATGGCGTTTCTGTCCGGGACCCCGTGGTCACTGGGGAAGGGCTTGTGGGATATGTCAGCGAGGTCGGCCCCTCCTACGCCAAAGTGGTCACGATTCTCAGTCCGGATCTGAACGTGGGCGCCATGGAGATCCGCACCAAGGACACCGGCAACGTCACCGGCACGGTGGAGCTGGCGGCAAAGGGGCTGACCCGGCTGGAGCTTCTTCCCAAAGATACGGAGGTTAAAGCCGGCGACATCATCGTCACAGCGGGCACCAGCGGCTTTTACCCCCAGGATCTCATTATCGGTACAGTGGAGGAAGTTGTGCTGGAGCAGTCGGGCATCACCCGGACTGCCGTCATCCGTCCAGTCAGCGAAATCGACGAAATCAAAAACGTCTTTGTCCTCACGGATTTTTTGGGGAAGCAGACGGGGGACGCGCTGGCCGACAGCCTGGAATCCAACCCTTGAGAAAGGAACATTATGGCACTGGGAAAAAACGCCAAATCCTTCCTGAAATGGACCTCCTACAGCCTGATTCTGCTCTTGCTTCATGCGCTGCAGGCTTCGCCCGCCCTGCTTTCCATCGGCGGCATCAAGCCGGTGCTGGTCATCCCGATGGCCGTCTCCGTCGCTCTGTTTGAAAACGAAGTGGGAAGCGGTGCCTTCGGACTGGCGGCAGGGCTTCTGTGGGATTTTTCAGCCGGAAAGCTCTTCGGCTTTTACGGCATGGCGCTGATGATCTGCTGCATCGGCGTTTCGCTTTTATCCATGTACTTTATGAAGGTAAACCTCTCCAACGCCGTACTGCTTTCCGCCGGAACCGGCTTTCTGCTGAGCGTTTGGAACTTTGTCTTTTACTATCTTATCTGGGGATACGGAAGCGCCGCCATCAGCTTCGGAAGGCTGATGCTGGTGCTGGTTTATACCGTCGTCCTGGCCGGACCGATTTACTTGCTGGCGCGGCTTGTCGCTATGCGGCTGAATCCGGTTCTCCGGGCGTGACGCCCTGTTTCCACCCAGGCAGGACCCTCTCGGCTGCGCGCCGGAGGCCCTGCCGTTTTGCTGTTTTTAAAGGAGGCATCCATGACACCGAAAAAACCGCCGAAAGCCAAAGAACGGGGCCGTCTGATCATCCTGAGCTTCCTGGCCGCCGGGGTATGCGGCGCTTACATCCTCAACTTGATGAATTTCCAGGTCGTCCGAGGTGCGGAATTTCAAGCACAGACCCAGCAGTTGACGGTGAGCAAAATCTCCGTCAAGGCCGCCCGCGGCGAAATTCTCGACTGCAACGGTGTTGCGCTGGCGGAAAATAAGGTCGGCTACAACGTGGTCTTCTACTATTCCTTCTTCCCAAAGGCGGATCAGAACCGCATCATCGCCGGGCTCATCGAAATACTGGAAAAAAACGGGGAGGACTGGTATGATCCGCTGCCTCTGACTTTGGCCGCGGACCCTGTTTTTGAGGAGGGCCGCGACAAGGACATCGAAACCCTTCGGAACAAGCTGGAGGTCAACGTTTACGCTACCGCCTCCGACTGCATGTACAACCTTCGGGAGCTTTTTAATATTGACGAGAGCTACGATGACCTCACCGCCCGGAAAATTGCCGGGGTCCGCTACGGTATGGTGCTTTCCGACTTCTCCATCAACAACAATCAATACGCCTTCGCGGAGGATGTCTCCACAAACACCGCCTTGCTCATCAAGGAGATGTCCCATCTGCTGCCAGGCGTCGACATCGTGGACGAGGACATCCGCGTCTATCCCCAGGGCACCGTCGCCCCGCACATCGTCGGAGTCATCGGAAAAATGTATGCGGAGGAGTACTACGGCACCACGGACGAGGGCGGTAACATTCTCACCGAGGGCTACAAAGACAAAGGCTATAAAATGGACAGCTTGGTCGGCAAGCTGGGCATTGAGCAGGTCATGGAGGCTGAGCTTCACGGCGTTGACGGCGTCAAAACCGTAGAGCAGAGCAAAGACGGCTCCATTATCAGCGAAGAGATCACCACTGCCCCGGAATCGGGAAACAACGTGGTGCTGACCATCGATTCCGCTTTTCAGAAAAAGGTCCAGGACATTCTGGAGGCCCACATCCTCATGCTGCGGGAACGAAAAAGCGACTCCCAGGGTGACCATGGCAACAAGGTAGAAGGCGGCTCTATTGTGGTGCTGGACGCCAAGACCGGGGGCGTCCTGGCGGCGGCGACCTATCCCGGCTATGACCTGAACAACTACTTTTCCGACTACGCCGCCATCCGGGACGCAGACTTCTCGCCCCTGAACAATCGGGCCTTCAACGGTCTTTACCGCCCGGGCTCCACCTTCAAAACCGCTGTAGCCGCGGGCGCTTTGGAAGAGGGCATCATCACCCCCAAAGATACCGTCAACTGCCAACGCATCTACCATTACTACGACATTCTGCCTGGGAACCAATTCCGGCCTACCTGCCTGGGCTACCACGGCAAAACGGACACCGTCAAGGCTCTGACCGTCTCTTGCAACATATTTTTCTACGACGTAGGCCGCCGTTTGGGAGCCGAGCAGATGAACGTCTACGCCAATCTTCTGGGGCTGGGCGTTCCCACCGGCATTGAGCTCAGCGAGAGCGTCGGCGGCATCTCCGGCCCCGAGCGTTCCCAGTCCCTGGGAAAAACCTGGGTTCAGGGTGACATTTGCCAGGCGGCCATCGGCCAGATGGACACCAATGTCACGCCTCTTCAGATGGCAGTTCAGGCCATGACCCTGGCTAACCGTGGGACCCGCTATCAGGCCCACCTGGTCAAGGAAGTGCGCAGTTACGACGACACGGAGGTTCTCTCTTCCACCGAACCAAACGTTCTCTCTCAGTTTGAAATGAGCGGCTCCACTTTTGAGACTATCAAGGCCGGCATGATCGGGGCGGCTGCCCGGGTGCCTGCGCCCTATCAGCTGACGGACCTGGGCTACGACGTTGCTCTGAAAACCGGCACTCCCCAGAAAAACAATACGGAATTCCATTCCGCAGCCATTGCCTTTGCCCCCGCTGACGACGCCGATATCGCCATCAGCGTCATGCTGGAGCTGGGAGACAACGCCAACTATTTGATCCGCCAGATTCTGGAAGCCTATTACGGAACGGATTCCAGCAGCGATACGGACGAAAATCCACTGATTTCCTCCGCAGAAGAATGATTTTTGAAAAAAAATCGTCCTTTGACAAAGAATTTCACAGATAACAGTAGAAAAATAGCGGAAAATATGTTAAACTAAAAATATCTAGCGGTATCCTGCATTATCCGAAAGGATGTCTGGCATGGCAACGGAACGCGGCGGTTCTTCAAACAATCAGGTGATCTCCCTGACCTCCGGCAAGGGCGGCGTGGGGAAGTCTACCCTCTGCGTCGGGCTGGGGCTTGGTTTTGCCCTGTGCGGGAAATCGGCGCTGATGATTGAATTTGACGCAGGCCTGCGGGGAATTGACCTGATGCTGGGTATCGCGGACAAGATCGTTTTCGATCTGGGCGACCTGTTGGAGGGTCGATGTACCATCAGCAAGGCCATTATTGAGTCGCCTCTGAACGAAAACCTCAACGCCATCGTGGCGCCGATCAGCCTGGAGGCGCCCTTGAACTTGGAGGATGTCCAGCTGCTCATCAACGGCCTCCGCCCCCATTTTGACCGCATCATTCTGGATATGCCCGCCGGACTTGGAACGTCTGCCCGGATAACCGCCGCCGCCGCGGATCTGGCCCTAATTGTCGCGACTCCCGACCGCATCTGCGTGCGGGACGGTTGTCGGATGACTCAGGAGCTCCAGCGGGGCGGATTTACAAACTATCGTCTGATCATTAACCGGGTGGACGAAAAAATGATCCGCCGGGACGTCATTACCGATTTAGATGAGGTCATCGACGGCGTCGGCTCCCAGCTCATCGGCGTTCTGCCTGACGATCCCGCCATTCAGCTCCGCCTTTCCCGGGGTCTGGCACTTCGGGAAAGCCACCGGATCACCCGCATCTGCAAGACCATCGCCCGCCGCATCGACGGGGAATACCTCCCCCTCCTGCTCCGGTAAACAGGAAGCCCGTTTATGACTTACGATACAGATTTTATAGAGGAGGAACCGCATTATGAACATCGCACTGATCGCTCACGATTCAAAAAAGGAACTGATGGTCCAGTTCTGCATTGCCTACTGTGGCATCA
>CAJMLQ010000053.1 GCA_905214265.1 uncultured bacterium
CCATCCTCAAGGTCCGCCCGACGCCTTTCTGCGTCCTGGACGAGATCGAGGCGGCGCTGGACGACGTGAATGTCGTGAAATACGCAAACTATCTGCGGGTGATGAGCGGCAGCACCCAGTTCATCCTCATCACCCACCGCCGCGGCACGATGGAAGAGGCCGACGTGCTCTATGGCGTTACCATGCAGGAGCGCGGCGTTTCCAAGCTGCTGGAACTGAAAGTCACGGAGATCGCCGCAAAGATGGGCGACCTGGAATCGCAACCGTAAGGAGGACCCGCAATGGGATTTTTCGATAAGATCAGGGAGGGGCTCAAAAAGACCAAGGACGCCATGATGCGCCAGGTCGAGGGCGTCATCCATTCCTTTACCAAGGTGGACGAGGAGTTTCTGGAAGAGCTGGAAGAGGTCCTCATCATGTCGGATATGGGCGCCGCTACCGCGGCGGATATCTGCGACCGGCTCCGAAAGAAGATCAAGGAAACCGGGGTCAACGATACCGCCGCCGTCAAGGATATGCTCAAGGCCATCATCGCCGACATGCTCCGGGAGGAGGAGCCCATGAGGCTTTCCACCTCCCCCTCCATCCTCTTTGTCATCGGCGTCAACGGCGCAGGCAAGACCACCACCATCGGCAAGCTGGCCGCCGGCTTCAAGGCCCGGGGCAAGCGGGTGCTGGTGGGGGCGGCGGATACCTTCCGCGCCGCCGCTATTGAGCAGCTGGAGATCTGGACCCAGCGCAGCGGCGTCGAGATCGTCAAGCACAAGGAGGGGGCCGACCCTGCCGCCGTGGTCTACGATTCCATCGAGGCCGCCAAGGCCCGCCATGCCGACATCCTTCTCATCGATACTGCCGGGCGGCTCCACAACAAGAAAAACCTCATGGACGAGTTGAGCAAGATGTTCCGCATCGTCAGCCAGCGGGCGGAGGGCTGCGACGTAGAGACCCTGCTGGTCCTGGACGCCACCACCGGCCAGAACGCCGTCAGCCAGGCGGAGCAGTTCATGCAGGCCGCCAAAATCACCGGCATCGTCCTCACCAAGCTGGACGGCACTGCCAAGGGCGGCATCGTTGTTTCCATCAAGAACCAGCTGGGTCTTCCCGTCCGTTATGTAGGCGTGGGCGAGAAGATCGATGACCTGCAGGAATTTGTGCCGGAGGATTTCGTCGAAGCGCTGTTTGAATAACAATGCCTCAAAAAGGGCGAAGCGCATAAAATTTTCGCCCGCTTTTTTCAAAAGGCGGCGGAGGTCCAGGGTGCGGCGTCTCATGGACACCCGCAAAGCTTTGCGAATTTTTCAATAAGGAGAGCCGCTTATGAAGAGCAAAATCTTAGGAGCAGCTTCCGCCCTGGCCAGCGGCACAGGAGCATTTCTGCTCCTGCTGCAAAGCGGGCTGCCGCAAAAAATCCAGATGTGGTTCCGAAAAGCCAGGAGCCACTATGAAACCGCAGACGTGATCTCAACCTATGCCTACCGTACGGAGCAGCCCGGCTTTTGGGAAAAGGTACGGAACTGCCTGGCTGGGGCCGCCCCGCTGTTGCTGCTGTTGGCCGGCGCCGGTCTGGGGCTGGCGGCTTTGGCCGGAAGGAAAAACCCCCGGGACTGACCGGGAAAGGAGAACCATATGGAAATCATCATCGCCACCGGAAATGCTGGAAAGGTCCGGGAATTTAAGCGGATGCTGGAGCCCCTGGGCTATCGGGTCTTTTCCCAAAAGGAGAAGGGAATCATCCTGGATGTGGAGGAAACCGGTTCCACCTTTGCCGAAAACGCCCTGTTAAAGGCCCGGACGGTCTGGGAGGCCGCCGGAGTCCCGGTCATCGCCGACGATTCCGGGCTCTGCGTGGATGCGTTGGACGGCAGACCGGGCATCTACTCCGCCCGCTATGCCGGAGAGGGCGCTTCCGACGCCCAGCGGGTCCGGAAGCTGCTGGCGGAGCTGGAAGGGGCGGAGAACCGGAGCGGCCGGTTTGTCTGCGCCATCGCGTATATTGACTCCGTAGGAGAACAACATATCTTTGAGGAGACCTGCGAGGGGATCATTGCCGATGAACCCCGGGGAGAGGACGGCTTCGGCTATGACCCGATTTTCCTGGCAGGGGAAAAGACCTTTGCGGAGATGACGCCGGAGGAAAAGGACGCAATCAGCCACCGCGGCAAAGCAGACCGCCGCTTGGAGGCTTTCCTTCGTGCGGAAGGCGCCGCCGGGAACCGTTGAGAAATCTTGCAGAATCGCTGTGATTTCGTGAAAATCATTGAATAAAGGGAGAACATTATGATAACCAGCAAACAGCGGGCCAGGCTCCGCGCTATGGCCAACCCAATCGACACCATTCTTCAGATCGGAAAGGGCGGCATCAACGAAAACACCGTCAAGCAGGTGGATGACGCCCTGACTGCCCGGGAACTGATCAAGATCCGGGTTCTGGAAAACAGCCTTTACTCCGCCAAGGAGGCCGCCGCTGAAATCGCGGGGATGACCGGCTGCGAGGTCGTCCAGATTCTTGGTACCCGCATCACCCTCTACCGGCCCAACCCGGAAAAGCCGGTTATCGAGCTGGACGTCTGAGCGGCGAAAGGAGGTGCGCCATGGCGCACACCGGTATTTTCGGCGGAACCTTTAATCCCATCCATAACGGGCATCTTCATCTGCTCCGGGAGGCGGACGCCGCACTTTCCTTTGACCGGATTTTGCTGATCCCGGCCAATATTCCGCCCCACAAACGGGCAGTGGACCTGGCGCCGGGGAATGATCGGATGGAAATGGCGCGGCTGGCAGTGATGGGGATGAAAAAGGCCTTTGTCAGCGATATTGAACTGCGAGCGAAGGGAAAAAGCTACACCATCCTGACCTTGGAGAAGCTCCACGCGCTGTTTCCGGGAGATCGGTTTACTCTGCTGATGGGAGCGGACATGCTGCTGACCTTTGACCAGTGGTACCGGTGGCAGGACATCCTCCGGCTGGCGGACCTGGCGGCCTTTGCCCGGAACCGCGGCGAGGAGGAAGCTTTGGAGGAAAAGGCAGCCGAGCTTCCCGGCGCGCGGGTCATCCGGGCCGAGCCGCTGCCGCTTTCCTCGACTCTGGTACGGGAGACGCTGCGGCGGGGCGGAGATGTCTCCGGTATGGTGCCGGAGGGAGTGCTCCGCTATATCGAAAGGCGGGGGCTGTACCGGAAACCGCTGCCGTCTCCGCAGGAATAATGGATGCAGACAACTTTCGGCCTGTTGGGCGGCAATTGGAGGGTGTTGGGGCCGAGCAGTCTTTATAGACAAAATTTTTCAGGAGATGTTGAGAATCAATTGCCGCGCCCGGTTGGGGCGGCAGGGGGGATATCATGACAACGCGCTATCCGGAGTATCAGGCTCTGATTCAGCAAAGGCTCAGTCCCAAACGCTTCCGCCATTCGATGAATGTAATGGAACGGGCGGTATTCCTGGCCCGTATTGCCGGCGCGGACCCGGCTAAGGCGGAGTTGGCGGGACTTCTCCACGACGTGGAAAAAAACACCGAACCGAAAATTTTGTTGCAAAAGCTCCAAAATTCTGATATACTTTTCTCGTATGCAGACGCGCTGCTGCCGCAGCTGTGGCATGCCCCGGCGGGAATGCTCTTCGTTCGGGACAAGCTGGGGATCCGGGATCCCGATGTTTTAAACGCGATCCACTACCACACCACCGGGCGGAAGGACATGTCGCCTTTGGAGAAAACGGTTTATCTTGCGGATCTCACCTCCGCGGACCGGGATTTTCCTGACGCCGGCCATGTTCGCCGCCTCTCGGAGGAGGATCCGGACGGAGCGATTCTTTATTCGCTCCAGTTTATTCTGGGGGACATGCTCCGGCAGGGAAAGATTCTGCATCCCGATTCGTTGGAATGCTACAACCAGATTGCCGCTGCGCGGACGCCAAAGCCCGTGTTTTGACGGCGGACGGAAAGGTTTCAGGTAGATGAAATGGCAACGAAAAAAGCACCGAAAAAACGCCTCCGCACAGGGGATAAGATTTTGCTCGCACTGTCGATTGTGCTGATCAGCGTTTCACTGGGAATCATCGGATATGTTTCCCTTCTAAACTGGGCACCACTGCCCGAGGTGGACGAGGAGGGAAACGTGGTCAGCATCAGTGATGACTACAAGACGGAACAGGAAAACCAGAAAAAGGTGGTCAACTTTCTGGTCACGGGAATCGACTACGCTGAGGGCACCGGCCGGGCCAAGCTGACCGATGTGATCATGGTGGTGAGCTACAATCTGGAGGAGCAGAACCTGAACATTCTTCAGATCCCCCGGGACACCTACATCGGGAGCGAGTACCCCACCGGCAAGATCAACGCCGTTTACGGCAACGCCAACGCAGGCGGGGTGGAAAACCTGGCGCGGGTGATCTACGATCGGTTTCGGCTGCCCATCGACCACTATGTGACCATCACCATGGACGGGTTTGTCAATGCCATCGATGCCATTGGCGGCGTTGAGATCAACGTACAGGAGTCCTTCACCCTGGAGGGTGTGACGATTAAGCCGGGCGTTCAGACCCTGAATGGTATCCAGGCGGAGAAGTTCGTCCGGGAGCGGCACAGCCGCGGCGGCGACATCGGGCGCATCAACGCCCAGCGGGAATTCCTTTCGGCGCTGGTGAAAAAGTTTAAGAATCTTTCCATGGGGGAGATCTCGGCGCTGGTGCCGACGCTGATGAACGAAGTGAATACGGATCTGACCGTCAGAGACGTGCTGACCCTGGCGCCCCAAGTTCTCAAGCTGGACACCGCCAACATGTCCTTCCACATGGTCCCCGGCGAGGGGGCGTACGCCAACAATCTCTCGGTCTGGGGCGTTCACAAGCAGGTGCTGGCCGATCTGCTCAACGAGTATTTCCGGCCCTTCAGCGATCCGGTCCCCGCTGAGGAGTTGAACATTTTGGAAATTGCGAATACGACCGATTATTATGATGATAATGATACCACCGTCGGCGATTTGATCGGCGGCGGGACTAGCTCCGGCGCGTCCGGAAATTAACGGAGGAACTGCATGGAAGCAAAAGAGTTAATGGAAAGCATCGTAAAGGTCCTGGACGGAAAAAAGGCCCGGGATATCCGCGCCATCCGCATTGGGGACCTGACAATTCTGGGCGAATATTTTGTCATTGCCACCGGTTCCAGCTCCACTCAGGTTAAAATGCTGGCCGACGAGGTGGACTATCAGATGGGGCTGAAGGGGGTCAAGCCTCACCGTGTGGAGGGGTATCACAGTGAAAACTGGATCATCCTGGACTACACCGACGTGATCGTCCACATTTTCCATGAAGACACCCGGGACTTTTACGATCTGGAGCGGCTCTGGGCGGACGGTGAGAAGATCGATCTGACCGGGCTGGTGACAGAATAGGCACCGTGAGCAGAGAGGAACTTTGCGTTGCCTGTCCTGGAAAAGCCTTGACATTTCCATAGGTGTTTGCTATAATAAAAGAAATATTTGAAAAATGCTGCGACAGGGAAAAGACTTGTTTTCTGGCTTTTCAGAGAGCCGCCGGACGGTGCGAGGCGGTATCCGGGACAAGACGGCTGGCCCTTGAGCATCCGTCTGAACGCGGGTTTCCGCCAGTAGGACCGGACGGGTTCTCCACCGTTATCACCGAGTAACATTCGCCGGAAGGCCGATGGAAAAAGCGGGCGCTTGCGCCAACGAGAATGGTACCGCGGAATTCAGCTTCCGTTTCTTGCTCTGACAAGGAACGGGGGCTTTTTGTTTTCCCGCAGCAGGAAAGGATGAAACCAATGAAAAGCTATGATTTTCAGGCAATCGAGAAAAAATGGCAGAAGTACTGGGATGACCACAAGACCTTCCACGCTTCCGACGATTACACCAAGCCCAAGTATTACGCCCTGATCGAGTTCCCGTATCCCTCTGGGCAGGGGCTCCACGTGGGCCATCCCCGGCCCTACACCGCCCTTGACATCGTCGCCCGCAAGCGCCGCATGGAGGGCTACAACGTGCTGTTCCCCATGGGCTGGGACGCCTTCGGCCTGCCCACGGAGAACTTCGCCATCAAAAACCACGTCCATCCCGCGGCGGTGACGGCAAAAAACATCGCCCACTTCAAGGAACAGCTCAAGTCCCTGGGCCTCTCCTTCGACTGGGACCGGGAGATCAACACCACCGACCCCGACTATTACAAGTGGACGCAGTGGATCTTTTTGAAGCTCTTCAAGGCCGGGCTGGCCTATAAGAGCGAGATGAATGTCAACTGGTGCACCTCCTGCAAGTGCGTGCTGGCCAATGAGGAGGTCGTGGGCGGCGTCTGCGAGCGCTGCGGCGGCGAGGTCGTTCACAAGGTCAAATCCCAGTGGATGCTCAAAATCACCGAATACGCCCAGCGGCTCATCGACGACCTGGCCGACGTCAACTACTTCGATCGGATCAAGGCGACCCAGGTCAACTGGATCGGCCGGTCCACCGGCGCGGAGGTCAACTTTGAGACCGACGCCGGCGATATTCTCAAGGTCTACACCACCCGGCCCGACACCCTCTTTGGGGCCACCTACATGGTCATTTCCCCGGAGCATCCCTGCATTGAAAAGTGGGCGGACCGGCTGGAAAATATGGATCAGATCCGTGCCTATCAGGCGGAGGCAGCCAAAAAATCCGACTTTGAGCGCACGGAGGTCAACAAGGACAAGACCGGCGTGCGGCTGGAGGGGGTCATGGCTATCAACCCCGTCAACGGGCGGCAGATTCCTATTTTCATCTCCGATTACGTGCTGGTCAGCTACGGAACCGGCGCGATTATGGCGGTTCCGGCCCACGATACGCGGGACTACGCCTTTGCCAAGGCTTTCGGCCTGCCCATGGTTGAGGTGGTCCGGGGCGGCGACATTGAGAAGGAGGCCTTTACCGACTGTGAGACCGGCGTGATGGTCAACTCCGGCTTTTTGGACGGGCTTTCCGTGGAGGAGGCCAAGGAGAAGATCAAGGAGTGGCTCCAGGAAACCGGCAAGGGCGTGCCCAAGGTCAACTATAAGCTTCGGGACTGGGTGTTTGCCCGGCAGCGGTACTGGGGCGAGCCGATCCCCATCGTTCACTGCGAGAAGTGCGGCTATGTGGCCATTCCCGAGGAGGAGCTGCCGCTGAAGCTCCCGGATGTGGAGAATTACGAGACCACCGACGACGGGAAATCCCCTCTGGCCAAAATTGACAGCTTTGTCCACACTACCTGCCCCAAATGCGGCGGGCCCGCCGAGCGGGAAACCGACACCATGCCCCAGTGGGCGGGCTCGTCCTGGTACTTCCTCCGCTACTGCGATCCCCACAACAAAGAGCAGCTGGCTTCCCCCGAAGCGCTGAAATACTGGCTCCCCGTGGACTGGTACAACGGCGGCATGGAGCACACGACCCTGCATCTGCTCTACTCCCGGTTCTGGCACAAATTCCTTTACGATCAGGGCGTCGTTCCCTGCAAGGAACCTTACGCCAAGCGGACCAGTCACGGCATGGTCCTGGGCGAGAATGGCGAGAAGATGAGCAAATCCCGGGGCAACGTCATCAACCCCGACGACATCGTCAAGGAATTCGGCGCGGACACTATGCGGCTCTATGAGATGTTCATGGGGGATTTTGAGAAGTCCGCTCCCTGGAGCATGAACTCCGTTCGGGGCTGCAAGCGTTTCCTCGACCGTATCTGGAACCTCCAGGAGATTGTGGTGGATGGCGACAGCTACCGGAAAGAGGTGGAGACTCCCTTCCACCAGACCATCAAGAAGGTTTCCGAGGACATCGAGAACCTCAAGTACAACACCGCCATTGCGGCGATGATGAGCCTTTTGAACGTCATCACCGACACCGGCGCTATCACACGGAAGGAGTACCGGGACCTCCTGGTCCTTTTGAATCCCTTCGCGCCCCATATGACCGAGGAACTCTTCGAGGTCATGGGCTTCGGCGGCCCTATCACTTCCCAGAAATGGCTTACCTGGGACGAGGCCAAGTGCAAGGAAGCCACCGTGGAGATCGTGGCGCAGGTCAACGGCAAGATCCGGGCCAAGCTGACTGTCGACGCCGACATCCAGAGCGCCGATGCCATCGCCCTGGCCAAGGCCGACCCTAAGGTTGCGGCGGAGATCGCCGGGAAAACCGTGGTCAAGGAGCTTTACGTCAAAGGAAAACTGGTCAATATCGTCGTAAAATAAGCCGTTATCCAGCGCGGACAGCAGGTTTTGTCCGCGCTGGATGTGTTTTCGGCGGAAAACTGAATGGATGTTTTGTTTTCCGAAAATTGATCCGCTGAAAAGCGGAAAAGTTTTCAGAGATACGGAAAAAGTCACGAAAATCCCTTGACATTCTGACCCGTGCTGTTATATAATAATAGATACAAATGCTGGTTTTGTCCTGCGGCTCCGTGGAATCCTGCGCCTGCGCGCAGATCAGAGGTCGGTTCTGCGGAAAAATCTGCGGGTGGAGGCAGCTTTTAGACCTCTGCCGTTTGGCAAAGGGAGGGAATAGAATGTCGGAAATCAGAGTCAAAGACAACGAGTCTCTGGACAATGCGCTTAAACGCTTCAAACGCTCCTGCGCGAAGTCTGGCGTGCTCGCTGAAGTGCGCAAAAGAGAGCATTACGAGAAGCCTTCTGTCAAACGCAAAAAGAAATCTGAGGCTGCTCGGAAACGTAAATTTAAATAATTACGTGTACAACGTTTTAATGGAAGCAGGCCTGGCCTGAGACCAGCGTATCGTTGTGGATAAAAGCGAGCGGTTTTCGCTCGCTTTTTCATTTGCTTTAAGGGGGATTCGCATGCCGCTGCTTCAGCCGTGCCGGATGGTGCGGCACATCACCGATCTGCCGGTTTCATTTTTTACGGAAAACGGCATCCGCGCTGTTATCCTGGACGTGGACAACACCCTGACCACCCATGGGAACCCCGTTCCGGCGGAAGGGGTCCCGGAGTGGATCGCGCAAATGCAGGAAGCTGGGCTCCAGCTGGCCATTCTTTCCAATAATACCCAGGAGAGGGTGGAGCCTTTCGCCCGGGTGCTGGGGCTGGATTTTGTCGCCATGGCGTGCAAGCCCCTTCCCCTTGGAGTGGCGCGGGCTTGCAGGCGATATTCCCTTCGACCGGATCAGGTAGCGCTCATCGGGGACCAGGTGTTCACGGACATGATGAGCGGCAACCTGGGGGGCGTTTATACGATCCTGGTGGAGCCTTATGAACTGGAGAATGGTTGGTTCTTCCGGCTCAAGCGGCGGCTGGAAAAGCCAGTGATCCGGCGATATCAGAAGCGGAAGGGGGAGGTAAAATGAGCGCACGTTTTGGTCCGGCGGGACGTCCAGACAGCTTTGCGGCAATGGGATTTAAGCGGACGGCGGAGATCCCGGCCTATCTGAAGGAGCTTGGGCTGGATGCCTTTGAGTATCAATGCGGCCGGGGAGTCCGGTATGTGGAAAAAGAGCTGCTGGAGCTGAAGGAAAAGGCGGCGGCGGGGAACGTGGCGCTGAGCGTCCACGCGCCCTATTACATCTCCCTTTCCTCGGTGGAGGAGGAAAAGCGGCTGGGCTCCGTGAAGTATATCACCGACACCGCCCAAGCGGCCCGGATCATGGGCGGCGACCGTATTGTGGTCCACTCCGGGTCCTGCGGGAAAATTTCCCGGGAGGAGGCCCTGGAGCTGGCGAAGGGAACCCTTCAGCTGGCACTGGACGAGCTTAGCCGGATGGGGCTTTCGGAAATCATGGTCTGCCCGGAAACCATGGGGAAGGTCAACCAGCTGGGGAGCCTTTCCGAGGTGCTGGAGCTCTGCGCCATAGACGAGCGGCTGCTGCCCTGTATCGACTTTGGACACCTGAACGCCCGGACCTTTGGCGGAATCCGGGGACGGGAGGACTATGCTGCAATTCTGGATGCGGTGGAGAGCCGCCTGGGAGAAGAGCGGGCCAGCCGGTTTCATGCCCATTTTTCCAAGATCGCCTACACCGAAAAGGGCGGGGAGAAGGCCCATCTGACCTTTGCCGACACGGTTTACGGCCCGGATTTTGAGCCGCTGATGGAAGAAGTCGCCCGCCGGGGGTGGTCACCGCGGTTCATCTGTGAGTCTGCCGGGACCCAGGCTGAGGATGCCCGGGCCATGGCGGAGCATTACCGGAGGGAGCTGGGCAAATGATCCTGCACTGCATGGCACGGGAAGGCTGGGAAGCGGCGAAAAGGGCGGGGAGCTACGTCCTGCCGGAGGGGGAACCCTTCCTCCATGGGTCGCCGGTTTCGTTTTTCTGGCGGGTCGCGCCCAATTTCCGGGAGACACAGGAAGAGCTGGTTCTGCTGTGCATCGCGGAGGAGCGCGTTGGATCGGAGATCCGCTGGGAGGACGGCGACGGCTGCGGAAGAGCCTATCCGCACATTTACGGGACGCTGAATCTGGACGCTGTGGAAGCGGTACTGCCGTATCTCCGGGATGCGGACGGAAATTGGATGAAAAATCCGGAGCTGGCCGGATATCCGGATATCTAAAACAGGGAAAGGAAGAATACGATGAAGAAAAAAGTACTGGTGATCCACGGGCCCAACATCAATCTGGTCGGAGAGCGGGAACCGGGAATTTACGGCAAGGAGAGCTTTGAGAGCATCAATGCGGAGATCCGGGCCCGGGCGGAAGAGCTGGGCTTTGACTGTGAAATCTACCAGTCCAACTGCGAGGGCGAGATCATTGACAAACTTCAGGCGGTCCGTCATGAGGTGGACGGCGTGGTGGCCAACATGGGGGCGTATACCCACTATTCCATCGCCATTCGGGACGCCATCGCCGGGATTCGGATTCCCTGTATCGAGGTCCATCTTTCCAACGTCCACAGCCGGGAGGAGTTCCGCCACAAGTCGGTGATCGCGCCGGTCTGCGCCGGACAGATCTGCGGCTTCGGAAAATACAGCTATTTTCTGGCTTTGGAGGGTCTCGCTCATCTGATTTGACGGAAATTCTGCGGGTCCGGAGCAAAATCCGGCGAAAACGCAGAAAATTTACAAATTGCCCTTGCAAATAAGACGGAGATACGGTAAAATAATAAGGTAATGGAAATGCGCCCAGGGGACCCCAGGCGCGGCTTCCAACAGCGTGATTTTTCGGCGCCGGTGCTTCCGGCGGGAAGTGATGCACGGTGCAAATATTGCGGGATAGCAAAATGGAGGTTTCTACATGGTAACAGCAGGCGATTTTCGGAACGGCCTTACCTTCGATATGGACGGCGAGGTTATGCAGGTCATCGAGTTCCAGCACGTAAAGCCAGGCAAAGGCGCGGCGTTCGTTCGCACTAAGCTGCGCAACGTGATTTCCGGCGCCGTCACCGAGACGACGTTCAACCCCACCGCGAAATTCCCGGAGGCGTATATCGAACGCCGTGAGATGGAATATCTTTATAACGACGAGAACCTTTACTACTTCATGGACAACGAGACCTACGAGCAGCAGGCCATTGACAGCGCCCATCTGGGCGACGGTTTCCGGTTCGTCAAGGAAAACACTCCGGTGAAGGTCCTTTCCTATAAGGGCGTCGTTTTCGGAGTGGAGCCCCCCAACTTTGTGGAGCTGCAGGTCACTAAGACCGATCCCGGCTTCAAGGGCAACACCGCTACCAATGCCACCAAGCCCGCAACCCTGGAGACCGGCGCTGAGATCAAGGTGCCGCTGTTCATCGACGAGGGTGAGATGATCCGGGTGGATACCCGTACCGGCGAATACATGGAACGCGCATAAGCTGTTCACCTTCTGTCGGCCCGGCGCATGGATGTTCCAAAGCTGGGCATACTGGATGTGAGAATGGATAAGGGAGGTATTTTATGGAACTGCTGGAGAAAGTCGCATACCTGAAAGGCCTGATAAGCGGCCTGGAGCTGGACGCGGATAAGAAGGAAACCAAGGTTTTCAATGCCATTGTGGATGTTCTCGACGATCTGGCCGCTACGGTCACGGATATCGAGGAGGAAACCGACGAGATGTGCCAGCTGCTCGACGTGCTGGACGAAGATCTGGGCGACGTTGAGGAAGCTGTTTTTGGCGACGATGACGATGAGGACGAGTGCTGCTGCGGCGAGGAGGGGGAGACCTATGAGATCACCTGCCCCACCTGCAACAATACCATCTACATTGACGAGTCGATGCTGGACGAGGGCGAGATGAAGTGCCCCAACTGCGGGCAGGATCTGGAGTTCGATCTGGATATCGACGGATGTGACTGCGAAGACGGCTGCGATTGCGGCTGTGACAAATAAGGATGCCGGCGGCTTCGGCCGTTTTCATCAAAATTATCATTTACCTTGTTTCGGGGCGGAGTGAAAGTCTCCACCGGCGGTGATAGTCCGCGAACACATGCAAATGTGCCGAACCGGTGGAACTCCGGTACCGACGGTTATAGTCCGGATGAAAGAAACACACCTTTCCGCGGGGCTTGCCCCGGCTGGAATCCGCGTGTTGCGCCCGCAGAGCATCTGCGGGCGTTTTTGTTTGCTCCGACGGGAGCGGGGATACCCGCAGAAAGGAACGTCATCATGGACAAATCGATCTCAAAACCTCAGAATGCCCGCAGGCGGACCCGTATCCGCACCATGGTCATGACCGCGCTTTTGGGCGCGCTCTCCACGGTTTTGATGTTTCTAAGCTTCAGCGTGCCGCTGGTGCCCAGCTTCATCAAGCTGGATCTCTCCGAGCTGCCGGCGCTGATCGCGGCCTTCAGCATGGGGCCCCTCAGCGGCGTGTCGGTCTGCCTGATCAAGAACCTGGTCAACGTGCTGTTCACCTACAGCATGGGTGTAGGTGAGCTGTGCAACTTCCTGCTGGGGGTATTTTTCGTCCTTCCGGCAGGATTGATCTACAAAAAGTGGAACAACCGGAAGGGCGCGCTGATTGGCGCGCTGGCGGGCGCACTGGCCATGGGCTTTTTCAGCGTCTTTATCAACTATTACCTGGTGTACCCAGTTTATGCGAATCTGCTGATGCCCATGGATGTGATTTTGGGGATGTACCAAGCGATCAATCCCAAAATCGAGACGCTGTGGCAGGCGCTGTGGATTTTCAACGCCCCCTTTACCTTTGTCAAGGGACTGATCAGCGTTGCCATCACCTTTTTGATCTATAAGCGGATTTCGCCGGTGATCAAGGGAAAATAGCGGTCCTTACAAGCGGTCTGCTGCACAACTGCGGCAGGCCGCTTTTTTGACGGATCTTTGCAGAAAAAGGAGATACCAGTCGGACTGTGTAAATTTCAGGTAAAATTTCCTTACTGGCCGATACCGGCGGTATACAAACAAAAACGGGTATGCTATAATGAGTAACGGAAAAGCCTGTCCGCCCGGCGCGGGCAGGAAACAGAGAAACAACCTGGAGGAACGTTATGAGTCCATTCAACTTCATCAGCCTGGGAGGCGGCCTGGCGCTTTTCCTCTTCGGCATGAACATTTTGGCGGGCGGGATGGAAAAAGTTTCCGGGGGCAAGGTGGAAAAAGCCCTGGAGAAGCTGACCAGTAACATCTTTACCAGCGTTCTGCTGGGCGCAGCGGTGACAGCGGTGATCCAGAGCTCTTCCGTCACGACAGTGATCATCGTGGGCATGGTCAACGCAGGTATTCTCAAGCTCCAGTCGGCGGTGGGCGTGATCATGGGCGCCAACATCGGGACTACCATTACGGGACAGATCCTGCGGCTGGGCGATCTGGAGGGGAACGCCAACGCATTTCTCCAATGGCTGAAACCCAGCACCCTGGCGCCGCTGGCGGCGGTGATCGGCATCGTGCTGCTTCTGGCGGCCCGGCGGCCCGGAAAAAAGATCGTGGGCGAGATCCTGCTGGGCTTCGGCGTGTTGTTCCAGGGGATGTTCTCCATGGAGTCGGCCATGGTACCACTACGGGAGTCCCCGGCCTTTGCACAGCTCTTTGCGGCTTTCCAGAACCCGGTTCTGGGCGTGCTGGTGGGTGCGGCAGTGACTGCGATCATCCAAAGCTCCTCGGCCT
This sequence comes from uncultured bacterium, assembly GCA_905214265.1. Classification (GTDB taxonomy): domain Bacteria; phylum Bacillota; class Clostridia; order Oscillospirales; family Ruminococcaceae; genus Merdivicinus. Next base: position 13,982 of record CAJMLQ010000053.1, read on the forward strand.
CCATCGGTATTCTCCAGGCGCTGTCTTCCACCGGCGCCATTACCTATTCTGCGGCTTTCCCCATTATCATGGGTCAGAACATTGGCACCTGCGTGACTTCCCTCCTTTCCGGGATCGGGGCGAATAAGAACGCCAAGCGGGCCGCCATGGTGCACCTTTATTTCAACATTATCGGGACCGTCCTGTTTTTGGCGGGCGTTTACGGCATCAACGCGGCAATCGGTGGCTTTTCCTTCTGGGACAGCCCCATCAACAAGGGCGGGATCGCCAATTTCCACACTTTCTTTAATGTGGTGGCCACCCTCGTTATGCTGCCCTTTTACAAGGGACTGGCGCGGTTGGCAGAATGGACGGTGCGCGATCACGTACCGGCGTCTAAGGAAATCCTCCAGCCGGAGCTCGAGGCCGGAGCCGACCCTCTGGACGAGCGCTTCCTCTCCACCCCGGCCATCGCCCTCAACCAGAGCCGCGCTGTACTGGAAGAAATGGCACGGGATGCACTGTTCAACTTTCAGCGGTCGTATACGCTGTTCCAGGATTATGACCGGAAGCTGGTTGAGACCATCCAGACCGCAGAAAACCAGATCGACCAGACGGAGGACCGGCTCAACAGCTATTTGGGCCGGATCAGTGAGTGTGAGCTGACCGACAAGGAGAGCAAGGACGTCACCCTTCTGCTGCGGCTGACTGTGGAGTTTGAGCGGATCGGTGACTATGCCATCAACCTGGTGGAACGGGCCGAGACTCTTTATGATAAGCATGTGAAATTCAGCGGCAAGGCGATCCAGGAGCTGGATATCATCTGTGCGGCGGTGGAGCACATCGTGGCTATGGCATATGAGGCACTGAAAAACGACGACCTCTCCCTGGCGACGCAGATCGAGCCGTTGGAGGAGACCATCGACGCCATGCAGGATACCCTGAAGTACCGGCACATCAAGCGGCTCAAGAGCGGCCTATGCACTATCGACGCCGGGCTGGTTTTCCTAGAAGTGCTGACCAACATCGAGCGAATCTCCGACCACTGTTCAAACATCGCGGTATATATTATCGGGCGGCACAAGAACGGCGAGATCCTCAACCGGCACGAGTATATTAAAAAGATGCATCAGGGCAACACCGAGGAATACAACCGTTTAATGAAGAACTATATGTCCCAGTATCTTGCGGCGCTTCCGGCGGAGGATTAAACGAGATGAAAAAGCGGATACCGGTGGAGGAAACCTTCTGGATGGGGGCGCTGTTGGCGCTGTCCGGCGGGATTCTGGATGCCTACACCTATCTGGCCCGGGGCGGGGTCTTCGCCTTTGCTCAGACTGGGAACCTGGTGCTGCTGGGAATTCGGATTGCCAGAAGAGAATATGCGGAAATCTGCTGTTACCTGATTCCGGTATTGGCCTTTACGGGCGGCGTGCTGCTGACCGAGGTTATCCGCCATCGCTTCCGGGACCATCCGCGCTTCGCGTGGCAGCAGGCGTCTTTGGCGGCGGAGGCTGTGATTTTAGCAGCAGTGGCGTTCCTTCCTGCGGGAGGGGGCGCCGACACGGCGGCAAATGTGGCTGTTTCCCTGGCCTGCGGCATCCAGGTGGAGAGCTTCCGGAAAATGGCGGGAGCGGCCTATGTCACCACCATGTGCACCGGAAATCTCCGGAGCGCGGCAGAGCTTCTGTTTCGGTTCTGGGTCACAAAGGACCCGGAGGAGCGGCGGCAGAGCCTGCGATTTTACGGCGTCGTGGGTGTTTTCCTTGGCGGCGCGGTGCTGGGCGAGCGGATGGTTGCCCTGTTTCACCAAAGGTCGGTTCTGATCTGTCTGATCCCTCTGGCAGCGGCCATCGGCCTGCTGTTTCTGCGGGTAGAAAAGGCGGAAGAGCTGCAAAAGTAGAAAAGGAAAAATCCCCGCTGCTGGCCATTTTTCGGCCGGCAGCGGGGATTTCTGCGGTTGTCCGTTTTTGGAACAGATCCATTACGGCGTTTCCGCCCAATCCGGAAGCGCCTCAAAGCTCTGGATTTTGCCCCGGTGGGGAAAGGCGATTTTGCAGGAGAACAGCATAGGCGCGGTGATATCGTCCCGGGCACCGTATTTGTGGTCACCCGCCAGAGGAAAGCCGCGGCTGGCAAACTGCACCCGGATTTGGTGGCTGCGGCCAGTATGCAGGCGGATGCGGACCAGCGAGGTTTCACCGACGGTCAGCCGCCGGAAGTCCAGCCGTGCCTTTTTTACGCCGCCCCGGAGGCGCTTGACGACATAGACCTTGTTCTTTCCGGAGTCCTTCCAGAGCAGGTCCTCCCAGTCGCCGCTTTCCGGGGGCGTCCCATGGACCATTGCCACGTATTCCTTCACCATGGCGCCCTCCTGGACCGCACGGGACAGGGATGCGGCGGCAACCCGGCTCCGGGCAAAGACCATGACTCCGCCCACATTGAGATCCAGACGGTGGATCGGATAGATCTCGCCGCCCAAAGCCTCTTTCAGTGCCGCCGGGACCTGGGTTTCCGAGTCAAGCCCTACCGGCTTGATGCAGACGGCAATTTCCTTGTCCGCATACAGGATTTCCATGCGGCGTCCTCCTAAAACGGGATTTTTTCCAAGAAGAAGAAACACCCGAAGACAGGCTCCGGGTGTTTCGGCGTGAAACGCTTTGGGCTTAGATGCGGACGATCTCGCCCATGACGGTGCCCTTGCAGCCGGCGGCGTTGGACTCGTCGGTGTCGATGTGCATGGCGCGGGCGAATTTGTCGCTGACGCGGCAGACAACGTCGCCGAAGATCAGGCTGCGGTCCTCGGTGTTGACCCGCACCCAGACTACGTCCTTATCCGCAACTTCCAGCTCGGCGGCGTCGGCAGGGGTCAGATGGATGTGGCGTTTGGCGATGATGACACCCTCGGCAAGCTCGACCTCGCCCTTGGGCCCGACCAGCTTGCAGCCGGCGGAACCGGCAATGTCACCGGATTCCCGAACAGGGGCGGTGACGCCGATGGTGCGGGCGTCGGTGGCACTCAACTCGACCTGGCAGGCGCTGCGCTCCGGCCCCAGGATCGAAGCCTTCATCTCGCCCTTGGGGCCGACAATGGAAACTTTTTCCTCACAGGCAAACTGCCCGGGCTGGGAAAGGTCCTTTTTGTTGGTCAGGGTAGCGCCCTCGCCGAAGAGAACCGCCAGCGCTTCCTTGGTGACATGGACGTGCCGGGCGGATGTTTCAACAATAAATGATTTTGACATGGATCATTCCTCCTGCGGTATTTCGATTTCTTTCATTATAGCGCGTTTCCCGGACAAGGTCAAGGCGTGGGGAAAAGGTTTGGGGATTTGCCGAATTTTTTTGATTTCCGACACCGAATCGTCACATTTTTCTGCTAAAATAACGGAAGAGAACAGGGAGCCAATTCCCGGAAAGGATGGAACGTATGAGATTTAGACGAGTTTTCGCCGCAGCTTTTCTGGCGGGCGCTGTTTTGCTGGGTTCCTGCGGAGAAGCGCCGGAGTCCAGTTCAGAAATTCAGGAGGAAACGCCGGTTTCTTCAGCTGTGGAGTCGTCTTCGCCGGTTTTTCGAAGCGTCCCGGAGGGGGAGTCGGCAATTGTCAGCTATGGGATCGTTCTTTCTGCCAGCGGTACTTCGGTGACGGTGGATCTGGCCAGTGCCGGGGGAGCAGAAACGGTGCCGGACGCTGGGGCGCTGTCGGTTACCGGTGTGCAGAAAACCATAACGGTGGAGGAAGACTGTCCCATCCTGGACGCGGCGGGGAAGGCTATGAAATTAGCCGGCCTGCAGGAGGGAATGGCGGTCCGGTTTACCGAAACGCCATCGCTTCTGCTTTCCATCCAGGTGCTTCCGGAAGCAAGCGTGGCGGGGAACGCCGTGGAGTCTGGAGAACCTCAAGAGTAAAGGAGAACGCTTATGTACCGGAAATTGCTGTTTACGCTGAACCCCCATGCCGGTCGCGGAGCTGTGCGGGAGCATTTCACAGACCTGGTGGACGGCTTTGTCCGCGCGGGTTATGACGTGACCGTCCACACCTCGCAGAAACCGCTGGATCTGCCGGACTATATTGCGGAAAACGCGGGAAAGTATGAGGTACTGGTCAGCTGCGGCGGGGATGGGACCCTCAACGAGACGGTCAACGGTCTGATGCGGTGCCCGGAGCAGCCGGCTTTCTGTTATATCCCGGCGGGGACGGTCAACGATTTTGCCTCTTCGCTGGGAATCCCCAGGGACATGCGCAAAGCCGGACTGCTGGTGGAAGAGGGAGTCCCCTTTGACTGCGATGTCGGGCAGTTTGGGAAGCGGTATTTTGCCTATGTAGTTGCCTTTGGTGCGTTCACCGACGTCTCCTACCAGACGCCGCAGCAATCCAAGCAGCTTTTTGGGAAGCTGGCCTATGTTGCGGAGGGGATCAAGCGCCTTTCGAATCTCATTCCGTACCGGGTTCATATCCGCTGCGGGGAAATGGATCTGGAAGAAGACTTCCTTTATGGGATGGTGTCAAACTCCACGTCTGTGGCGGGGCTGAAGCTATCGGAGGAGCATATTTTTCTGAATGACGGTCTATTTGAGGTGGTCTTGGTGCGGTATCCCCGGAACCTTTCGGAGCAGCAGGCCATTCTTAACGGGTTGCTCAAGCGGGAGGCGGTGCCGGATCTGCTCTACCTGTTCCGGACGCCACGGCTGGAGATTTCGTCCGAGAGCCCGCTGCCCTGGACGCTGGACGGAGAGTTCGGCGGGGATGTGCGGCAGGCGGAGATCGAAAACCGCCGGGGCGCCATCCGGATCCTGGTCAGCCGGGACGCTAGCCTGCCCGCCGAATGAGAAATGAGAAAAGCCGCTTCAATAAAAAACAAAGCGTCCAAGGACAGGAAAT
>CAJMLQ010000054.1 GCA_905214265.1 uncultured bacterium
CTGCTTGCGATTCTCCCTCCCAAGAAAAATGGGCCATTGTTCAGTAAGCATTAATGTAGCTTTTCTTTTAAAAGGCCGGCTCTTTTTGCAGAAAATATGACGATTTTTTTAAATTTTATTAAGTGTATTTTAACGACAGATTGCGACATTTTTTTCTCTTTCCATCTGGTAAACTGGCTCTAGCAACAACCAATAACCTTTTTCCCAACAAAAACGTCCGCTATCCTCTTTTCGCAGGATTTCGGGCGTTTTTGTTTTCTTGGAACAGATTTCGACACAATCTGCGATACCTTTATGATATAGTATTGTCTGGGAAAAAGTTTTGGTGTTTTTTGCAGAAACGCCCGTCAGCTCCGGCTGACGGGCGTTTTGCTTTCCAGGGCAGAAGCAGCTTCCTGTGGCATATTCTCCAGCAGCCTGCCGCTTCTCATCATGAAATCTTGGGATAGATTTCTCCATTAAAGATTTTGTCAATGACAATGCCAACGCTGCCATAAAGAGGAGAATCCAATCCGAAGGGGGATTTTACCACAAGACTTTTCCGGAATTTAGCCGTAAATGCCTTTTTGTTTATCATGTGCATCAATGTGTGCTCAAAAAAGTGATTCGTTGTTTTTAAAGAGCCTGCCAGAATCACAAGGTTGATGTTGAGCTGCGTAATCAGGTTTGAAACAGCACATTCCAGATATTTGCAGTATTCGCTCATGATAGCCATGGCTAAAACGTCATCCTCGTCAATGAGCGACAACAGATCAAAAATCGTATTACCGCGCTTCGCAAAAAGAGGATGGTCTGGCAAAAATTCTTTAAAATGGTCGTAGCCGTCTATGATGCTTTGAACATCGGTATAAAGCTCCAGACAGCCATTGTTCCCGCAAACACATTTCGGACCCATAAAATTGATAGACATATGGCCCAACTCGCCATTTTGTCCGATCTCTCCATTATAGAGCTTGTTATCCAGATAAAACCCCGCACCGATTCCATTGAAAGTGGAGATATAGACAAAATTTCCTTCATTACGGCCCAATCCGAACAGCTTTTCCGCGATTGCGCCCGCTGTGGCATCATTGCACAAATAGGTGGGCACGCCTGTGAGCTCCGAGACAAAAGAAACGATCTCACATTCATATGGAACGGAAAAAAAGTGATGTGGGTTGAGAAGCTTTCCTTCGACGATATTCAGCGGTCCGATGCAGGAGATCCCCGTTGCCAGCAGAGGTCTGCTGCTTTGGAATCGTATCTGGTGAAAGAGCTCTGCAAGTTTTTTCTGGAATTCATCAGGAGAGATGAGTCCGGTGTAGCTATACTTTTGGTCTGCCACCAGCTTCCCCTGTAAATCGGAGAGGACAACATGAAGATTTCCCCGCTGAATCAAGATGCCGCAAATCAGCGGTGCCTTTGGAGAGAGCTCCAGCCCGATGGATTTGCGCCCGATCGCCGGAACACTTTCCGAAGAAGCGGCAGCGGCACCGGACTCCACCAGGATATCGTCTGCGATCAATTCGTTGACGATGTTCGTCAGCGTGGTTTTGGTCAGCCCCAGCTGCCGTGCGATCTCTGCGCGGGAGATAATGTTCTGATTGAGCACGGACTGCAGGACCAGTGCCCGATTGCGCTCCTTAATTGTTTGCTGTTTTGATCCATTTTCGTTTAGCATAAACGCTCCTTTCCATGCAATCCAACAGATGCGTCAAAAAAGACGGATAAACAGCGTGGGATTTCCCGCGCCGCAATTTGACAGCAGCTGCGGCTAGGGGGATATAAACCGTGACTATCTTTATTATACCTGAAATTTCATATTTTTCCAATATTTTATTAAAAATACGGATCGCATGGGTAAAGACATTCCGATCCTCTGGGCGAAACAAGGGGCTACCTTTTCAGCAAAGCATCCTTCTTTTTAAAAAACTGCTGCAGAATAGAGGTTCTGCAGCAGTTTTTTCCTTACAGAGAGAGCTGAAAGGTTTTGATTTCAAAGGGTTTAATGGAGAACGAGAAGCTGCCGTCCTTCACGGCGATTTCCCGCTCCTCTTCTTCTACGAGGTTGCATTCAACAATGCGGCTGCAGGGAAGAGTTGTGTGCAGGGTCACATTGGTTTTGCTGCCGGTTGCCTCATATACCCGTACGATGACACCGCTGCGGTTTTCGGCGCCTTTGATGGTGTCAATCATCACATTCCCGCTGCTGCAGGAGAAGTAGGACTTGGTTTCCGGCAGACTGCCTTCCGGCTGTGCTTCAGCGCAGAACTGCGCCCACAGTGGGACGTTCAGTTCATAACCCGCCCGAACAGCGTTTGATGTGACCCAGTTTCCGGCATGGGGACGGAGGGAATACACAAATTCGTGGTGTCCCCGGTCCGCCGTCGGGTCCGGATCGATGGGGGCCCGGAGCAGCGTGATGCGCATCCGGTTGTCCTTGATGTCGTAGCCGTATTTGCAGTCATTCAGCAGGGATACACCGTAATTTCCTTCAGAAAGGTCGGCCCATTTATGAGCGGACACCTCAAATTTGGTGCGGTCGTGAGAGGTGTTGTAGTGCGTCGGACGCTCAATGGTGCCAAACTGAATTTCATAGGCGGCTTTGGAAGAAAGGACGTCGGCGGTGAATTCCGCTTTCATCATTTTTTCGGTTTCATCCCAGTCCACGGCGGTACAGAAATCGATGCGGTCCTGATCGGGATAAATCACGATGTCCTGGGTTATGACCGAGTGATGGAAGCTGCGCTTGACACGGAGGACACCACGGACAGCGCTGCACTCCACGACTTCGACGGAATCTGCCTGCTCCAGCACCCACTCCTTGTTCTGGTATTCGATATCGATGTTCCAGGCGGTCTCTCCGCCGGGTTTGTCTTCGAACACCTTGATGAGGTTGGATAGGCCGGATAAAACTTCCCGGTCATTGCGTTTGTCATAAATGCTGATGAAGTTGGCGTTGCTGTCCAGTGTGATGGTATAGAAGCGGTTTTCCAGCTTGTGTGCCGTGACCGTCATTGAGGGAGCTTCCGGCGCGGCGCTCCCTTCCGAAAGGGTGAATACCGCATACCCCATAGCGGGAACCGCTGCATCAAAGGTAAGGACATTTCCGCTGAGGGATCTGGGGCAAAGGGCGCCGCTGGAGTCCTTTACGCAGACCTGCTCACAATTCTGAAAACGGGTCCCCGTCAGATCAATGGAAACAAGGCCGCTGCGCTCCCAAGAAAGGAAGTTAAAGACGGCGACGCTGTCCGCTTTGTGGGAGATTTTTGCACAGAGAGCCTGGGCGGCCTGACTGAGGGCACTTTTGCCGATGGAAAAGATCTCCTCATAGTCCTTCTTCGCGTCCACATAAACAGAATGGATGGACGACCCCGGCATAATGTCATGGAACTGGTTGGTCAACAATTTCTTGTAGCCCTTCAAAAAGCTGTCGTAGGGGTATTCCGTGCCCGCTTCCGCAGCGGAAAAAACGCTGGCCATTTCCGCCTGCCGGTAGAGAAGTTCCGATTTCCGGTTGTTTTTCTTGACGTTTGCCTGAGAAGTGTAGGTGCCGCGGTGGAATTCGTAGTACATTTCGTCGTTCCACACGGGAAGCTCTTCCTGGACGGCTTCGGCGTCTTCAAAATAGGATTCCGAGGTGGCGAGCTCCAGCTTGGGGAGTCCGGGAAAATTCTTCAGCCGTTCAGCGGTTTCCAGCATCTGATAGGTGGGGCCGCCGCCGCCGTCCCCATAGCCGAAGGTCATCAGCGCTTCGTCCAGGATGGCTTTCTGATCATAGCGCTGATAAAGGGTCTGCAGTGTTTGCGGCGCTACCATACCGTTGTAGTTGAGCCGCTGCAGATAAGCGGGGATTTTGGTGCCGTCGACGCCCTGCCACTGGAACAGCGAGTATGGGAAGCGGTTGTCATCGTTGTTGATGAGTTTGGAGGTAAAGAAGTACTTCATGCCAGAACGCTTGATGATCTGCGGAAGCGCCCAGCTGTAACCGAAGACATCGGGCATCCAGAAAACGTTGGAACATTTTCCGAACTCTTTCAGGAAGTACTGCCGTCCGTACAAGATCTGACGGATCAGGGACTCTCCGGAGGGAATGTTGGTATCCATCTCCACCCAAGTATTGCCGACAAGCTCAAACTGACCGGAGGCAACCTTTTCCTTTACGCGCTGGTACAGCTCCGGGTAGTGATCCTTGACAAATTCAAACAGCTGGGGCTGGCTGAACGCGAAGGTGAACTCCGGGTATTTGTCCATCAGGGAGCAGACATTGGAGAGGGTCTTGGCGGATTTGCGGATAGATTCCCGCACCGGCCAGAGCCAAGCAGTATCGATATGAGCCTGCCCGACAAATTTGATGATACCATGGGTCTGGCCGGATATTTCCGCCATCTTTTTGCGAAACACTTCCTGTGCGCGGGGAATGGATTCCAGAACCTTTTCCTTTTCAAAGTCAAAATCCACGCAGGAGATCGAGGAGACTACCGCATCCGTAACTTTTTCATAGTAGTAGGAGTCTTTGCTGCAGGACTCAAAAAATTTTACGACATCACCGGGAAGCACTGCTCCGGATTTTGTGATCTTCTCCACCGGATTGCGCAGGGTTTCCATAGCGTCCAAAGCGGTTCGAATATCGAAATAATAGGATTCTGCCGTAAGGTTCAGCGTGACAAGGGCGGCCTTCCGGATCTCATAGCGGATGCTGGTTTTCCCCTGCCGGCGAAAACGGTTAAATTCCATATAGTTCAGATGGGCTTCAATTTCAATTTGATAAACAGATCCTGCCTGGGCGGAATCCGACAGCACTACCCGCGTGCGCGTGGCTCCGTTTTCCTGAAGATAGGACGTAATGGCGGAACGGATCTCCCCATTGACACGGACGATCCCCTCTCCGCCAAACTCCAGATCCAGCGCCAGCGGCTTTCCTGCGAAGCTTTCCGGAACCGTGACCTCCGCGGTGAACCAACGGGTAAAATCGTCGCAGCACTCCCAGGTATCCCCGATTCGGAGAGGAGCGTCCTGCACGGATTCCGTATAGCCCTTTTCCCCCAAAAAGGTTGCATGGCGTGTTTCCCACTGCGGAATACTGAGGAAGTCCTCAAAAATGAGGCCGGACAGGCTGTCGAGCTTGCGTTTGATAATGGATTCTTTACTGAATTGCATCTGGATTTCTCCTTTCTGGTGACATGCAGTATTACCGATCAAAATACGCAAATTCCGTCATCGCGCAGAGGGTGTGATAAAGCGGAAGCGTATACTCCTGAACCTGATAGGTTTCACACGTTGGGGTACGAAAGCAGACGCTGCAGAGTGCGGAAAGGCGGCTCTCTTTTTCGCCGGTGATACCGATGCAGAACATCCCCTTAGCCTTACCGGCGATGACGGCGTTGACGACGTTTGCAGAGTTGCCGGATGTGGACAGGGCGATCAGGACGTCGCCGGAATTGCCGTAGGCGAAGGTCTGCTGTGCAAAGATCATATCCGGGTCAACGTCATTGGCAAAAGCGGAGATCACGCCGCTCTGGCTCACCAGGGAAATAGCCGGAAGTCCTTGCTGAAGGCTGTCAGCCATATTTTCACTGCCGCCGGCCGCGATCAGGGCGGCACGCTGTTCCTCTGTAAGAGGACGGCGCCGCAGGAAGCCCTTCATCAGTTCGCCGACGATATGCTCGGAATCCGCCGCACTGCCGCCGTTGCCGCAGACCAGAACCTTTCCGCCGCTGTCGTAAGCAGCGCGGAGCCCGTCCAGAGCGGTATGCAGAGCCTCCCTCAACGGAAGCAGCTCCGGATAACGGGAAAAAAGCAGATTTTCAAAGTCCAGTTGTGCTTGGTTCATGTCAAATCCTCTCCATCAGTGCGGTAAAGTCGGCAGCGATGTAGTCTGCTCCCGCCTTTTTGAGCTTTTCCAGTTTGTTGGGATGAAAATGGCCACCGAATACGCGTTCATCACTGGCAATGCCGATGGTGACCGCGCCGGCTTCGCGGCCCAGGATGATCTCCACCTTGCCGTCGCCGGCAACGAGCAGCTCCTCCCCCTTCAGACCGTGGCCTGTGAGGATGTCACGGATCACGGCTTCCTTGGAGCAGTCCTTGCGGCGGTGCGGCGCGCCTTTTACAGCGGTGACGATCTGCCGAATGCCGAGAAGCTCCGCCTCCCGCTGGACATCCACGTCGTCGGTGCCGCTTGCAATGTAGATCTCGATCCCGCGGCGGGCCAGCTCTACAAGAAAATCGCGGCTGCCCGGCACCAGATAGGTTTCCGGACTTGCGGTGCCGTCCGCAAGGGCAGCGATCCGGGCGTTGACCGTCTGCAGCAGTTTTTCATTATAAATATCCTTATAGTCCCAGGGGTCCAGCGGTGTCCGGCCACAGAGCTTCTTGACCTGATCCGCCAGCCATTCCATCTGGTAGATGGTTTGAATTCCAGTGGACTCATCGATGTAGGCACGGATGAGGCTGAGCAGCTCGTCATGAGGCAGCGCACCGTCCAGTTGTTCCAGCATGACGGCTTCCATGACCTGTTCCCAGCCGCACCGCAGTGTTGAGATCGTTCCGTCAAAATCGAGAACGGCAGCCCGGATATGGCTGGTATCGGATTTTCTCTGGCAAATGATTTCCTGCATCGTTTTATCCTTTCTGTTCAATAGAGGCGAGTAACGCCTCAAGTTCTTTCGGAGAGGCGGTCCCTGTTACGCCGATTTTCTTGATAGTAACCGTGGAGGTCAGGCAGCCGAGTGCAAGGGCCTCGTCAGGGGCGGCATGTGCAGCGTAGGCCAAGGAAAAGCCGGAAAGAAAAGAATCGCCTGCGCCTACAAAATCGATGGGAGGGCCGGCGGGATAGGTCGGCACCAGCAGGGTCTTTCCGTTTTCATACCAGAAAGCACCGACAGGACCGAGCGTAATGACCACCGGACGGTTGGTTTTGGCTGACAGTGTGGCTCCCGCTTCCGTCAAAGCGGCTATATCGTCCGTTGCGATGGGAGGCAGTCCAAGGCAGCGGGCCGTTTCCACTTCATTCGGCTTGATAATGACGTTTTCATACTGCATAATCCGGTCACGGCTGTCAACGATGACCGGCAGCGTTTTTCCGAGTTCGTTGATGCGCGCGATAACAGCCGGCGTGATGCAGCCGTTTTGCAGTTGATCGCATACGATCAGGAGGTCCACTTCACCGGCGATGCGGTCAAGATTCTTCAGGATCTGAGCCTCTACTTCCTCCGGAACTGGTTCTATATTGGAAAAATCCAGACGGGGATCCTCGTAGCGGACATTGGAGATTCCACAGCGGATGGGTTTGCAGTAAGCGGGGGTGACAATCTTGTCAGAAATAACCAAATCCTCTGTGGAAAGACCAATCTTGTTGAAAAGGTTTTTCAGAATGCTTCCCCGCCAATCCTGCCCGGCGATGGTCAGAAAACGCAAATTTTCGAGCCCCTCGGCGACCAAATTCGCGGCAACATTGGATCCGCCGCCTAGCGAAAAGCGTTCATTCACAACGGGCAGGGGGTAATGCGGCACTTCGCGGGAAAGCTCGCTTCTGCGCATATCGGCCTCCCAGTAAATATCCACGCAAGCATCGCCGATCAGACCAATCCGGAGATTGGGGATTTGTTTCAGCAGTTCTTTCAGTCGGTTTGTTGTCAACGCCATGTTGATTTCCTCTCTACGGTCTTATTTTTTATCAGTCAGCAGATGATACATCGTAGGGACCGTCTGCATATGGTTCCCATAGATATAGTAACCGTTGCCGCCCAGGCTCACCGGACGGTTCATGATATTTTTCCGTGGGCGGTAATAATAGTGGAAATTATCCTTGCTGACATCGCTCTTGTAATCTCCAAGCGGGATGATGTCAAAATTGGCGGTGGTGATATGCTGGGTTTTGTAGCCATTGTTCCGGACAATGGAGAGCGCTTTCAGGAAGACCTCTGCACCGGTGACGGCAGAGCCGATATTCAGGAAAACGCCTCCCTCCAGGTCCTTCAAGGAATTTACAAAGATTTTGAAGTCTTTTCCGCTGGTTCCCCCAAGGCAGGAAAAATCAGCGGATGGGTGTTCATGGATGATGTCCGTTCCCATGGTCACGTGGTAGGTGGCGGGAACTCCATGCGTGTAGGCGTTATAAAATACACAGTCATCCTTATATGGGAACCGCTCCGGATGCTCCTCAATGTAATGGGCCAGAGATTCCCCGTAACCGTAGCCCTGTCGGAAGCCCTGATTAATCGCTTCATTCATCCATCCGCCGGTCTGCTCCCACATGCCGAAGGAACCGTCTTCGATGGCGGTAGGAACATGCTCGGAGGTGCCGCCCAGGTAGGCAAGTTCGAAATCGTGGATGCTTCCGGCGCCGTTGGAGGCGATGTGTGTGATCATTCCCCGGCGGATCAGGTCGATGATGTAGCGGGAAAGGCCGCATTTGATTACATGGGCTCCATAGAAAACGATGACTGGGCAGCCGTTTTTCCGCGCCTCCAGAATTTTTGCGCAGACCGCCTCCAACTCCTTACACTCAAAATCCGGACAGGGATCTGTGAGCTTGCTGATATTGTCGATTCGCACAAGATTGGTGCGATCCCAGACGTCAAAAGTTTTGATGCCGCTGAAATCAAAGGTTTGGGGATGATAGAGTTCCATGGCGAAGCTTCCTTTCAAAATAATTGATAGCGTATAACGCAATTATTACGACATTAAATAAATTTTATTTACTCGTTATAATTATATAACGTGTCTTTAAATATGTCAACATCCAAATGTAAAATTCAGCATTTTTATCATATATTTAAAAATGCATAAGAGAAATGGCAAGAAAAATAAACCGATAGGTAAAAAACATATTTTCTCCAGTTGCGAAATGGGCTTAATTACTAATATTTCCCTATATTTTCATGATACATTAACAAACTGTATTATAAAACCGATTTTTCAGAATATTATTTTTTACAAATTGAGTAAAACAACTTGACTTTTGCTTTTTGTTGCACTATAATATCATTACACACAATGGGTCAACGAAATTTTCCAACAAAAGGAGCACTTTTTATGGAAAAGCTAAAAATCGGTGTTGTTGGCTTGCGGTTTGGGTTAACTGTGATCGAAAACCTGCTGGCCTCAGCGGATGCTGATTTTATTGAACTGCACGGAGTCTATGATCTAGACCAAACCAAGGTGGAAAAGGTCTCAAAAACTTATTGCGTAAAAGCGTATCAGAATTTTGATGAGATGCTTCAGGACCCTGCTGTACAGGCGGTTGCGCTTTATACTCCTCCCACTGGAAGAAGCAACTTGATCCGCAGGATCATGGAAAGCGGCAAGCATGTAATCACAACAAAACCGTTTGAGGCAGATTGGAAACAGGCACAAGAGGTTTTGCAGCTGTCCCAAAGGCTCGGCAGGACCGTGCACATCAATTCGCCTGATATCGTGGACAATGGACTTGTCTGCGCAGTGAAAGAAGCTGTCAAGCAGTATAACCTGGGGCGCCCTGTTGGTGCGCGTTGCGATGTCTGGGTGAATTACAGGGAAAAGCCTGACGGCAGCTGGTACGACAGCCCGGAGCAATGCCCGGTCGCACCAATTTTCCGGCTTGGCATTTACATCATCAATGATTTGATTTCCCTCTTTGGAAAGACCAAAGCCGTTTCGGTTTCCAGCTCTCGTTTGGTTACCGAACGCCCCACTGTTGACAATTCCCTGCTTGCCCTAACCTTTGATAACGGTGTCGTCGCCTCAATCTTTGGTTCCTTTTGCGTGGATGACGGACAGCGTTATAAGGGACCTATGGTTTTAAATTATGAGCGGGGAACATTTTATTATGATGTATTTCCGAATGGAGAGTTGGAACAGAAAAATCTGATCCTGGTTCATAAAGATGCGGACGGCAACGTCAAAACAGAAAGAATACCGTTGACCGGCGCTCCCAAAGGCGCATATCTTTGGTCGCTCTTTTATGAGGATATTCGGTCCGGCAGGACGGTTACAGATTCGTACATCCTCAGGGTTACGGAAGGCATCCGGGTCTTGCAGGGGATGAAAGAAGCAGATCAGAAGGGCACGGTCGTGTTTACTGATCAGATTTGATGGAGCAGCCCTTGTTTTGACCGATTCGAATACACAAAGAAAGGTCGGAATTTCATTGGAACGAATTGGCGTGGGACTTTACTATAACAATTGCGGGCATCAGATCCATTATCTTCTTAGAAACCATCCAAGGGCAAAAATCGCCGCTGTCTGTGGAATGTCCCCCTCAGAGCTGACCGAGGAACAGCGAAACGATCCGGACTTAAAATGGTATGATACGCTGGAAGAAATGCTGGAAGACGATCGTGTTAAAATCGTTTCGCTCTGTTCTCCAAACAGAAGACTCCAGCCTGAAGAAGCAGCGATGTGTATGCGGCGTGGTCGGCATGTTTACGCAGAAAAGCCCTGCGCCATGACAGAGGAGGAGCTGGATATGTTGGTCCGGGTTTCAGAGGAAACCGGACGCCTGTTCCGCGAGCAAGCCGGGACAGGATTTCAACAGCCTTGCCTGGCAGTCCACAGAGTCGTGGAGTCAGGCGTTTTGGGGGAAATCGTCCAGGTCTTTGCGCAAAAATCCTATCCCTATCATGAAAGGCGTCCACAAGACGAAGACATTGACGGCGGCTTAATTATGCAGAACGGAATTCATGCGATCCGTTTTATCGAACATGGCGCTGGGCTAAAAATAAGCAAGGTGCGGGCCATCCAGACACAGAAAGGCAATCCGCATCCCGAGGGGCAATTGCAGATGGCCGCCAGCTTTCTGCTGGAGCTGGAAAACGGCGGGATTGGCTCAATGGTGGTCAACTATTTAAATCAAGAAGGGATCGGCCATTGGGGGAACGAGCATCTGCGCGTCTTTGGCACAAAGGGTATGGTGGAATTCACGGACGGCGGAGAAAAGACCAGGCTAATCATCGGAAACCAGGACTGCGGCTCTTTGGAACTGACCGAACCTGTGCGGGACTATTTTGATTACTTTTTGGATGCCCTGCTCCAGACAGGCAGTATGCCCATCAGTCTGGAGGACGAGCTACATGCTACGAGACTCGTGATCCGGGCACGAAAAAGCGCAGAACAGCCACTGAACTAATTCGAAACGGAGGAAAACAAAATGAGCAATCGAGGAAGAGAATATCCATCGGAGCGAAAATTTTTTACAGATCCGGAAACAGGAGTAAAGATCACGAAGCTGACCGCTTTTCCAATTATGCACAATAAACTCTATTTTCATATCAATCAGTTTACGCCGGATTCCCAGACTCTCGTATTCGGCTGTCAAAGAGAACCGGCCAGAGCGGCTTCCCGGGATATTTATAAAGTAAACATTGATGGAATGGGGCTGTTTCAGCTGACAGATGACCCGGATCTTTCCGGGGCAATCCTGTCCTTTGACGGAAAGTATCTGTTTTACATGTCCAATGGGACCCTGAAACGGGTAGATATTCAGAGCTTTGAAGAAGTGGAGATCAACCACATTGATGGCCTAAAGACGGCGGACTGCACCAGCCTTACATATGACGGAAAATACTTTTGCGGGGAAGCCGATACCGTGGACGGGAACCGCATGCTTTACCTTTTTGCAACAGACGGCAGTGAAAAAAGGATCATCTGCCAAAGCGATATGATAACCCATACGCAGATCGAACCGTCTGAAGGCAGACTGATCGCATTTCAACATGGGCCTGACGAGCAGCACCGGAATATTTGGCTGGTTGACATCGATGGAAGCAATATGCGTCCGCTGGAGCTTCCGTACGGGAATGGACATTGGATGTGGCTTGGCGACACCAAACGGATCATGACGAACCTGGAAAGCTGTTGCTGGGGAATTTCCACGTATGCGGAAGGAGACGCCAGTCCTGAAAAAATCGTGTCAGATGGCCTCACCTGCTGGCATGGCTCCTGCAGCGTGGATGGAAAATGGATGGTCACGGATACAAACTGGCCGGATCAAGGCATCCATGTGATCAATGTTGCCAGCAAACGGCACGCCAAGCTCTGCAGCAGCAACAGTTCGAACGCACACCCCCAGTGGTCCCACCCCCATCCGTCCTTCAGCCCGGATGTCCGCCATGTGGTGTTCAATTCCGACCAGACGGGGATCGCCCATATTTATCTCGCAGAGGTGCCGGAGGAATTGAAGGAGAATTTAAGATGAAGCTCTTTATAGATTCAGCGAACATAGAAGAAATCCGTGAGGCAGACAGTTTGGGCGTAATAAGCGGTGTTACAACGAATCCGACTCTGATCGCCAGGGAGCACAGAAACTTCAAACAGGTCGTTAAAGAGATTTCCGGAATTGTAAACGGGCCAATCTCTGCAGAGGTAATTTCCCTGGAAGCCGCCGGCATGGTCGCCGAAGCCTTGGAACTGGCAGAAATCCACCCAAATATCGTGATAAAAATTCCGATGTGCTGTGAAGGGCTTAAAGCTGTGAAGCATTTGGCGGAAAAAAAGATTCCTACGAATATGACCTTGATTTTTTCAGCGGCCCAAGCGCTCCTCGCCGCGCGTGCTGGAGCCTCTTATGTCAGTCCGTTTGTTGGAAGGATCGATGATACCGGCAAGACCGGGATGGATTTGGTCGCTGATATTGTAGAGATCTTCTCGGTCCACCGTCTAAAAACGGAGATCATTGCCGCGTCCATCCGCAGTCCGCTCCACGTCGTTCAGGCGGCCAAGGCTGGCGCTCATATTGCAACGGTGCCGTATAAAGTGTTGACGCAATGTGTGGAACACCCTCTCACCACCAATGGAATTCAGCGTTTTTTGGAGGATTGGAAGACGGTTGAAGAAAAGAAACGATAGGACCGAATTATTTCAAACAGCGTACATTCGATGGATTTGAAGGAGTGGTATATTTGCTGAATATACAATCGGCAGAAACACGTTCTGTTAATCGGACAAATCTCAATAACCGGGTCAAACGATTTTGGGTAGCATTTAAACGCGACCGGTATCTCCATCTGCTCGTGCTGCCCGCAGTTGTAGCTGTCTTTATTTTTAGTTATATCCCGATGTATGGGATACAAATCGCTTTTAAGGATTATTCCTTTTCCAAAGGAATACTGGACAGTCCCTGGGTAGGATTGGCAAATTTCACTTCCTTTTTTGAATCCATATATTTTTGGCGGCTGATCCGCAATACACTGCTGCTCAGCTTCCTGTCTTTGATTTTTTCCTTTCCGATCCCGATCATCTTCTCTTTGATGCTCAACGAAGTCCGAAACCGGCCGTTTAAAAACACGATCCAGACGATCAGCTATTTTCCCCATTTCATATCTACTGTGATTGTCGTTGGTATGATGCATACGCTTCTTTCCCCTGAAACCGGCATGTTTAATCAATTGATCGAGATGCTCGGGGGAAAGCCGATCGCATTCATGCAGTCCAGCGCATGGTTTCGGCCGCTTTATATCATCTCAGGCATATGGCAGGGATTTGGCTGGAATTCCATCATTTACCTTTCCGCTTTGACGGGGGTTGCCCCAGAACTGTATGAAGCTGCAGAGATCGACGGTGCGGGACGCTTTCGGAAAATTTGGAGCATTTCGCTTCCTGCTATCATTCCGACTGTAGTCATTATGCTGATTCTCGCGGTCGGCGGGCTTATGAATGTAGGCTATGAAAAGATCATTCTGATGTACAACCCTGGTATTTATGAAGTCTCTGATGTCATTTCGACTTATGTCTACCGAAAGTCTCTTCAGGGCGGAGAATTCTCCTTTGGAACCGCAGTTGGGCTCTTTAATAATGTTGTAAACTTCATCATTATTTTCATTGCCAACAAAATCAGCCGCAGTGTTTCGGAAATATCCTTGTGGTGAAGGGGGGGCTTGAAATGAAGGTAAAAAAATCAATCGGCGAAAAAACATTTGACGCTGTGAATACCATTCTGCTTGTTCTGATCGCATTTACAACACTTACCCCTTTTTTGATGATCATAGCCGGTTCTTTTAGCGATATCTCCAGCATCGTCAAAAATGAGGTATTCCTGATCCCCAAAAATTTCACTTTAGCAGGCTACGTCTCCATTTTTGAGGACAATCAAATTTTCCAGGCGTATTACAACACGATCTGGTACACATTGGTTGGCACTTCGATCAATCTTCTCATAACCCTTCCTGCCGCCTATGCGTTGTCCAGAAAACGCTACTGCCTGAAAAACGGCGTGATGTTCTTCTTTTCCTTTACCATGTTCTTCAGCGGCGGAATGGTCCCGAGTTATCTGCTGATCCAATGGTTGGGATTATACAATACGCGCTGGGCCATGGTTTTGCCGGGAGCTGTCAGCGTTTTCAATCTGGTCATGGCAAGGACATTTTTCAGCAGTAATATTCCCGAAGAGCTTGCGGAGTCTGCGAGGATCGACGGTGCAAACGATATTCAGATATTCTTCATTATCGTATTGCCGCTGGCCAAGGCAATTATCGCCGTACTGGCTCTGTACTACGGAGTCGGCCATTGGAACGCCTTCTTTAACGCGCTGATCTACTTAAAGGATCAGAAATATATGCCGCTGTCCTTATACTTGCGCCGTCTGCTGATCCTGGGGTCTGCCAACTACGGTAGCTCAGATCTTTCGGAGTCGCTGGTAGAGCAGGATCCGGTCGCAGTCATGGGCCTGACACAGCGGATGAAATACTGCACGATCGTTGTCACCATGCTGCCAATCATGCTGGTCTACCCATTCTTCCAGCGTTATTTTGCAAAGGGTGTAATGGTAGGCTCTCTGAAAGCCTGACAGACTGCCCATATTGTCACGTAGAAAGGACTGCTCTCATATGTTCAGAAGTTATCCGTCGGAAAGGAAATTTTTCAAGGACCCTGCGACGGGAGTCGATATCGTTAAGCTCACGGCGTTTCCTACGATCAATATCAAACTATATTTTCACGTTAACGCCTTCACTCCGGACAGCCAGACTCTGGTTTTTCAATCGTATCACGAAAACAAAAGGACCTCTGGCATCGACCTCTATAAAGTAAACATTGACGGAATGGAGCTGACACAGCTTACAGAAGCACCGGAGGCAGGAAGTCCTGTAGTTTCTCCAGACGGGAAATGGCTCTATTACATTTGTCACGGCGAGCTGCGCCGCGTCGATCTGCAGGATGGAGTCGAGGAAACGATCAGCCATATTGACGGAGTCCTTCCCTCCGACGCGCTGAGCGCCAACACAGCCGGCTCCACAATCAATGCGAGTATGAGTCCGGACGGAAAGGTATTTATTACCGACTGCACCCTCAAAACAGGAGAACGTGCCATTCTTCGTTATACGACAGACGGCAAGGATGCAGACATCATCTTCCGTTCCAACTCCATTACACATACCCAGCTGGAGCCGGGAGAAGGTCAGACAATCGCTTTCCAGCACGGCCCTGATGAAAAGCACCGCAATATCTGGCTGATGAGCCAATACGGAGAAAACGTCCGCCCCCTGGAGCTGCCATACGGCAACGGTCACTGGATGTGGCTGGGCAAAACAAAACGCATCATCACCAATATGGAGTCTGAATGCAAAGGTATAACCGCCATGGGCGAGAATGAAGAACGTCCGGAGTGGATCGTAAAGGATCAGCTCTATTGGCATGCAGCCAGCAGCCCGGACGGAGAATGGATCATCTCTGATACCAACTGGCCGGACAACGGATTGTTTTTGATCAACGTAAAAACAAAAAAGGCAAAGAAGCTCTGTGAGCCGCACAGCTCCTGCTGCCATCCGCAGTGGACGCATCCGCACCCGAATTTCAGCCCAGACGGCAAAATGATCGTCTACAATTCGGATGCAGAGGGAATCGCACATATGTATTTGGCGAAAATTCCGGAGGCTTTTTTTGAGGAACTGAAAAACTGACGTCCCGCGGGTCAACTTTATTTCAGGCACAGCACAATTTATTTTGTGTAAACAAATAAGGAGGAATCATCATGAAAAAGGCAAAAATCACCGCGCTTTTCACCTGCATCGCTCTGCTTGCTGCCTCTGCCATGAGCAGCTGCAACAACACGCCGGATGTCTCTTCATCCAGTGCGGAAGGTACGGGAGGCAGTACACCGACCTCAGAATCTTCGGCAGATATTACGGGCAGCGATAAGTATGAGAAGGGCGACTACACGCTCCCTATCAGCCAGGAAGGGGTAACCCTTCGCTGGATGGGCCGCGACTCGGAGACAGCCGGAACCAGTTTTCTGACGAGCAAGTCCATCATCTGGGAGGAAGTGCAGAAGCAGACCGGGATCACCATTGAATGGGATGTGATACCCAATGCGGAGTACGCGGAAGTTATGGCCGTCCGTCTGAGCAGCCACGAGGGCCTTCCGGATATTATCTGCCTGCAGGGGCAATCAGACGGATCCTTCCTGGCAAAATATTTCGACGAGGGAGTCATTACATCCCTGACTCCTTTGGTCGAGGATTACGCGCCGAATATCAAAAAGATATTCGAGGAATTCCCCGGATATAAAAACGCGCTTACTCTGCCGAGCGGCGATATCGCTGCGTTGGGAGATCTGAACGCTACCGCGTATCGAACCAAAGGCATCACTATCCGCCAGGACTGGCTGGACAAGCTGAATCTGGAGTCCCCCACCAATATGGATGAACTGTATGAGGTCGCCAAGGCGTTCGTCGAGAAGGATCCCAACGGAAACGGCGAGCAGGATGAGTTTGGCATCATGGCGAAAAGCGCAAAAGAGCTGCGTCAGCTTGGAATGGGCTTTGGGTTGTCGCTGGTTTCCGGAAGCGGCTGGTCCGTTCATGACGGCGAGCTTACCTATGAGTTTATTTCGTCCGACTACAAAGATTTTCTTGAATGGATGAACCGCGCTTATAACGACGGAATTCTGCCTGCTGACTTCCAGTCTGCTACCGGCGACATCTACAATCAGCGGAAGGCGAGCAATACTCTGGGAATCCTTGGCCGCGAATATATCACCTCTATGGCAGACCTGAACAACCCGACCAACTCCGTGAAACAGAATATTCCGGAAGCGGTGTGGAGAACGGTCGACTTTGTGGAAGACAGCGATCATAAGCTCGCCATTCCGATGGAGCCTCTTGCCACCATCTGGCGGTCTTATGGCATTACCACCAATTGTTCCGATCCCATTGCCGCCATTCGTCTTTTGGACTACCTGTTTGCCGGAGAAGGCAAAATCCTGAACAGATCCGGCGTGGAAGGCGTCACCTATAATATGGTAAACGGCCTTGTGCTTTCGATTCCGGACTGGAAAGACCATGTGGAAGCCGGTACCTTTTTGGGCGACTCCTATTCTCCCAAAATGAACTGGGACGCGACTTCTCTTGGTTTCACAGAAGAGGACTATCTGAAAAACGATCCCGAGCTGAAAGAGTGGACAATGAGCATCATTGACAGTGTCAAGGATAAAGCCTATCAGCCGTTCCAGGCGAGCATTCCGTCTTTAGAGGATGGGAAAAAGCTCTCTCAGATCTTTGCAGACTTGAATACCTATATCGATGAAATGTATATCAAATTTATCACTGGGGAAACCTCTTTGGATGAATATGATACATATGTCTCCAACTGCCAAAAACTCGGCTGTGATACCGCTAGAGAGATCTACCAAAAAGGGTTGGATGCTTTGAACTGATCTGTGAAAGGAAAATATCCATCAGAAAACGGAAAGATCTATAACAGAAAACAGGAGCCGCTTTTGCGCGCTCCTGTTTTTCATCATATCGAGGGGCTGCGCACCGCTCACAGTACCTTTCCTTATCCCAGAACCCCGTATCGGATGCCTGTCTCAATAAACGTGCAGTAATTCTCAATGGCGTGGGGAAAATTTCCGAATCATAAGGGCCGGCACTGGGGAAAAAGAATGATGAATCGTCCGACTTTCCTTCCTCCACGGCCTGTCTGGTGAGCTCCGCGATTTCCGGCGGACTCAGGCGCCCAGATCGCTGTACTGGATGTTTCTGATGAGGATCATGTCCCCCAGAACTTCCCGGGCCTGGGAAAGGGTGCAGTTCCCGAAGGGAGGTGCTTCGATGGTATGCAGTCCGTCCGGATTTATCTCACGGATGCCATCCAGAATGTCATAAAGCTGGCCGTGGTAGTGAAAGATGGATTTTTTCCGTAGCTCCGGATCAGACCCATGATCTTTTTGACGTAACGGACGCTCATTTCCCGAAACCGCGCTGGATTGACCAAGGGCGGCCCGGCAAATTCGGCGCCGACGATAAAAAACACCTCGCCGACATTCCGCGCCTGCCCAGCTCCTTTTTTCCTGCCAGGACCGGCTGATATCGGGTAACGGGGGCTGGCACGAAATTTCCAGAATTTTTTGCGGTTTCTCCGCTGATTCCAGGCAGTATACACACCTCCGTTAAATTAGGAGCTACTGCTCCTGTTGTCATTTTAATGAAGAGACAACTGAAGAAAAGGCTTTGGTTATGAATGAGCTGATGTTCGACCAGCATGGGCCGATCTGCGGATTAGGTCATATGGGCTGAAACGCGTTCAGGGTGCGCTCAACTGTGGCTAGTGTGTGCCGGAGGCCCGGAATAATCAAAAAGTGAAGAAACGCCGTATAACCAGTACAACTGACTCGGATTGCGGTGCAATCAATCACGGCAACAAACGTGGAATTGGCTATTTGATGGAACAACTGTCGATTGTAAAAATGGTATATTAACTGGAGTAGATATAGATCCGCAGCATCCGTTCCAAATCGTAGGGCTTGTTTCCGCGCTCTCCTTTGTAATAGCACGGCTTAATCTCTGCGACCCATTTCCCCCACGGAACGATGCGA
>CAJMLQ010000055.1 GCA_905214265.1 uncultured bacterium
AGGCTTCTATGTCTTGAACTACAAGGCTTTTTCTATTATTCAGGATACATTATTTTAGAGCCGCCAATATCGATTCCAAGATAAGCCATTTTTGCATCTCCTTTTAAAAAAATAAAGCTGCACAAATGTACAGCTTTATTTCCAAATCCGCCTTTTATTTGACTTGCGTCTGATAGTAGTCGTTGTAATCCTCTACAACCTCTTCAACCCCATACGCTTTTAGGGTATCAATGAACTGATCATATTCGTTAAACGACGCGTCGCCTGTGATGAACTTATAGGACATCTCTTCCACTGTGGTAGCTGCCGGAGTCATTGCAAGACTGTGGTTATCCTTTGTTTCCTGATCGAACAGTACCGTCCACGTTTCTGGCCACGATGCAAATTTCTCCATTTCTTCCATGGTATAGCCCGTGAAATTCTCCAGGTTTTCTTTCCAGCCATACGGATCCGGATAGATTTCATAAATATTCAGGCCCGCATAAAAACTCATATAGTTTGCCAGCGGTGTCTTTCCGGGCTCATCTGTCGTCGTAATATTGTCCATAAAGACCGGTTCACCGTCTTTGATGGTATAGGTAGTACCCTCAATTCCATATCCCAAAAGGTTAAAAAATTCATCTGAAAGCTGCCAGTTCAGCAGGGAGAGCGCCTCGCTGACATAAGGGGATTCAGATTTAATCACCATACCGTACCAAGGGCTAACAGTTGTCATCCCCCAGTATTTGGACGCCTTCCCATTGGCCTCTAAAGGTGTAATATACTGAAAATCCACTTCATCGCTAAATCCCATATTTTTCGCAATCGAGTTCACGCTATTGGCGTTTTCATACTGCATCTCCCAGACATAGCTTTCCGTAATAAAGCTTTTCTGAGAGGCCAGTGTTTGACGCCAGTCATCTCCTGCGAAAACATACTGCGGGAACTGGGGGTCGTACAAATTCTCAGCATACAGCTTGTTCAGATATTCGAGCATCTGCCGATATTCCTGAGAGAATGGGCCAAATTCATACTGCTCCTTTTCCTGGTTAAAGTAGATGGAAGGACCGGTATTGAATACCCGGCTCCAAACCGTTAAAGTTTCTGGAACCGTATACGATGTAACAGGGTAGGAATCCGGATATGCCTCTTTCAGCCTTTTTGCTGTCGCATACAACTCGTCGACATTCGTCGGCGCAGAAATGCCCTGTTTATCAAATGCCTTTTTATTGATGAAAAAGCCGGTAGGGATCGTTTTATAGGGATAGATGTACGGAAAAATGTAGGAGTCACCGTTTTCATCTTGAAAAATCGTCTTTGAGTCTGGATAGGTTTCATAATATGTTTTTATATTGGGAAACACATCTACATAGTCACTTATTTTAACAAATTTCCCCGCTTGGCCATACTGTTGGCTGATTTCAATAACGCTGCGGCCTCCCGCTACGCCAATCAGCATGATGTCCGGCCAGTCATTACTGGCGGAGTTCAGCATGAGCGACTCTTTCTCTTCATAGCCGTCTGCGGGCGCGTTATAATTCAAGGTAATATTGGTCAGCCTTTCAAATTCTTTTACAAGTGGATTTTCCGGATCAAAATCTCCCTGGTACCACGAAAATACATCCATTGTAACAGGCTCTTCCAATGGAAATTCCAGCAACTCCACTTTCTGTGCGTTTCCATTGGAGGACTCGTTCCCAGTGTTAGAGCCACACCCTGCAAAGGCCGAAACGATTAAGCTCAAACAGAGTAACAGCCGGATTGCCTTTTTCATACTGAATACGTCCTTTCCTTATTAAAATAAAAATTTTTTCCTATCCGATTACCCTTTTATTGATCCTACCATAATCCCTTTCACAAAATATTTCTGCAAAAAGGGGTAGAGCATAATAATGGGCAGGATGGTCACAATAATAATTGCGCATCGCACCGTCTGCTCACTCACGCCGGAGGGCTTGAAGGACGCGATGATGCTCCGCATTTTCGAGGTCGGCTGAAAAGTAATCAGAACCTTCCGCACAACCATCTGCAACGGATATTTATTCTGGTCTTCCAAAAAAAGCATCGCATTGAACCAGGAATTCCAATGACCGACGATCGACCACAGCAATATGGTTGCAATAATGGGCTTTGCCAACGGCAAATAGATTCCAAACAGGATCCTGAGATCACTTGCGCCGTCAATCAATGCCGACTCCCGCAAGCCAACCGGTATGGTGGATTGGAAAAAAGTCCGGCAGATAATGATATACCAAACCGATACGCCTGGCAGGATCAAGGCCCATATTGTATTTTTTAAATGCAAGTTCTGAATTAGAATGTAGTACGGAATCAATCCTCCTGAAAAATACATGGTGGCCGTTAAAAAAATGACAAAAATGTTTTTGCCCCGGAAGGCTTTTACCGCCAATGGATATGCGGTCAAAAGCGTTAGAACCAACGTGAGCAGCGTCCCTGTCGCCGCATACAGAATCGTGTTCAGATAGCCAGTCCCTATCAGTGGATCGGCTAGTGCCGCCTTGTATGCATTGATATTGAATCCCTTTGGCAAAATCTTCACCATACCCATGATCACATACTCATTCCGGCTTAGGGATACCGCCAGCACATATAAAAATGGATACAGCATCAGCAGGGTAACAGCAAATGACAGAATATACGCCGCCCATTCAACAAAATGGTCTGTCTTGCAGGACTTT
The DNA here is from genome assembly GCA_905214265.1 of uncultured bacterium. Classification (GTDB taxonomy): domain Bacteria; phylum Bacillota; class Clostridia; order Oscillospirales; family Ruminococcaceae; genus Merdivicinus. The sequence continues at coordinate 2,679 of CAJMLQ010000055.1, forward strand.
ATTGCTGTTTTCTGCATGCAGATTCCTCCTTTCTTACCAAAAACTGTAGCCAGACAGCCGCTTCATTATTTTATTGGCAAGAAATACCAGGGCAAATGAAATGAGGGAATTCAGAGTGCCCACTGCCACACCATAGCTATAGTTGGAATTCTGCAGGCCGTTGCGGTAAACATAGGTGGCTAGAATATCTGCCGTTTCATAGGTTGCCGGACTGTACATCAGAATGATCTTTTCAAATGAAGCTCCCAACAGCCCTCCAACCGCCATGATAAACTGGATGCTGATCGTAGGAAGGATGGAAGGCAGGGTAATATACCACATCCTTTGAATCCGGTTTGCTCCATCAACAATTGCCGCTTCATACATCTCTTCAGATATTGCTGAAATTGCCGCAAGATACAGGATGCTGCCCCAGCCCGCACCTTGCCAGATCTCTGAGATAATATATAGGGAACGAAATTTGGAGGCATCGCTCATAAAATTGACAGCCTGCAAGCCAAAAGCCTTCAGCATCTGGTTCACGATACCGTCAACGCTTAAGAGCTCCTTCATCATCCCCACGATGATTACCGTTGAAATAAAATAGGGAAGATACGAAATGGTCTGTGAGATCTTTTTATACTTTCCCTGTCTCAATTCATTAAAACACAGCGCCAGTAATATCGGGGCAGGGAAACAGAAGGCAAGAGACAGTACGCCTAGAATGATGGTATTCATAAATGCCCGGGGCACGAGCGGATCCCGGAAAATCATTTTGAAATACCTCAGTCCAGCCCACTCACTCTCCATAATCGTTGTAAGGCCATTGTAATTCTTAAACGCCATGAGAATGCCATATAGAGGAAAATAGCAAAAAACAACAACCAAAATAGTGGTGGGGATAAGAAAAATATACAGCCATTTATCCTTCTGGATATCATGTATCAATGTACGGAAATACGCTTTCATCACTTTCCCCCCTTAGAAATGCAAGACTTTTGGCAGCTGACTCCATTGGATTTTCACTTTCCAACTCCAAAGATGCCACCACGTCATAGGGATTACTTTCAATTTTCCGCAAAATATACGGAAAATCCACTACCCCTTTACCAACTGGGCATCCGGTATACCACACTTGTTGGAGGGACGGCCAGCCTTCCTCAGCGTGGTCGGACTTCCGATAGTCCTTTATATGAAGCAGCGGGACTAATCTATACAGGCGATCGATTGCTTCGTTGGGATCCTCATCAACAAACAGGAAATTGGCCGTGTCAAAATTCGAACGAAAATATGGAGAAGGACACGAGTTCAAAATTTCCTCCACCACTTCACTCCTGGCAGAAAAAACGCCGTGATTTTCCAGACATAGGATAATTCCGTTTTTCTCAGCATAGGGCACACAGGCAGCAAACGCTTTCTTTATGCTGGAAAGCCCTTCCTCAAAACCAATGGAATCTTTTGCATCTCCGGAAAAGACCCGCATTAGCGGAATCTCATACTTTTTAGCAATGTCTATGGCTGAACACACATAACTAATCTGCTTTTGTAGCTGTGCCGCATCATCCTGCACAAAATCATTGCAGATGGACCACACTGCGGGTTGGATTCCTCGCTGGCCCAAAATTTTCATAGCCGCGTCTATATCCGGAATATAAAAATCCAACAATTCCGCATAATTCACCTTATGCTGACACAAAAAATCGGCATATTGGGAGAAGTCCATTGCCCCATTATCGAGCAGCTCCTGAAAGCTCCACATGCTGACACATAGTTTTATCATGTGTTTTCCTCACTCTCTCACAATGATAATTTCGCGACTCTCGCGAGCAGATTGATAAATCGCGTCTACCATCCGCATGACTTCTGTACCATCCTTTGCAGAACACATCATTCCCGTTTCTTTTCGTATCACGGCAGTGAAATGTTCAATTTCCTTATCAAAGTCATAATTGGGATTTTCTTCATGGTTGGAATGGTATGGATCTATATTGCAGCACGTTCCCATGTCGTCACACATTATGCGCAGCTTCGGATAAGCCCTGACACCTCCTTTATCCCCATACAGCTCAATCTGAAAGATATCTGACTCAATGTGATGATTCCAGCTGGTCTCAAATTGGATGGATACTCCGTTATCCATCCGGATAAACGCGCTTGCAAAATCCTCCACGTCATGTCTGCTAGCAGCGTCCGCGCTGAAATGCGGCGCATATGAACGCACCGTTTCCTCCGGTATCTTATTGGTACAGGCTGTTACTGCGCTTGCCTGCCCGCCGGCTAGATACCGCGCCAGGTCCAGGACATGTACCCCAAGGTCAATGACCGGCCCTCCTCCGGACCGCGCATAATCCGAAAACCATCCGCCAGGATTCCCGTGCCGCCTCAAATAAATTGCTTTGACATAATAAATACGGCCCAATCTGCCTTCTGCTATGTACCGTTTCAGCAGCTGGATCCCCTCTTCATATCGAGTACAAAAGCCGGGGATCAGTACTTTATGATTGGATTCCGCAGCTTTTTCCATTTCCAAACACTGGGCCGTATTCAGCGCCATGGGTTTTTCACAGAGAACATGTACGCCGCTGTTGAGCGCGTCGATGGAAATGTGCGCATGTGCATTATTCCAAACGCATACAGAAACCGCATCGGCCACCTGCGCTGCAAGCAAATCTGAATGGTTATCATAAACGTGGGGAATTTGATACAGCTGTGCAAATTGATCAGCGCGTTCCCTATTGATATCGCAGACAGCCGTTATCTCGACATTATTAAGCTTCTGATAGGCGTTGGCGTGGCAATGCCCGATATTTCCAGCTCCGATGATTGCGATCTTTAATTTTTGCATGCGAAAAGCCCCTTGCCGTATTATTATTATCTCTATAATAACACAGCAAGGAGCCTTTGTATTTGTTGTAAACGACTACATTATTTGTCCCAAATTGCAATTTTGGCATTAAGCCTGCGAACGCTCCAGAAAAACTCGATATTGGCTTGGCGCCATTCCCATAGCCTTTTTGAAAGCTTTAGAAAAAGAGTGTATCGATTGATAATTTAATTTTAATGCGATATCGTTGATTGTCATGTGCGAATCCTTCAGCAGCTTTATCGCCTGCTCGACTCTCTTTTTATTGTAGTAGGATTGCAAGGAAATTCCTACTTCATTCACAAAAATGTGTGCCAGATGCGAATAACTGTAGTTTAGCTCATCTGCCAATTCGGACAAATTGGTAATCTCGTAGACATTGTTGTCAATATAAGATATTGCCGCATATACAATGGGATTTACAAAACTATCTATCATATGACAGGCTGCGTCAAACCCGTTGTTGAAAAAATTCCGGTAAGACAACAAAATAATTTGAACAAAATAGCTTTCTAGCATTTGTTGCGACAGTTCCATCGGATGCTGGAGTTCTCTCAATACGCTGGTAAATGGGGCTTCTATCCCCAGCGTATCCTGCACACAAGGATGTTTTATCAGCTGGAACATTTTATCTACATAGCTATATGGATTCTCCATATCCATTATCTCATTGAAGAAAAAAGCAAAGTAAAAATACCGAAAGGGATCATCCTTATCCGCACGGAGGTTATGCATCTGCCCGGGCTGGCACAAAAAGATATCGCCAGCTTTCACTGGATAGCTAACGCCATCCAGATAAAACTCCCCTTTCCCCGCCACAATATAGCTGATTTCATAACATGGCTGGACATGTTCGCCTATCTCAAAATTTCCCATACAGCTTAGATCCCCAATTTGGTATAGGCTGATCATTTGGTACTGCTGCGGCTTTTCCCAATATCGGGTATCAAAATGAAACCGTTTTCCTTTAATATCCATCTCGCTTCTCCCACCTTCTCCGCTATGCAAATCACCTTTTTAGCCGTCATACTTATAGCGATAATCGTGATTCACCACTAACCCCTTTAAACGGCAGCCGCTTACAATAACCCGCAAAACAGAAACGATCTCGGCTGGCTAACAATCGTTGATCGAAAATGATTCTCCTATTTAGAATATGCGCGTTGCCACATCTTAGAGCTCTAAAGTCAAATTTCGATGCAACAGGTGAAATAACAAGGAGGCCAGCAGTATAATCGGAAACAGTACGCCGAACAGGATACCCCACTTCAGCCCGATCTGATCCGCTGCCGGATTCCCGGCATTGATGCCGGTGACAAAATCGGAAATCAGCCCACTGACCCACGGCCCCATGGCGCAGCCCATATCGCCGCTGAGTGCCATGATCGCAAACATCTGCGCTCCTCCGGCGGGAAAATCCCGGGCTGCCAGGCTGAATGCTCCCGGCCACATCAGGCTGACCGACAGGCCGCACAGCCCGCACGCAGCCAGGGACAGCACCGGCCAGGGGGAAATCACTGCCACCAGGTAACAGACGATGCACAGCCCCGCAGAAGCCATAAGCGCGTTCTCCAGCCGAATCTTCGCGCCCTTGAGGCCGAACCCCAGCCGCCCCAGACCCATGAACAGCGCAAACATACAAGGCCCCAGCAGATCTCCCAGGACTTTGCTGACGCCCAGCCCCTTCTCTGCAAACAGGCTGGACCACAGGGACATGACGCCCTCCCCCGCCCCGGCGCAGAGCATAAGGATCAGCACGATCCAGAAGTAGCCCTGTCGGAACAGCTTCCGCAGGGACGAGCCGTTCTCCCCCGCCGCGATGGGCCGCAGAGGAACCTTCAAAAAGCAGAACAGGTTGGCCAGCGGAATCATGGACCATACCAGCGGAAGGATCCACCAGACCGGCCGCCCAAATATTTGCAGAAACAGAGTGGTCAGCAGCACCACGCCCATTTGCCCCCAGCAGTAGAAAGAGTGCAGTAGGCTCATGGCTCCAGCTTTGTCATCTCCCGGGATTGACTCCACCACTGGACTGACCAGGACCTCCAGCAATCCGCCGCCGATCCCCTGGAGCACCACCGCAATGCTCAGGCCCACGTATGGATCCGGCAGAACGCCCGGCAGAAACGCCAGCGTCCAGAGTCCCACAACGCCCAGGGCGTGGGCGCTGACCATCAGAGCCCGGCAGCTGATCTGCTCCACCAGTTTGACTGAAATCAGGTCTACAACCAGCTGCGTAAAAAAGTTCAGGAAGATCAACCGTCCCAGCCGTTCGAAAGAAACGCCGTAGTCTGTCTGAAAGATGATAAACAGTAACGGGAGCAAGCAATTGACCACTGCCTGTGTGATATATCCCAGATAGCAGGACCGCAGCGTAGGCTTATAGTTCACACGCTCCGCTGTCATTCCGTTTTCTCCCCGCGGAAACGGCAAATTGCTGCAGCCCAGCCGTTTTCTTCCCGCAGCTCGCAAACGGCGAAACCATGCTGCCACAGATGCCCGGTCACTTCCTCCGCCCGCTCGGCGATGATGCCCGAGACGATCAGCGTTCCGTCCGCCTTCAGGTATCGCGCAAACAGCGGCGCCATGGCGATGATCACATCGGCGACGATGTTGGCGAGGATTAGATCGTAGGACTCCTTCCCGATTTCCTCCGCCAGCCCGGCATCCGCCAAAATGTTACCGCAGTGCACTTTCAGCCGTTCATCGTCGCAACCGTTGAGAGCCGCGTTTTCCCGGGCGATTTTAACAGCCAGCTGGTCAATATCCACTGCCGTCACAGATTCCGCCCCCAAAAGCAGCGCGGCGATGGAGAGGATGCCGCTCCCGCAGCCCATGTCCAGCACCCGCAGTCCTTCCGGCTTTTCCCGGTCCAAGAACGTCAGGCAAAGCCGGGTCGTGTCGTGGCTTCCGCTGCCGAAGGCCATTCCCGGGTCCATCCGGAGCACGGTCTGTCCGTCCTTGGGGGCGAAACTCTCCCATTCCGGGACTACGGCCAAAGTGTCGCTGACCACGATGGGCCGGTAGTACTTTTTCCAGGCTGTCTCCCAGTTTTCCTCTTCCTGATAGGAAACGGTCACGGAAAGCTTACCTAGGTCGATCTCCTGCTCTGCCTGAAGGTTCTCCAGATCCGTCCGGACCTGGTTCAGTGTCTCGAAGCCCTGAGGGTTGTCTGGCAGATAAAACTTCACTGCCGTATCGCAATGTGCCATTTTCATCAGTTCTTCATCCACGTAATCCCAGTGAATGGTAGTATCATTGAGAAAACGGTTGAAATCTCCGGCGTCCTCGATCATGACGCCATTTACTCCGTGAGCCATCAGAAATCCCGTCAGGATCTCGATGCCCTCCGGTGTCGTTTGTACACGGACTTCCGCCCAATTCATTCCGGCACGCTCCTTTTTTGCAGATGGTTCTATTATAGATGGGCGGGCGGAAGAAGTCAACGCCTCCCGCCTGATTTTCAACACCCTTTTTCAGAAAAACAAGATGGGATGGAGAGAAGCCCCATCCCATTGGATTCTTACCGGTCATTTGGTATAGTACGACGAAATCCCCAGGTATTCCTCCAGGCAGAGTCCGCTGTCATATACCGCCTTTGCCGTTTCGGTCCCCAGATACCGCAGATGCCACGGCTCGTATTGATAACCGGTGACGCTTTCCTTCCCTTTGGGATACCGGATGATAAACCCGTACTCATGGGCATGTACCGCCAGCCATTTTGCCTCCGCCGTTCCCGCAAAGGAGTTGCTGGTGCTGTTGAGATCAAAAGCCAGCCCTGTCTGATGCTCGGAGTACCCCGGCCGTGCGGAATACCGGTCAGCGGCAGCCTGACCGTCCCGGTTGCAGTAGTTTTGATAGAGCTGCGCCTGATAATCGTAGGAACGGTACCCCGACACGACGTAAAGATCCAGCCCGTCTTTTGCCGCTGCCTGCTGCATCACGGCCAGCGCGTCCTGCACCTCGCTGGTGAGCTGCCCCGGCGCGTAGTCCCGCGGCAGGGGGTACTTCTTATTGGCGATGAGGATCCCGTCCACATAAGCCACGCCGTTGACGATTCGGATCTTCCGCCCGCCGGAGGTGACCTCCGCGTCGGTGTAGTTCTCTACCCAGGCGCCGGAATCACCCAGATAATACCAGTCCTTCCCGTCGTGGACAAAGCCAGTCAGCATCACGCCGGACGTGTCCAGGAAATACCAGTTTCCCCCGTCTTTCACCCAGCCGGTGCACATGGCGCCGCTGCTGCCCAGGAAGTACCATGCGCCCTGCTGCCACTGCCAGCCGGTCTGCATGATTCCGTCCGCATCCAGAAGGTACCAGCTTCCGCCCTGTTGAAGCCAGCCGGTGACTCTCTGTCCCGTGCGGTAATAGGACCAGCTGCCGTCGGACCACTGCCGCCAGCCGCTGTAATCCGCCGGGACAGGCGCTTCCTGCACTGGCTCCTCTTCCGGTTCCGATATGCCGCCAGCCGGAACGGAGCTTTCTGCCGGCAGGGAACCCTCCGGCCGTGACAGTTCTTCCGGTTTCGTCTCCGCGCCGGCCGTCATGAGACCAACCATCAGCGCGATGGAAACTGCGCCCAGCAGAACCGCCAGCACCGCGATTTTCTTTTTCATGCAGAATCCTCCTTTTGGCTTCTATTGTAGCAGTTCCCATCCGAGCTGTCAATGAACCAAAACCGGCAAATCCAGGCTGCCCAAAAAATTCACACGGTAAGGAAAAGCTTCCTCCTAATTCCCGGCAATTCTTCTCATAAACCGCACATACGCCGGAAACGCTGTTTCCGGTTCCGGGATGTCCGGCTGCCAGCGCTTCTCCCACTCAAAGGAAAACCAGCCGCCGTAACCGTCCTCCAACAGTCGACGGACAATCGCTTCAATGGGAAGCTCTCCCGTCCCCGGCAGTACTGCAGTTGTCCCACCCCGGCAATCCTTGATGTGAACATGGACCAGTCGGTCCCGGACTGCCTGATACAGAGGGAAAAAGCCTTGCTCAGCTTGATATCCGTGCTCAATGTCCCAGAGCCATCCGAAATTGGGACAATCGGCGAGTTGTCCGCCCAATTGGACGAGGATTTCCGGCGTGCAGAAGTCCCCGTGGATCTCCAGCAACACCCGGGCCGGATTTCCGGAACTTGCCGCATGGCTACACAATTCTCGGATGGCCCCGGCAGCCCGCTTCACAACGGCAGCTGGGGTCTCCTCCGGCGGAAGACGGTCGCCAAATACCCGGATAGCGGGGATCCCCCATTCTGCGCAGATGTCCAGCGCCCGCTTCCCCTCCTCAAGTGCAGCAGGGAGAGCCTCTGGATTGTGAAAGCAGCAAGAGGTCCCGATGCAGCAAATAGAAATCCCGTTTTCCTTGAGCCGCTCCCGTGTCCGTTTCCGGTTTTCCGGCAGGAAGCAAGGCAGTTTCTCTGTCTGCAGCTCCTGTCCGATCCCCCGGATTTCCACAGCCCCAAAACCCATTTCCGCCGCCCGGGAGACGATGGTTTCAAAGTCCCACTCGGGACAGCCAAGAGTCGAATAAGCCAGTTTCATGATTTTGCTCCTCCTAAGTATTTTTAGATCTCCAACCGTCTGTTCTGCCGGTTATACTCCGTAGGCGAACAGCCCGTGTGCTGCTTAAAGGCACGGCAAAAGTGATACACGCTCCCGAACCCGCAGCTCTCGGCCACCGCCGCGACGGAGGCGTAACTGCCGCTCAGCAGAAAGACAGACCGCAACTTTTCCGAACGGCCATTTCCCGCACGCTCCCTTTCAGGACCAGCACGGTAAAAACCTCCTGGATCTCCATAATGGTGATCGCATTCCACGGATTTATGCTGCCGCCTCCACCGTTCTGCGCTCTGCTTCTTTATACGCAATCATTATACCACTTTTCGCAAAGAAAGGCACAAGGTTTCTTGAATTTTGTATGGAAAATATTAAAACCGTTTCTTTTTTCTATTGCCTCTTTGCCCCTTGCAGAGTGCGATAGGGAAAATATGCACATAATCTGGGCACACCTCCGCTTCTACGATCCGCTCCTTCTTCCAATCGCATAGCATCCTTCGTATTTCCCCTATTTCCAACCGCTTTTCACCGTAAAAGGCCTTCCTCCGATATTTGAGGGCAAACACGATATGATATTTCCAATTCCATGTCGTATGTGTTAAGCTATTCTTGTCATGCATCTCGAATGACCTCCTTTTGTTGTTCGTTGCAGTTGCCAGACCGCAACCTTTATTATGCAACAAAAAGAGTTCTTTTGTCTTCATTATCGCCATTAGGCTTTTTTAGAACCACCCGCCTAGCGGATGGTTTTCTTGATACAAAAACCAGCGCATCCTGCATTCGGGCGCGCTGGCCTTTTTACAAGTCTGCGCCGGTCTTTCGCACCTGCACCGGCGTCATGCCGTATTGTTTCTGAAAAGCCCTGGAAAAGCTGGAAAAGGAACCAAATCCGCTGGCGTAACAGATGTCCGTGACCGGCCGGTCGCCGGACACCAGCAGGTTCCGGGCATACTGGGCCCGCAGGGCACAGACATATTCGGAGAAGGTCCGTCCGGCTGACTTCCGGAAGAGTTCGGAAAAGTAATGCGGACTGAGTCCCACCGCGGCTGCCGCCTCCTCCAGAGTCAGATCCTCCCGGAAATGCCGGTGTACATAAAGCAGCGCCCCACGAAACCCCCGAATGTTTTGGTCTTCCTGCCCGCTGGGAAAAATTTTTCGGAGAAGTGTGATCAGTATGCACTGCATCAGGCTCTGCTGATACGCCACAGCCAGTTCCTTTCTCCCCGCCGTCTCCTCCGCCAGCTGCGAACACAGCGGGTACAGCCGCGCCTGCTCCTCTCCGCTCAGCTCCAGCTGAACACCCCGACAGGAAAGAAGCCGATCGCCCAACACGTTGCCGCTGAATAGCTCCTCGGAAAACATCACCCCATAATACCGCAAGGGCTCCTCCACTTGTACGGCGTGAACATCCGCCGGAGTCAGCAGATAGATGGACCCGGCGGAAAGAGGATGCTCCGTCCCATTGAGCAGGTGGGTCCCCCTGCCGGACAGAATACACTCCATCTCAAAGAAATCGTGGGTGTGAAGCTCAAAGTTCCGGTCCAAAAACCGCAGGGAGGCGAACAGCGCCTCTCCGGGCCCGATATAGGCCTCCCGCGTATACAGCGGCGGGAGACCTTTCCTCTTTCCCACCGGCATCCCTCCTTCCGTTTTTCTTCATGATAGCAAAAAAATATGCAAAATTCAAGATTTATCGGAAATATTGCAAGTTTTTCCGCCTTTTTGGAAGGTGTTTTTTCTCTTTACGCCTTATAATAGAGGAAGCAATAGTGAAAGGAGGGAAGCGGATGGAACGAGAATTTTTGTTGGACGGACAGTGGAGCCTATTTTATGCCAACGAGCTGGAAGGCGCTCCTTCCAGTCCCGAGGAACTGAAAAGCCTAGGGGTTCCCTGCATCCCCGCGACTGTGCCAGGCAACGTGGAGATTGACCTTTCCCGGGCGGGTCTTTTGCCCGCGGACCTGTATCGAGGGATGAACCCCTGCCGGGCCGAAGCATACGAAACCTATGGCTGGTGGTACCGGACAGAATTTGACACGCCCCCTGCCGTGCCGGGAGAGCGGCTGTTTCTCCGATTCGAAGGGGTGGACTGCCTGGCGGACTACATCCTCAATGACCAGCGGCTGGGGATTTCGGAGAACGCCTTTATCCCCCACGAGTTCGAAGTTTCGGATAAACTGATCCCCGGGGGCCGGAATGTCCTTTGGGTGCACATCCGCTCCGCCCTGCTGGAGCAGCTGCGCCAGCCCTACACCCAGTACCTGCTCTGCGGCTGGCACAGCGGAGGCGGCATCTCCCTGCGCAAGCCCGCCCACGCCTTTGGATGGGATATTTTTCCCCGAGCGGTAACCGCCGGGCTCTGGAAAAGCGTCAGACTGGTGGTGCGGACGGCTTATGCGTTTGAGGAACTGGGGTATTTCGCCCATTTCAGCCCGGCCATGGAGCCGGATCTGCAGTTTTTCTTCAGTGTTTCTGCTCCGCCGGAGAAGCTGCTTGATGGAAGCCTCTCCGTCCGGATCACCGGCCGCTGCGGGGAAGACTCCTCCTTTGAGGTCGTTTATCCCCTGCGGCGGCAGAAGGCTGCCCGGGTCTCCTGTTCCATCCGCAATCCCAAGCTGTGGTGGCCCTTCGGATACGGTGAACCCAACGTCTACGACGCTGTAGCCGAACTGCTGGACGGCGACACCGTCGCCGCCCGGAAAGAACTGGTCGTTGGCCTGCGCAGCCTGCGGCTCAAACGCACAGAATCCCTGGACGCGGAGCATCCCTGTTTCCAATTTGAGATCAACGGAGAAGACATCATGTGCCGGGGGAGCAACTGGGTTCCCCTGGACGCCTACCACAGCCGGGACCGGAAACGTTATGCACAGGCGCTGGCTCTGGTTTCGGATATCGGCTGCAACATGCTGCGGGTCTGGGGCGGCGGCGTCTATGAGCAGGAGGAATTTTACGACTACTGCGACCGCCACGGCATCATGATCTGGCAGGATTTTATGATGGCGTGCCAGACCTGCCCTCTGGATGAAACGCTTCTGGCCAACATGGAAACGGAGTTTACCTACGTCATCCGTACCCTGCGCCATCACCCTTCCATCGTCCTCTGGGCCGGCGACAACGAAATTGACGAAGCCCTGAACTCCAGCGGCATCGACCCCTCCGCCAACCGCATCACCCGGGAGCTGATCCCCCGTCTGCTGGTCCAGCATGACCCCTTCCGCCCCTACCTGGCCAGTTCCCCCTATATTTCCAGCAGGAATTTTGCCGCGCTCCAGCAGGGAAAGGATCTGCTGCCAGAGCGCCATCTCTGGGGTGCAAGGGATTACTACAAGGCTGCCTTCTATGCCCAGTCCCGGGCCTGTTTCGTCAGCGAGACCGGCTATCACGGCTGTCCCTCCCCGGAATCTGTCCGGCAGATCGTAGACGGGGACTGCGTCTGGCCCTGGGATAACGAGCAGTGGACCCTCCATTCCTCCGACCAGCACGGAAACGACGCCCGGGTCCGCCTTATGGCCGATCAAATCCGCCAGCTCTTCGCCTTTAAGCCGGAAACCCTCGAGGAATTCTCGCTGGCGTCCCAGATCTCTCAGGCAGAGGCCAAAAAGTATTTTATCGAACGGATCCGCGCAGGACGCCCGGAAAAAAGCGGCATCCTCTGGTGGAATCTGTTGGACGGCTGGCCCCAGATGTCCGACGCGGTGGTGGACTATTTCTTCCGCAAAAAGCTGGCCTATTCCTATATCCGGCGGGCCCAGGCGCCCTTTGCCCTGCTGATGGACGAGATGCGAGACTGGCACTACACTCTGCTGGCGGCTAACGATACCCTCCAGCCGGTAACGGGCAGCTGCCGAGTCACGGACATCGAAACCGGCCGGCTTTACTGGGAAGGTGCCTTTTCCGCCGCTCCCAACCGGACCACGCCTATCACTCGGATCCGGATGCTCTATTCGGAACAGCGGATGCTGCTGCTACAATGGACCGCCAACGGCCAAAGGGGCTTCAACCACTATCTTTGCGGAATGCCGCCCTTTTCGTTTGGAAAATACCGGGGCTGGCTGGAAAAGCTCCGCACACTTGAGGAGGAATTGCAGTGAATTATCTTGGATTTGACATTGGCGGCACCAAATGCGCCGTGGTACTGGGGAACCGGGAAGGCCGTGTGCTCCACAAGGAGGTCTTTCCCACAGAGGGCCCTGCCGCAACCCTGGAAAAGCTTTTCCAGGCAGCGGAACAATTTCCGGAGCATGCCTGTGCCGCCGGCATATCCTGCGGCGGACCGCTGGATGAGGCCTCCGGCGTGATCCTCTCCCCTCCCAACCTTCCCGGCTGGGACCAGGTGGAGATCGTCCGCATGATCCAGGAGCGGTTTAAGATTCCTGCCTGGCTCTGCAACGACGCCAACGCCTGTGCTCTGGCGGAATGGCAGTTCGGCGCGGGCCGCGGAACCCGCAGCATGGTGTTTCTGACCTTCGGTACCGGCATGGGCGCCGGGTTGATCCTGGACGGGCGGCTCTATTCCGGTGTCTGCGGCAATGCCGGGGAGATCGGCCACCTGCGGATGGAGCGGACCGGACCGGTGGGGTACGGCAAGGCAGGCTCCTTCGAGGGCTTCGCCAGCGGCGGAGGCATCGCCCAGCTGGCCCGAATCGCCGCCCTGGAGCAGCTCCAGCAAGGAAAGTCCACCGCCTACTGCCGCTCCATTGCGGAGCTGGACGGCATCACCGCTAAAAGCACCGCCCAAGCGGCGGAGGCGGGCGATCCGACCGCCCTCGCCGTCTACCGGGCCTGTGGGGAAAAGCTGGGGGCCGGGCTGGCTGTTCTCATCGATCTGCTGAACCCGGAGCGCATTGTCATCGGGAGCATCTTCCAGCGGTCAGAAGCTCTCCTTCGTCCGGCAATGGAGGAGGTTCTGCGGCGGGAGGCGCTTCCGTCCTCCCTGGCGGCTGTGCAGATCGTCCCCGCAGCCCTGGGCAACGAGATCGGTGACATTGCCGCCCTGTCCATCGCCGTTGCGAAAGGAGCTACCGCAGATGTTTGAAGAACTGTACCGCCGCCATCCCCTCCTGTCCCCCTGCAGGGAATCCCTGGAACAAGCCGCCTGGCTGCTCCTGCAGTGCTTCCAGTCCGGCGGCAAGCTCCTGGTCTGCGGCAACGGAGGAAGCAGCGCTGACAGCGGCCACATCGTCGGAGAGCTGATGAAGGGCTTCCGCCTCCGCCGCCCTATCCCGCCGGAGGAACGGCAGCGTCTGCTGGAATGGTTCCCGGACTGCGGCGAAGCCCTAGCCAACGAACTCCAGGGTGCACTTCCCGCCATCTCTCTCCCGGACCAGACCGCCCTTTTCACCGCTTGCGCCAATGACATCTCCGCCTCCATGGCCTATGGCCAGATGGTCTACGGTTATGGCCGGAAGGGAGACGTTCTCTTGACCATCAGCACCTCTGGAAATTCCGAGAATGTTGTAAACGCCGCCCGCATCGCCAAATTCCGGGGCCTGAAAATCATCGCCCTGACCGGGGAAGGGCCCTGTCTGCTGGACCGCCTTGCCGACGCGGCTATCCACGTGCCGGAGCGGGAGACCGCCCGGATACAGGAGCTGCACCTTCCAGTCTACCACGCTCTCTGCGCCTGGTGTGAGGAACAGTTCTTCAGCAGCTGACCGTAGGATTCCTACTGTCCACAGCTCTTCAGACACACAAGCTGGGCGCAATGAGGCGCAAGGGACGTCTCATACACACCGTCATGGATACCGAATTCTTCATCCGTGAAGTGTTCCCATGCCAGGCACCTGCCATCGGTCAAGATGCGGAAGGTCCGCTCCCGTTCGCCCCAGTTGATGAGCGCTACCCTGCGGACTCCGCCGCTGCTGCCGCACTCGATCACGCCGGGAATATAGGAATCCAGCAGGTCTGTCGGAACGCCCACGCGATCACCTATGGGCAGCAGCCGTGCATACAGATCGATTTGCCGGTCATCCATCAGCGGCAGCTTATCTGAAAGGAACAGGGATCCGCCTGCTGCGTACATCGCCACCAAAAAGGTGTGGATCTCTTCCTCGGTGCGCGAACAGTACCTGCGGCAGTCACCGTCCTCATTCTCTGCCCTGCGGATCATGAGGCAGTCCGGGTCCGATATAAACAGCGTGCGGTTCATAAAATAGCGCTTGAAGATCAGATTATACGCTTTGATAACGGATTCCCAGCGTTCAAAGATATCTACGGAAATACGCATGCCATCCACGAACTCCGCGGTCTCGAAGATCGGACAGGTGCAGCCAAGGATATACGTATCCGGATGCGCCGCTTCCCGCACTAATCGAAAGTACTCCCGCAGATTCTGCAGGGCACCTGCCTCCGGGTCATGGTACACGCCCGCAGTCATATATTCGCTGACAATATCGATTTTCAGATAGCGGTAGCCCCAGTCCCAGGTAAGCCGATGGTACAGTTCGCGCACATACTGCTTTGCGCCCGGATGGGTGACGTCCAGCATACAGCAGTTTTTCGATTCCGCCAAGCTCCCGGATGGCGTGTGGACAAACCAGTCCGAATGCTCCCGCACGATGCTGCTGTCCTTGTCAAAATTGAACGGCGATAGCCAAATGCCCGGAGTGTACCCATGCTCACAGATCAAATCCGCATAAAACTTCATCCCCCTGGCGAAGCAGGTCCTGTTTTCCTCTCCATTATGATTGCCGGACGACCAGCCTGCATCAATCTGAAAGACCTCCAGCGGTACACGGCCGCGGATCTCATCGCATTTGGCAAGGTTCTCATATACCATGCGTTCGTCGATGTTGTCCATGTAGTAATACCAAGAGCAAAAGCCGGTGGGGGCCTTGGTGCGGCGGTTTGGAAACCGGTTAAAATCGTGGATCAGGCGGGCGTATTCCGGCAGGCCGGCCGTCAGGTCACCGTAAAACGAAAGCTGCATCCAATCTGAGCAAAGCGTCCTCCCCGCTGGGAGCTTTCTTCCATCCAGGAAATGCCGGTACTCTACCGTCCCACCCTCGCAGGCAAAAACCGAAGAGAAGTAGTGGTCAAAGCTGGCAAATCCGAAATGGACCGCCTGCCCCTCCCGGTCAACTGCGGGCAGATGCACGGCGCTGTCGGCAAAATCATTTTCCAGAAATCTCTTAAGGCAACACCGCACAGAAAAAGGAGCGAGATAGTGCCCAATGTGATATAATA